>JAUXVE010000078.1 GCA_030680415.1 Rubrivivax sp.
CGTGGTCGACTCGGCCCTGTTCAAAACACCGGTCAACATCCCCTGGTGGAACGGTCTGCCACTCATCATGAGCGCGTGACCGGCGCCCGCGCGAGGCCTCAGGGCTTAGGCGAATTTTGCTGCGTGGAAATCCAGGCTAGCCGCTACATTGCGGCCATGGACACCCACACCCCGAGCCCCGAAGCCCTGAGCTGGGCGCAGCGCCTGGTGCGCTTGAACACCGTCAGCAGCCACTCCAACCTGCCGCTCATCGAGTGCATCGCCGACCACCTGCGCACGCTGGGCGTGCCGCTGCGACTGACCTGGGACGAAGAACGCCGCAAGGCCAACCTGTTCGCCACGCTGGGCGCGGGCAAGCCCGGCGGCCTGGTGCTGTCGGGTCACACCGACACCGTGCCCTGGGATGGCCAGGCCTGGAGCGTCGACCCGCTGTCGGCCGAGGTGCGCGACGCGCGCCTGTACGGCCGCGGCAGTGCCGACATGAAGGGCTGGATCGGCCTCGTCGTGGCGCAGACCGCGGCCTGGCTGGCGGCCGACCTGCCGTTCGCGCTGCACTACGCTTTCAGCTACGACGAGGAAGTGGGCGGCTTCGGCGTGCGCGGACTCATTGCCGATCTGCGCGACGCCGGTGTGGCACCCAGGCTGTGCATCGTCGGCGAGCCCACCGCCATGGTGCCGGCGATCGCGCACAAGGGCGTCTACCGCTGGCGCTGCTGCGTGCGCGGCAAGGCGGCGCACTCATCGCTGACGCCGCTGGCCGTCAACGCCGTGGAGGCTGCGGCGCGGCTGGTGGCGCACATCGCCGACATCGGCGACGACCTGCGCGCCCACGAGCCGCGCTTCGAGGGCTTCGACGTGCCCTATTCCACCTCCGCGGTGTGCGTGATCAACGGCGGCATCGCCGACAACGTGGTGCCCGAGGACTGCCGCGTGCACTACGAATTCCGCAACCTGCCGGGCAGCGACGTGGCGGCGATGCAAAGCCGCGTGACCGCACACGCGGCCACGCTGGAGCCGGCGATGAAGGCGGTGGACCCGAGCGCCGGTTTCCGCTTCGAGCCGGTCGCCGACATGCCGGCCTTCCAGGCCCGCCCCGACGAGGCCGCGGTGCGCCTGGCGCAGGCGCTGACCGGCAGCCCGGAGACGACACTGGTGGCCTTCGGCACCGAGGCCGGGTTGTTCCAGCGCGCCGGCATGTCGACCGTGGTCTGCGGTCCGGGCTCGATCAACCAGGCGCACCAGGCCGACGAATACGTGAGCCTGGAGCAGCTGGCGCGCTGCGAGGCTTTCCTGCGCGGCGTGGGGGGCCAGGCGACCCGCCTGCTGGCGCTGTAGCGACGCCGCCGCCGCGCACTGCAGCGCGGCGGCGGCGTCAGCGAGCAGGCGGCAGCCAGTCCTCGGTGGGCACCGCCAGCACCATCACCACGCCGGACTGGGTGGCGATGGCGACGCGCCGCGACTCGGGCAGCCAGGCCAGCCCGCGCAGTTGCCCGACGAAGCCGTAGGCGTCGGTGCCGACGCGGCCGGGTTCGTTGCGCAGCCACAGCGACGCATGGGCCTGCAGGGTGTCGGCCTGCCACACGTGCAAGCGCCCGACGTTGTCCAGCGCGGCGATGAAACGGCCGTCGGGGCTGTAGGCGGCGGCGTTCACCTGGTCGGCGCCGGTGTCCAGCCGCGTGCGCAGCTGGCGCGTGGCACGGTCGAAGACCAGCACCTCGCCGCTGTTGCCGCTGGCCAGCCAGGCCTGGCCGTCGGCCCGGAACGACAGCGACCCGACGCCGAAGGGCCGGCCGGCCGCACTCACTGCTGTCGCCACGGTGCCGGTCCCGGTTGCGCCATGCGCCTTGACGACACCGCGCGTGTCGGCCGTGTACACCACCGGCGCGGCACCGGCCGCCGCCGGTGCCACGGCCATGGCGATCAAGGCGTCGGCGTGGGGCTCGGGCAGCGCCTCGGCCTGCCCGGTGCCCACGGCATGGCTGCGCAGCACACCGTCCTGGCCACCGGTCAGCAGGCGGCCCGTCGCGGGCTCCCAGCGCAGCACCTCGATCGCCCCTTCCAGCAGCGTCGGCTCGGCAGCCGCATCGAGCGCGAAGACGCCGGCGCCGCCGCCCAGCGTGGCCAGCGCCAGCCGCGGCAGCACGGGGTGGAAACGCACGCTGCGCGACTCACCGGCCACGGCGTGCGCCAGGCGTTGCTGCACACGCTGCGAAGGCAGGTCCCAGACGACGGCACGGCCGCGCACGTCGGCACCGACGATGCGCCGGCCGTCGGCATGCACATCGATGTCGGCCAGCGGCCCCACACCTGCGGCGCGCAGCACCGCGGCTCGGCCCGGCGCCGCGGCCAGGTCCCACACGTGCAGGCGGCCGGCCAGGTCGCCGGCGGCCAGCCGCCGCGCGTCATCGGACCAGGCCAGCGCACCGGCACCGCCGCCGCGCACTGCCAGCACGGCCGCCAGGGCCATGCTGTCGCCGGCTGCGCTGCGCCACACACACAAGGATTCGACTTCGAAGTCGCCGGCCAGCAGCAGGCCGTCGGGCGACCATGCCAGGCGCTGCACCGCCGCGCCCTGCGTCGACAGGCGCGCCAGCTCGCGATCGTCGGCGTCGAGCACCACCACCTCGCCCGAACTGCCGGCAACGGCCAGGCGCTTGCCATCGGGGCGCAGCGCCAGCGCATGGATGCGGGCGCCGGCGGGCCAGTCCGGACGCAAAGCACGCAGCGCCGCGGTGTCCGCGCTGCTGCCGGCCAGCAGCCGGCCGGCCTCGTCGGCCACCGCCAGCTGCCCGCTGCGCGGGTCGAGCGCGATGGCGGTCGCCGCGCCGAGTCCGCTCAACTCTGGCTGCAGACGGCAACCGCCGCCCGGCGCACAGCGCACCCAGTGCGCCTGGCGCTCGGCCTGGGTCAGCACCAGCAGGCCGTCGCCGTTATCGGTGGCCACCGCCGCCGCGAGCGCGTCGACCTGCCCCGCCAGGTCGAAGGGGCCTCCCGCGTTGCGCTGCTGCAGGATGCGGCCGTCCTCCAGCACCGCCAGCTGCGACCCGTCGCCCAGCCGCTGCAGCGCAAGCACCGCCTCCGGCCGGTCGTTGCTGGCCGGCAGGCGGCGTTCGGCAGCCAGTGCCGTGAGCGCGGGCTCGGGAGTGAGACGCAGGCCATGCAGCGTGCCGGCGCGGTCGCCCACCACCAGTGCCTCCATCGACGCCCCCCAGGCCAGCGCCGACACCGCGCCCGGCGCTGGCGCCGGCGCCGGCGCCAGCGTGCCGTCGCGCGCCACCGCGGGAAAGCTGAAGGCCAGCGCCGGCGCCAGCGCCACGCCGGCCTGCCAGACCGCCGATCGCGTCTTCTCGGCCGGCAGCACGGCGTAGGCCTGTGCCGCCTGCGCCAGCGCGCGGTCGGGCTGACCCGAGGCCAGCGCGGCGGCCGAACGCTGCAGCCACAGGTTGGCCTCGACATCGAGCGCCAGCGCCGACGAGGCCAGCCGCGCCTGCTGCAGGTAGACCCCCAGGCCGGCGATGACGGCCAGCACCACCGCCGCGCCCAGGCCGAGCCCGAGGCGCCGCCGCCGCGCAGCCAGTTGCCGGGCGTCGGCCCGCGCCGCGCTGGCGGCGATGAAATCGCGTTGCGCCGGGCCCAGCGCACCGGGTTTGTCGGCCAGCCAGGCGCGCGCGCTCCGGCATCAGGCCCTGCAACAAGGTCGAATCGCGTTGCGCCGGTTGCGCCTCCTGCCAGTCGACCAGCGCCCGCTGCAACTGCAGCCGTCCGAGCAGGAAGCTGCGCTCCTCCTCGAGCCAGCGCACCAGCAAGGGCCACTTGCGCAGCAAGGCCTCGTGCGCCACCTCGACCCACGGCCGGCCGTCGCTGCCGCTGCGCACGACGAGCAGCCGCGCCTGCACGAAGGCCTGCAGCGCGCCCTGCGCCGCCGGTTCGAGTTCGTCCCAGGACGCGGCGCGGCGGCCGAAGACGCCGCTGTCGTCGACGCGCGCCAGTGCGCCGACGAAGGCCTCGCGCACCGCACGCTGCACCGCGCCGTCCGCCGGCCACGCGGCTGCCAGCGCATCGGCGCGGCGGCTGACCGCGTTTTCCAGCGGGTTCAGGCCGTGCGCCGGGTCACCGAGCGCGCTGTAGTCGGCGAGCCGGATCACCGGCCCGTCGACACCGGCGTCGGCCTGCGCCCGGCTCCACAGTTCACGCAGCGTGAAGGCCAGCAGCGGCATCGCGTCGGGGCCACCGGCGTCGTGCATCACGGCGTCGACCACGCCCGGCGCGATGGCCACGCCGGCGACGCGGGCCGGGCCTTCGATGACCTGCGACAAGCGCGACGCCGGCAGCGATGACGTTGAGCATCTGCTGGTCGCGCCGCGCCGCCGGCTCGCGTGGCAGGTAGCGGCTGAAGTCGGTGCTCTGGATGATGAGCGTGCGCGGTGTCACCAGCGGCGCGAGCCGGTCGACCAGGCGGTCCCACTGCGCGCGCGTGGAGCGGATGGCGATGGCCACCGGCAGCACCGGCACACCGGGAAACAGGCGGCTCACATAGGGCAGCAACTCGCCGATGCCGTGCTCGCGCTCGAACAGGATCGACGACGCCACTGCGCTGGAGGCCTGCAGCGCGCGCGCTGCGGCGCGGTCCACCGGTACGACGCCGAACGCGGTGTCGAAGTCGCGCAGCGTGGTGGCAAAGGCGCGCGGGCTGCGCTTGAAATGGTCGGGCGTCAGCATCACGATGCGCTCGGGGCGCGGCCCCTGCGCCGCCGTGACCATGCCGCTGGCGATCAGGTCGCTGGCGACGCGGTGGTGCGGCAGCACCAGGCCGGTGACTGCGGCGCCGCCCAGGTCGACCGGCCGCGCCGCGGCGATCGCCGCCAGCACCGGCTGCGGGTCGACGATCTGGGCCTGGAAGGGTGGAGTCGACGCCGACGCCGCAGCGCAAAGCACGAGCCAGGCGGCCAGCAGCGTGGGCCGGGCCGCGATGCGCTCAGGCGCTGGCCGCCACGACACCGGCATGGTCCTGCACCGGCACGCTGGCGTCGCGTGCCACCCGCACTGCGCAGTACTTGAAGCCGGGGATCTTGGCCACCGGGTCCAGCGCCGGGTTGGTGAGCTTGTTGATCGCCGCCTCGGCCCAGCAGAAGGCCGCGAACACGGCGCCCGGCGGCATGCCGGCGTCGGCGCGCGCGTACAGGCTGACCTCGCCGCGGCGCGACGTGATCGTGATGCGCTCGCCCGGCCGCACGCCCAGCCGCGCCAGTTCCTGCGGGTGCAGCAGCGCCACCGCGTCGGGTTCGATGGCATCGAGCACCTCAGAGCGCCGCGTCATGCTGCCGGTGTGCCAGTGTTCGAGCTGGCGGCCGGTGATGAGCACTAGCGGGTACTCTGCGTCGGGCTGCTCCTCGGCCGCCGTGCCGGTGGGCGGCACGAACAGGCCACGCCCCGTGGCGGTGGGGAAGCGGTCGGTGAAGACCACCGGCGTGCCCGCGTCGCCCTCGTGGAGGCAGGGGTAGGTGACGCTGCCCTCGCGCTGCAGCCGCTGCCAGGTGATGCCGGCGATGCTGGGCATGAGGCGGTGCATCTCGTCGAACACCGCGGCAGCGGCATCGGCACAGTCCGCGGGTGTGGCGCCATAGCCAGACCAGTCCAGGCCGAGCTGCTGTGCCAGCGCGGTGATGATCCACAGGTCCTGCCGCGCCTGCCCGGGCAGCGCCAGCGCGGCGCGGCCGATCTGCACCGTGCGGTCGGTGTTGGTGAAACTGCCGGTCTTCTCGGCGAAGGCCGATGCCGGCAGCACGACGTCGGCCAGGCACGCGGTTTCGGTGAGGAAGATGTCCTGCACCACCAGCGTGTCCAGGCTGGCCAGCGCCTGCCGGGCGTGGTCGGCGTCGGGGTCGCTCATGGCCGGGTTCTCGCCCATGATGACCATGCCGCGCACCTGGCGCTCGATCATGGCGTGGATCAGTTCGACCACCGTCAGGCCCACCTGCGGGTCCAGCTGCTCGGCAGGCACGCCCCAGGCGGCGGCGAAGCGCGCGCGCGCGGCGGCGTCGGTGACACGCTGGTAGTCGGGGTACATCATCGGGATCAGCCCCGCGTCCGACGCCCCCTGCACGTTGTTCTGGCCGCGCAGCGGATGCAGCCCGGTGCCGGGGCGGCCGATCTGGCCCGTGGCCAGCGCCAGCGCAATCAGGCAGCGAACGTTGTCGGTGCCGTGCACATGCTGGGCGATGCCCATGCCCCACAGGATCATCGACGCGCGGCTGGTGGCGTACAGCCGCGCCACCTCGCGGATGGTCTCGGCCGCGATACCGGTGATCGGCGCCGCCAGTTCCGGGGTGCAGCCTCGAACGTGCTCGCGCAGGGCCTCGAAGCCCAGCGTGCGCTCGGCGATGAAAGACGCGTCGGTCAGGCCTTCCTCGATGATCGTGTGCAGCATGGCGCTGAGCAGCGCCACGTCGCTGTCGGGCTTGAACTGCAGGAAGTGCTGCGCGTGGCGCGCCAGCTCGTTGCGCCGCGGGTCGATGACGACCAGCTTCGTGCCGCGGCGCACCGCGTTCTTGATCCAGGTCGCCGCCACCGGGTGGTTGACCGTGGGGTTGGCACCGATGACCAGCACCACCTCGGCCTGCGTGACGTCCAGCACCGGGTTGCTGACGCCGCCCGAACCCAGGCCCTCGAGCAGGGCCGCCACGCTGGAGGCATGGCACAGCCGCGTGCAGTGGTCAACGTTGTTGCTGCCGAAACCCAGCCGCACCAGCTTCTGGAACAGGTAGGCCTCTTCGTTGCTGCCCTTGGCCGAGCCGAAACCGGCCAGCGCGCGCGGGCCGTGCGCGCTGCGCAGCTGCCGCAGCGCGCTGCCGGCGTGGGCCAGCGCTTCTTCCCAGCTGGCCTGGCGGAAATACTGCATCGCCGCTGCCGGGTCGGCGGCCATCTCGGCGTGCTTGGGTGCGTCGGCGCGGCGGATCAGCGGCACCGTCAGGCGCTGCGGGTGGCGCGCGTAGTCCATGCCGTAGCGGCCTTTCACGCACAGCCGGCCGTGGTTGGCCGGGCCGTCGCGGCCTGCGACGGCGACGACGCGGTCGTCCTTGACCTGCAGCGTCACCCGGCAGCCGACGCCGCAATACGGGCACAGCGTGTCGACCTGCCTGTCGGGCAGCACCAGCGCCGCGCCGTTCGCAGGCGCCAGCGCCCCGGTCGGGCAGGCCTGCACACATTCGCCGCAGGCCACGCAGGTGGAGGCGCCCATCGCATCGTCGATGTCGAACGCGATGCGCGCCTGCTCGCCACGCCAGGCCAGGCCGATGACGTCGTTGACCTGTTCGTCACGGCAGGCACGCACGCAGCGTGTGCACTGGATGCAGGCGTCCAGGTTGACGGCGATCGCCGGGTGGCTGTGGTCTGCAGCGATCGGCGCGCGCGCGGCAAAGCGCGGCCGGCCGAGGCCGAGTCGGGAGGCCCAGGCGTCGACCTCGTTGTCGCGCTTGTGCGCCATCTCGGACAGGTCGGACTGCAGCAGTTCCAGCACCAGGCGCTGCGCGGCGCGCGCGCGCTCGCTGGCGGTGCCGACCTCCATGCCCGCACTGGGGCGACGGCAGCACGACGCGGCGAGCACGCGTTCGCCCTTGACTTCGACGACGCAGGCGCGGCAGTTGCCGGCGGGGTCCAGCCCCGGCGTCCAGCACAGGTGCGGGATCTCGACGCCAACGCGTTGCGCGACCTCGATGATCGTCTCTCCGGCGCGGGCCTGGACGGGCCGGCCGTCCAGCGTGAAGGTCACCGTCGGCTCGCTGCCCTGCAGCCGCCGGGCCCGTTCGGCGCGGCTGACGGCATTCATCGCTGCACCTCGTGCGCAAAGTGTTTCAGCACGCCGTCCATCACGGTGGGCGCGGCCTGCCCGAGGCCGCAGATCGACGCGTCGCGCATGACCTGGCTCAGATCGGTCAACAGCGGCACGTCCCACACCGGCTGCGCCATCAAGGCGCTGGCCTTGGCGGTGCCGGCCCGGCAGGGCGTGCACTGGCCGCAGGACTCGTGCGCGAAGAAGCGCATCACGTTGCGCGCGGCGTCCAGCGCACGATCGTGCTGCGACAGCACGATGACCGCCGCCGAGCCGATGAAACAGCCGTGCGGCTGCAGGGTGTCGAAGTCCAGCGGCAGGTCGGCCAGCCGCGCCGGCAGGATGCCGCCCGAGGCGCCGCCGGGCAGGTAGGCGTAGAGCTCGTGGCCGGGTTGCATGCCGCCGCAGTGTTCGTCGACCAGTTCGCGCAGCGTGATGCCCGCCGGCGCCCGCTTCACGCCCGGCTCGGCGACGCGGCCGCTGACCGAGAAGCTGCGCAGACCCTGGCGCCCGTGGCGGCCGTGCGACGCGAACCAGGGGGCGCCGCGCTCGACGATCTCGCGCACCCAGTACAGGGTCTCGATGTTGTGCACCAGCGTCGGCCGGCCGTGCAGCCCGAACTCGGCGACGTAGGGCGGACGCAGCCGCGGCAGGCCGCGCCGGCCTTCGATCGACTCGATCATCGCCGACTCTTCGCCGCAGATGTAGGCGCCGGCACCGCGGCGCAGTTCGATCGTGGGCAGGCCATGCACCGGCGGGTCGGCGCGCAGCCGGTCCAGTTCTGCGCTCAGCATGGCACGGCAGGCGTGGTACTCGTCGCGCAGGTAGATCACGATCGCAGACACGCCCACCGCCCAGGCTGCGACGAGCATGCCCTCCAGGAAACGGTGCGGGTCGCGCTCCAGCAGCCAGCGGTCCTTGAAGGTCCCGGGCTCGCCCTCGTCGATGTTCACCGCCATCAGCCGCGGCGCCGGCTGCTCGCGCACGATGCGCCACTTGCGCCCGGCCGGGAAGCCGGCACCGCCGAGGCCGCGCAGGCCGGCGTGTTCCAGCGTCTCGATCAGGCTGTCGGCGCTGCGTTGGCCCTGGTGGCATTCGACCAGCAGCGCGTAGCCGCCCAACGCGCGATAGGCGTCGAAGCCGATGTGTCCTTGCACGATATCGGTCGTGCGGCCGTCTGCCACGGCGGCCTGCACGGCTGGCAAGGTGGCGTGCGGCACGGGGTACTGGCCCACCACGGCCACCGGCGCCGTTTCGCAGCGGCCGACGCAGGGCGCCGCGATCACGCGCACCGCGCCGCCCAGCAGCGCGGGCAGTCGCGCCAGCAGCTCGCGCGCGCCGGCCATCTCGCAGGGCAGGCCGTCGCAGACGCGCACGGTGAGCGCCGGCGCGGCGGGCAGCTGGCCGTTGGCGCCTTCCTTCACGACCGCGAAGTGGTGGTAGAAGCTCGCGACCTCGAAGACCTCGGCCTGCGACAGCCGCATCAGCTGCGCCAGCGCCGCCAAGTGCGGCGCCGGCAGGCAACTTTGCCGGTCGTTGATGAGGTGCAGGTACTCGATGAGACGGTCACGCCGCAGCGGTTCGGCACCGAGCCAGCCCTGCACTTCGGCCCGCACGGCAACGTCGACCTGGCGGCCCTTGGTCTGCTGGCGCTTGCGCAGTCGCACCGATTCGGCACTGGCGATGGGGATCATGCTGCGGTCCACGGCGCGAGCGTAGCGCACCCGGGCCGGCCGGTGGTGCGGACCCGCGGCCTAGAATTCATCGCATGCCACGCAAGCTCTTCGTCACCACCGCCCTGCCCTACGCCAACGGCCCCTTCCACATCGGCCACATCATGGAATACATCCAGGCCGACACCTGGGTGCGTTTCCAGCGCCTGCAGGGGCACGAGGTGCACTTCGTCTGCGCCGACGACGCCCACGGCGCGCCGATCATGATCGCGGCCGAACAGGCCGGCCTCACGCCGCAGGCCTTCGTGGCCGACATCGCGGCCGGCCGCAAGCCCACGCTCGAGGGCTTCCACATCGCCTTCGACAACTGGCACTCGACCGACGGCCCCGAGAACCACGAACTCGCGCGCAGCATCTATCTGGCATTGCGCAAGAACGAGCTCATCGAATCGCGCATCGTCGAGCAGTTCTACGACCCCGAGAAGGGCATGTTCCTGCCCGACCGCTTCATCAAGGGCGAGTGCCCCAACTGCGGCGCGCCCGACCAGTACGGCGACAACTGCGAGTCCTGCGGCGCCGTCTACACGCCCACCGAGCTGAAGAACCCGCGCTCGGCGCTCACCGGCGCGACGCCGGTGCTGCGCAGCAGCGAGCATTTCTTCTTCCGCCTGTCCGACCCCCGCTGCGTCGAGTTCCTGGAGGAATGGACGCAGGACGGCCGCCTGCAGCCCGAGGTGGCGAACAAGGTGCGCGAGTGGTTCAAGCGCGACGACCAGGGCAAGGTCAGTCTGGGCGACTGGGACATCAGCCGCGATGCGCCCTACTTCGGCATCGAGATCCCCGACGCCCCGGGCAAGTATTTCTACGTCTGGCTCGACGCGCCGGTGGGTTACCTGGCGTCGCTGAAG
Organism: Rubrivivax sp.; assembly: GCA_030680415.1. Taxonomy (GTDB): domain Bacteria; phylum Pseudomonadota; class Gammaproteobacteria; order Burkholderiales; family Burkholderiaceae_C; genus Rubrivivax. The sequence continues at coordinate 10,410 of JAUXVE010000078.1, forward strand.
AACTGGTTCGGCAAGATCGGCACCCGAGCCGGAGGCGAGCCCATGGATTACGACGCCTACCTCGCCGACCCCGCGCTGGAACAGATCCACTTCATCGGCAAGGACATCGTCACCTTCCACACCCTGTTCTGGCCGGCGATGCTGAAGTTCAGCGGCCGCAAGGTGCCCGACCGCATCTACGTGCATGGCCACCTCACGGTGAGCGGCGCCAAGATGAGCAAGAGCCGCGGCACCGGCATCAGCCCCTTGCGTTACCTCGACCTGGGCTTCGACGCCGAATGGCTGCGCTACTACATCTGCGCCAAGCTCAACGGCCGCGTCGAGGACCTGGACTTCAACCCCGATGACTTCGTCGCCCGCGTCAACGCCGACCTGGTGGGCAAGTACATCAACATCGCCAGCCGCGCCGCCGGCTTCCTGAGCAAACGCTTCGGCGGCCGCCTGTCGGCCGACGTCGGCGTCGAAGGCCGCGTGCTGCTGGATGGCCTGCGCGCCCAGGCCGACACGATCAAGGAGTTGTACGAGGAGCGCGAGTTCGGCAAGGCGCTGCGCGAGGTGATGCTGCTGGCCGACCGCGTCAACGAATTCGTCGACCGCGTCAAGCCCTGGGAGCTGGCCAAGCAAGCCGGCATGGACGCCGCGCTGCACGACGCCTGCACGGTGTGCATCGAGGCCTTCCGCGTGCTCACGATCTACCTCAAGCCGGTGCTGCCGGCGCTGGCGGCACAGGTCGAAGCCTTTCTGCAGGTGCCGGCGCTGGCCTGGGCCGACAGCGCGCGCGCCATGGGCCACCACGGTATCGGCGAGTACCGGCACCTGATGCAGCGCGTCGACCCGAAGCGGCTGGAGGCCTTGTTCGAACCGCCGGCCGACGCGCCGCCGGCCGAAGAAGAGGAAACGCTGCCCGGTGGCGAGGCGCTGGCCGCCGAGATCGGCATCGCCGACTTCGCCAAGATCGACCTGCGCATCGCGCGCATCGTCGCCGCCGAGCGCGTGGAGGGCAGCAGCAAGCTGCTGCGACTGACGCTGGATGCCGGCGAGGGCCGGCTGCGCCAGGTCTTCGGCGGCATCGCCGGCGCCTACGCGCCCGAGCAGCTGACCGGCAAGCTGACCGTGCTGGTGGCCAACCTGGCGCCGCGACAGATGAAGTTCGGCGTCTCCGAGGGCATGGTGCTGGCCGCCAGCCACGCCGACCCCAAGGCCCATCCCGGCCTGTACGTGCTGGAGCCGTGGCCCGGCGCGGTGCCGGGCCTGCGCGTCAGGTAGCGGGCCTGTCCTTAGCCGCGGCGCTGCGCTTCAGCGTGGGCGGCGCCGCAAACGCCGCCACGGCAGCGGCTGGCGGTCCAGCCGCGCCAGGCGCGACAACGCTGCAGCGGCGCGGGCCGACGCCGGCTCTTGCCGCGCCCGCACCCAGCCGACCGCGAACCAGGCCTGCGTGTCGCGGGCCACATGCGCGCGCAACAGCACCTCGGCGGTGTGCAGGTCGTTGAGCTCGCCCAGGGCGTCGAGCGCGCGGCACACGGCGACATGCAACCGCTGCGCCGGCTTGCGCGCCAGCAGCGGCAGCAGGAACTCCAGCCCGTAACGAAAGCGCTTCAGCCGCTTGCGCGTGCGGTGCTGCTCTTCGACGCTGGCGGCGGCAAAGCCGGAGGCGTCGCGCCGTACGCGGCGCCAGGCCCGGTGCAGCACGTCGGCCGCGGCCGCTTCCAGCGCCGGCCTGCCGCCGTCGCTTGCTGCTGCAACGGGCCGCATCGACAAGGCCAGCGTGCGCAGCAGCAGGGCCGTGAACTCGGCACTGCGAACGATCTCGCCCGGCCCGGCACCCGGTGCCGCCGCCGGCCAGGTGAAGGGCGGCGCGCCGGCCGCCGCCAGCGCCGGCTGCAGGCTGTGCGTCAGCACGTCGCTGTCGCGCGCCGCGCCGAGGCGGCCGAAGGGCTCGCGCCATTCAAGCTCCAGCGCCTGTGCGGCCGCGGCGTCGCCGCTCCAGGCCGCGAACCAGCGCAGCGCCGAGCGCAGCCGCCGCAAGGCCACCCGCAGCTGGTGCAGATGCTCGGGCGCGTCGGTGCCGGCGGCGATCTCGGCTGCGTTGGGCAGCGCCTGCACCAGTGCCGAGTGCAGCACCGTCGCCCAGGCCTCGCCCGGCCCGGCGTCGGCCGGCAGCTCGGCGGCGCCAGCCTTCACCGCCGGCACATGGTCGCGCCCCAGCGCCAGCCGGAAACCACGTTCGGACTTGGTGCGCACGTCCCACCACAGGCCGAAACGCGCCACCCAGCGCGCCGCGAGCGCCGGCAAGGCGGCAGCCGGTCCACTGACGAGTTCGAACTCGATCTCGTTCACCGCCACCGCGTGGCTGCCGGCGACGATGCGGCCGTGGTCGTAGGCGATCTCGATCAGTGCGCCGCCATGGCGCACCCTACGGTGCAGGCGGCGGATGTCGGTGCGGTACAGCGTGTGCAACTCGGCGCCGTCGGCCAGCGCCAGCGCCAGCGCCTCGCCGGCGGCGGTGCCGGCATGCCGTTGCGGGTCCAGCACCGGCTCGCCGCGCTGCGGCGGCAGGCGCACCTCGTGCTCCAGGCGCCGCATCAGACCGTCGCCGCGGCCCTTCAGCGTCTGCACCCAGAGCCGGCCCTCCTTGCGCAGCCGCAGCGCCAGGCCGGCCGCCGCCAGGCGCTGGTCGTCGGTGTCGGCATACATCGCCTGCAGCCGCACGCTGCGCGCCGACGCGGTGGCGACAGTGCGCCGCAGCGCCGAGCTGTGCGCGGGCGGCACCTGGAACTTGAGTTCGGTTTCCAAGGGGAGGGTGGCTACTTGCCGCTGTTGGCGACGTCACGCGGGTCGTCCGCGACGGCACTGCCGCTGACCTTGCCGTCGGCGCCGAAAGTCACGCTGAACAGCTTCGAATCCTGCCCGTGCTGCTTGAAGCGCCAGTCCCAGACCTCTTCGTTCTTCAGTGCGTAGCGCTGCGTGCGTGCCGGCCTGCCGAGCAGCGCGCGCACCTCCTGCGCCGTGAGGCCGGGCCGCACGCGGACGAAGTTGTCCTCGTTGAGCAGCTGGCGCAGCGAGCTCATCTTGCCGTCGGTGCCGATGGTGATGACGTAGTTGGTCCAGCCCTCGGGCTGACGCGGATAGTCCATGACACGCGAGCCGTCGGCTAGCAGGGTGATGGTGACGGGGTCGCCGAACTGCTTGCGCACCTCGACCTCGGTCGACACACCTTCTTCGAGCTGGGCCACGCGCTGCGGGTCGCACCCGGCCAGCGCTGCCACCATCAACAGCGCCGGCGCCACCAGCCGTGCCCAGGCATTTCTCAGGCGCATCAGAAGCCCCCAGGTAAAATCGGACCTCCGAATTCTGCCCTGCTGCCGCTCGGTTGCCGCCATGCCCTTTTTCCGGAAGCCCTACAAGTCCGACGTGACGAACTTCATCGAGGAGCTGAAGGCGAAGAAGTCGAGCCTCGAAGACGAGCAGCGCGCCGGCCGTGCCCTGCTGTGGGACCGCGCGCTGGACCGCAGCGCGCTGGCGGAGTGGGACGACGCCAGGGTGCCGCAGCAGCCCTACGTCTACCAGACCAAGACCGGCGCCTGAGCCGCCGGCCTTGGACACTCTCGAACTCGCGGCCGCCGGCGGCGCACCCTTGCCCGAAGTGGTGGACCAGGTGGCCGTCGCGCGCCTGTACGGCGAGCCGCTGTTCCGGCTGCCGCACGACCTGTACATCCCGCCCGACGCGCTGGAGATCTTCCTGGAGGCCTTCGAAGGCCCCTTGGACCTGCTGCTGTACCTGATCCGGCGCCAGAACTTCAACATCCTCGACATTCCGCTGGCCAGCGTGACGCGCCAGTACCTCGACTACGTCGAGCAGATCCGCCGCCACAACCTGGAGCTGGCCGGCGAATACCTGCTGATGGCGGCGATGCTGATCGAGATCAAGTCGCGCATGCTGCTGCCACCGCGCAAGAGCGCTGACGGTGGCGAGCCCGAGGACCCGCGCGCCGAGCTCGTGCGCCGGCTGGTGGAATACGAGCAGATCAAGCTCGCGGCGGCGAAGCTGGACCAGCTGCCGCTGATCGGCCGCGATTTCCTGCGCGCCCAGGTGCACGTCGAACAAAGCCTGCAGCCACGCTGGCCCGAAGTCCACGCCGAAGACCTGCGGCAGGCCTGGCGCGAGATCCTGCAGCGCGCCCGGCTCACGCAGCACCACACGATCACGCGCGAGCAGCTCTCGGTGCGCGAGCACATGAGCATCGTGCTGCGCCGCCTGCAGGGGCGGCGTTTCGTCGAGTTCCACGACCTCTTCGACACCACGCGCGGCACGCCGGTGCTGGTGGTGACCTTCATCGCCATGCTCGAACTGTCGCGCGAGCACCTGGTGGAGGTGACGCAGGCCGAGGCCTTCGCGCCGATCTACGTGCGGCTGGCCTATACGCCGAGCTGAGTGCGGCCGGCCCAGCCCCGGCGATGGAACACGGACCATGCCGATTTGCACTCAATCGAAGAGAACTGGGCTGCCCGCTTGCGGCCCGTTGCGGACGTTGCCGGGTGTGCGCTTTCTGCGCTCGACGTTTTGCGCCGGTCACGGCAGGCGGTGCCCGGCGGGGGCGCTGACTGTGGCGGTCGGTGCTGCGCACCGACTCCCCTGCGCTGCTCGCCTTGAGGGGGTGCCGCATAACTCGCTTCGTTCGCTGCGCTCACTGCGCTCAAACAGGATGCGGCAAGTCA
>JAUXVE010000080.1 GCA_030680415.1 Rubrivivax sp.
ACCCGTAGGGCAGGGGTACCCAAGGGCCCTGCGCGGCGTTGCACCGCTTGCCCGCACGTCAGTGCGGGCGGCGCGCTGCGCCTTGCTCAGGGCCCTTGGCCACCCCTGCGCGGGTGCATGGGATTGCCTCTCAACCTCTGAGGCCCGCCGCGGCAAACGAGCGACCACGGCGCAGGCCAGCGCACCACTCGCAGTCCTCGCCGCGCTGGCGCGATGCATGTCTTCGCGGGCCCGCGGGCCCCAACCGGGCCACGGCCACGGCGCCATGCATCGTCGTTGACCCAACTCAATCCATGGCGCGGCGCGTTGCGTCAAGGTTCGCATGGTCCAGGTGTCGACCGGCGGTGAAGCGGCCGGGCCGGCCGACAGCATGGGGAAAGTCATGAGCAGCATCGTTCTGGACCCGGAGTTGTGGGCATCGGTGGAGGCTGGCACCGACGCCTACATCGAGCAATGGCTGGTCGCCGAAGGAGACCATGTGCACACCGGCCAGGTGCTGGCGCGCGCGAACCTGCTGCACATGCTGGTCGATGTGCCGGCCGCTCACGCCGGCGTGCTGGAGGAGATCGTCGTCGCCGCGGGCGAGAAGTTCGCTCCCGGGACGGTGCTGGGGCGTGTGATCGCGACCTGAGTGCCAGCGGCGCCGGTCGGGTTGCGGGTCGGGACTTACCCCGCCCCGGTGTCTGGCGGCGCCTGAACCGGCATACAGTCGATCGGTTTGAACCTCAACCTGCAGGAGACCCTCGATGAAGTTCCCCGCCCGGCTTGCCGCCATTCCCGCCATCGCACTGGCCTTTTCGTTCGGCGTCGGCGCCATACAGGCCCAGACCGCGATGAAGATCAGTATCTCCGTCGGCCAGAACTCGCACCAGGGCGTCGGCATCGACACCTTCGCGCGCGAAGTCGAAAAGCGCACCGGCGGCCGCTACAAGGTACAGACCTTCTATTCAGGCTCGCTGGGCGGCGAGCGCGAGTCGATCGAGGCCGTGCAGCTGGGCACGCAGGAGCTCACGCTGACATCGACCGGCCCGGTGCCGAACTTCGTGCCCGCGGCGCGCATCCTCGACATCCCCTTCCTGTTCCGCGACAAGGCGCATGCGCGCGCCGTGCTCGACGGCCCCATCGGGCAGGAGATGCTCAAGGAGTTCGAGCCCAAGGGCTTCAAGGCGCTGGCCTGGGCCGAGAACGGCATCCGCCACATGACCAACAGCAGGCGCGCCGTCAACGCCCCGGAAGACCTCAAGGGCCTGAAGATGCGCACGATGGAGAACCCGGTGCACGTGGCGGCCTACAAGGGCTTCGGCATCATCACCACGCCGATGGCCTTCCCCGAGGTCTTCACGGCGCTGCAGCAGGGCACGGTGGACGGCCAGGAGAACCCGCTGTCGGTGATCATGGCGGCCAAGTTCGAACAGGTGCAAAAGCACCTCACGCTCACCGGCCACGTCTACAGCCCGGCCATCTTCCTCATGAACAAGGCGGTCTTCGACAAGCTCTCGGCCGCCGACAAGCAGGCCTTCCTCGACGCCGCCAAGGAAGCCACGCGTGCCAACCGCGCGCGTGTCGACGAGGACGACGCCAAGGGCGTGGCCGAGTTGCGCGCCAAGGGCATGCTGGTCGTCGAAAACCCCGACAAGGCCAGGTTCCAGGCCGCGCTGGCGCCGGTGTATGCCGACTTCGAGAAGCAGTTCGGCAAGGCCAACATCGACCGCATCCGCAACTTCAAGTAAACGCGGCGCGGTGCGCGAGCTGTTCCTGAAGGCCGAGCGCGGCACCACCGCGCTGGCCACCGCGCTGGCCTGCGCCATGCTGGCCGCGGCCGCCGGCATGGGCATGTGGCAGATCGTCACCCGCTTCATCATCGAACGCCCGGCCGAGTGGACCGAGGTGCTGATCCGCTTCACGCTGATCTGGATGGTGTTCATGGGCGTGCCGGCGGCCTTCCGCGCCGGCGCCATGGTCAGCGTCGACGTGCTCTACCGCTGGAGCGGCCGGCGCCTGCGGCGCGTGCTCGACGCCCTGGTGGCCATCGCCGCGCTGGTGCTGGTGGCCGTGATCGTGTGGGTCGGCTGGGACTACGCGCAGCGCGGCAAGGTGCAGACGGTGACGGGCCTGGAGGACATGTCGATGTTCTGGGCCTACCTGGCGCTGCCGGTGGGCGGCATCTTCTCGGCCATCGCGATCATCGGCAACTGGGTCGAGCCGCAGCGGCTGGAACTCGAGCACGCGGCATGAAGGCCGGCGCATGACGACAGCGATGTTGCTGACGATGGTGCTGTGCTTCGCACTCACCATCTCGGTGGCGGTGTCGATCGGCCTGGCGGCGCTGGTCGGCATCCAGATCACCAACGTCAACATGCTGGTGGCGGTGAAGGAAATGTTCTCCGCCATCAACAAGTTCCCGCTCGCCGCGATCCCGTTCTTCATCCTCGCCGGCAACCTGATGGAAACCGGCGGCATCTCGCGCCGCCTGGTCGAGTTCGCCAAGAGCCTGGTCGGCGGCGTGCAGGGCGGCCTGCCGATGACCTGCGTGCTGACCTGCATGATCTTCGCCGCGGTGTCGGGTTCGTCGGTGGCCACCACCTTCGCCATCGGCGCCATCCTGGTGCCGGCGCTGATCAAGCACGGCTACCCGACACCCTATGCGGCAGCGCTGCAGGCCACGAGCGCCGAACTCGGCGTCGTCATCCCGCCGTCGATCCCGATGATCCTGTACGGCGTGGCGGCCGAGGTCTCGATCGGCGAGATGTTCATCGCCGGTGTCGGCCCGGGGCTGCTGATCGGCGGCGCGCTGATGCTCTTCGTCTACCTGTGGTGCAAGTGGAAGGGCTGGGGCAAGAGCGACGGCGAGGGCCGCCTGCCGCTGGCGACGGCGGCGCGCGACCTCGCCTTCGTCGCCGGCTTCGGCGTCGTCGTGTGGCTCGTGCGCCAGTTGACGGAAGACCAGTCCCTGCACCTGCTGGCGCCGCTGGGCTACCTGGCCTTGTGCCTGGCCGTGCCGCGCCTGCGCATCATCGCCACCGCCCATGCCGGCCTGGCACTGCTGATGCCGGTGATCATCCTCGGCGGTATCTACGGCGGCATCTTCACGCCCACCGAGGCCTCGGCGGTGGCGGTGTTCTACGCCCTGCTCGTGGGCATGGGCGTGTACGGCGAGATCGGCGCGGCCGACCTGTACCGCATCCTGCGCAAGTCGGTCATGTCGGCGGCAGTGATCATGTTCATCATCGCCAACGCCGGGCTCTTCGCCTACCTGATCACGCGCGCCGGCGTGCCCACCGCCATCGGCGAGTGGCTCAAGGACGTGCTGCAGAGTCCGCTGCTGTTCCTGCTCGGCGTCAACCTGGCGCTGTTCCTGATCGGCATGTTCATCGAGACCAGCGCGGCGATCATCGTGCTGGCACCGATCCTGGCGCCGGTGGCGCTGTTCTTCGGCGTCGACCCGGTGCATTTCGGCGTCGTCATGGTCGTCAACCTCGCTTTGGGCATGATCACGCCGCCCTTCGGCGTCAACCTGTTCGCCGCCTGCACTGTGGCGCGCATCTCGCTGGACCGCGTCGTCAAGCATCTCGTGCCCTTCGTGCTGGTGGTGCTGGCCTGTCTGATGGTGATCACCTTCACGCCGGCGCTGACACTCACGCTGCGCGACCTCGTCTACCGTTGACCCGGCATGGCCATGTCGGCCCGGAGCAAAAGTAGCGCAGGCGCAGCGTATTGGCAATGCGTCCAGAGTGCGTCGGTGGACGCTGAACAGTCGCCCCGAGTTGCCCCCGTTACCGGCGCCGCGCGCGCCTTCACTTTGCGGCGCCTGCCGGCACGGCCGACGCCGGCGAAGCGGCAGCCGCCGCGGGCACGAAGATCACGTCGGCCTTGCCGCCGAGGCAGCCGCTGAGCTGGCCCGCGGTGCAAGCCGCCGGGCCGGCGGCTGCCGGCGGGCGCGCGATCGGCGGGGCCCCCGTGCGCTCGAGCATCATCATGATCAGCGTCACGGCGGTGGCCACGGCCAGCAGAGCGATGAACAGGCGCCGCCGCAGCGACAGCGGGCGGTAAGAGTCCTCGTTAGCCACCGTTTCAGCCCGTGCGCGCCGTGGCATACACGGCGGCCTGCACGCGCGAGGTGAGGTTCAACTTGCGCAGGATGTGCTGGACGTGGATCTTGACCGTGGTCTCGGCGATGTCGAGCGCGCGCGCAATCTCCGTGTTGCTGGCGCCGCGGGCGATGTGGCCCAGGATCTCGTGCTCACGCGGCGACAGGCGGTGGATGGGGTCGGCGTCGGGTGCCGGCGCGGCGGCGTCGGCGCCGGTGCCCAGTGCCTGGAAGGCGGTCACCAGCTTGCCGGTCATCTCGGGGCTGATCGTCGACTCGCCGCGCATCGTGCGTTCGATGGCGCTGGCCAGCATGTCGCTGTCTGCTGTCTTCAGCAGGTAGCCGTGCGCGCCGCCGCGCAGCGCCGCGGCCAGATCGCGCTCGTCCTCGCTCACGGTGAGCATCAGCACGCGCGAGCCCGGCGCCACCTCCCTGAGACCGGCCAGGGCATCGACGCCGCTGACGCCGGGCAGGTGGTTGTCGAGCAGGATCACGTCGGGTTGCAGCGCTGCCGCCCGGCGCTGCGCCTCGCTCGCGTCGCCGGCTTCGCCGACCACTGCAAAACGCGCATCACCGGCCAGCAGCGCCGTCAGGCCGCGGCGGAACAGCGTGTGGTCGTCGACCACCAGCACGCGGATCGGCGGCGCCGTCATGCCGCCAGCCGCTGCCGTTCGGGCAGGGTCAGGGCCACGGCGGTGCCTGAGCCCGGCACCGACACGACCTCCACCGAAGCGCCGATGCGCTGCGCGCGCTCGCGCATGATGCGCAGGCCGACGTGCGTGTGGTCGGCCTCGGCCACACCGGGCGCGAAGCCGCAGCCGTCGTCGCGCACCTCGACGCGCCACTGCGGCGCCTGCTGCACTTCGACCCACACCTCGCGCGCCCGCGCGTGCTTGCGCACGTTGGACAGCGCCTCCTGCACCACGTGCAGCACCTGCACCTGCACGTCGGGCGGCAGCGGCAGCGCGTCGCCTTCGATCGACAGGTGCGTCGTCAGCCCGGTCTGGTGCTCGAACTTCTGCAGCGTGAGGCGCAGTGCGGGTTCGATGTCCTCGGCATTGGTGCGGGTGCGGAAGTGCACCAGCAGCTCGCGCACGTCCGACAGGCTCTCGCGCACGCCGGCTTCCAGTTCGCGCAGCGCGCGGTCGACACGCACCGGGTCCTGGCGCTGCAGGGCGTCGCGCAGCAGGCCGACCTGGATCTTCTGGAACGACAGGCTCTGCGCGATCGAGTCGTGCAGTTCGCGCGCCAGCAGGCCGCGTTCCTCGGCCACCGCGGCCTCGCGCTCGAGCGCGCCGGCGCGCAGGCCTTCGATGGCGCCCGCCAGGTGGCTGGCCAGGGTTTCGAGCAGAGCCCGGTCCTCGTCGGTCAGTGTGGCCTCCGAGCGGTAGAAGAGGTTCAACTCGCCCACCATGCGCTCGTGCAGCCGCACCGGCACGCTGATCACGGTTTCGTAGCCGGCGCGCTCGCAGTGGCCGGGCATCTGCATGCCGTCGGCAGTGCGGATGGCAATCACGCGTGTGTGCGCGTCGCCCTGGCGCTGGCCGCAGAAGCAACTGCCCGCGGGCACGCACTGCTCGGCATCGACCACGTGCTGCGGCAGGCAGTCCGACGCCAACAGCAGGTAACGCTGGTTGGATTCGTCCGACCAGCGCACGGCCGAAGCGTCCGCCCGCGCCACGCGTCGTGCCTGGCGCGCAAAACCCTGCGCCAGATCGTCCAGCGACGTGGCCGTGCCGACGAAGGCCGCCGACTCGTACAGGGCCGCGAGGCGGGCGTGCTCGGTCTCCAGCCGCAGTGTCTTCTCCTGCACCCGGGACTCCAGACTCTGGTACAGGCCTTGCAGCGTCTGTGCCATGCGGTTGAATCCGGCCGACAGGACGCCGAACTCGTCGTCGCTGCCGACCTCCACGCGCGCCGACAGGTCGCCTTCACCGACTCGCGCCAGGCCGGCCTGCAGCCGCGCCAGCGGGTTGAAGACGAACAGGTGGGCGGCATAGAGCAGCGCCACCGCACTGGCCAGCGCCAGCGCCATCATTGCGAACTGGAAGGCGTTGAGCAGCGCGGTCCAGCGCCCGAGCTGGGTCTCGATGGCGGTGACGAAGGCATCGATGCGCACGACGAAGGTGTCCGCCTGCACGGCGGTCTCGGCGGCCGCGGGAGGCGGACTCTGGCCCCAGCGGGCGCGCAAGGCCTGCCAACCCTGCTGCACATCGGCCAGGGCGCGCCGCGAGTCGGCGTCGTGCGGCACGAACAGCGGGCGCGTCGGGTCGCCGCTGTGCAGCAGCGCCAGCGTCTGGTCGAAGCGCACCAGTTGCGACTGCAGGCGTTCGGTGTCGCCAGCGGCCAGCGTCTGCGCCAGGCGCCAGGTCTGCATGCGCATGCGGCCGGCCTCGTTGACCGCTGCCGCTCCGCCCTCGAGCTGCCACGTCACCCACAGCGTGAGCCCGGTCGACGCCAGCGCCATGAACAGCAGCACGCTGCCGATGGCACCGAGCTTGGCCGGCAGCGAGAAGGTCTTCAGCATGCGCGCAGCAACCGCCGTTCGGGCGCAGTGAGCTCACTGAAGGGGGGTGGCGCCGCCAAGTGCAGCGGCAGCTCGAAGGCTTGAGGATCCACGGTGACTCCATCGGGTCTGCGGCACGATTGTGGCGGACACCGGGGCCCGTGTCGTGCAGGGGGATCCAGTCGGCCGCAGGCGCGGGGCGGGCGTGAGGGGCGGAAGCGGCTGGTGCCGCAGCGGCAGTCGGTGTATCATAGTAAGTATTCGATTACTTACCATGGAAGATGCTCGCTCCATCCCCGACCCGGCTGCCGACCGAAGAACGACAGGCGGAGATCGTCGCCGCGGCGCTGCAGCTGGCGCGCGAGGCCAGCCCGCCGCTCATCACCACCGCCGACATCGCCGCAGTGGTGGGCGTCAGCCAGGGTGCGGTGTTCAAGCACTTTCCCACCAAGGACGCCATCTGGGTCGCCGTGATGGCCTGGGTGGGCGCGCAGATGCTGGCGGCGCTGGAAGCGGCGGCCCGCGGCAGCGAGCTGCCGCTCGACGCGCTCGATGCGGTGTTCAGGGCCCACTTGCGTTTCGTCGTCGCCCACCCGGGCGTGCCGCGGGTCATCTTCCACGAACTGCAGGAGCCGCAGGACACGGCCGTCAAGCGCGAGGTGCGCGCGTTGCTGCAGGCCTACCGCCAGCTGCTGCTGCGCTTGCTGGACGCCGCGGCCCGGCGCGGCGATCTGGCCGCCGATCTGGATCCGGAGGCCGCAGCGACCCTGTTCGTCGGCATGGTCCAGGGCTTGGTGATGCAGGCCATGACGGCCGGCAGGGCCACTTTCACGAAGGCGCGCACAGACTGCGTCTACGCCATCTACCTGCGCGGCATAAGCCGGGCATGAGCGGGGCGCCATGAAATTCGATGCCTCCACGAAGCGCCGCCTGGGGCTGGGTGTGCTCGGTGTCCTGCTGCTGGGCGCCCTGGTGTTCGTCGTCATGCGCTCCGGCCCGCTGGCGCCGACACGGGTCACGGTGCAGCAGGTGCAAAGCGCCAGCCTGGCGCCCGCGTTGTTCGGCATCGGCACCGTCGAGGCGCGCCGTGCCTACCTGATCGGGCCCACCGCCGCCGGGCGCGTGCTGCGCGTACTGGTCGATGTCGGCGACGCGGTCCGCGTTGGCCAGTTGCTGGCCGAGATGGACCCGGTCGACGTCGACGAACGGCTGGCGGCGCTGGATGCCGCCGTCGCCCGCGCCGGCAGTGTCGCCGCGGCGGCCGCGGCGCAGCGTCAGGACGCGCTGGCGAAGAAGGAGCTGGCGACCATCAACGCGCGGCGCTATGCCGACCTGGCCGACCGGAGCTTCATCAGCGCCAGCGGCCTGGAAGCCCGGCTGCAGGAGCAGACCTCGGCCGTGGCGGGTGTCGCCGCTGCCGAGGCCAACCTCGCCGCGGCGCGCCAGGACACGACGCGGCTGGCGGCGGAGCGCGCCGCGCTGCGCCAGCAGCGCGACAAGGTGCGCCTACTGGCGCCGGCCGACGGCGTCGTCACCAGCCGCGACGCCGAACCAGGCTCCACGGTGGTGGCCGGGCAGGCGGTGGTGAGGCTCGTTGACCCGGCGTCGTTGTGGGTCAAGGTGCGCTTCGACCAGGGCCGCTCGGGCGGCCTGGCGGCCGGCCTGCGCGCCGAGATCGCCCTGCGCTCCGATCCCGCGCTGCCGCTGCCGGGCCGGGTGGCGCGCGTCGAGGTCGTCAGCGACAGCGTCACCGAAGAGCGCGTCGCCCAGGTCGCATTCGACCGCCTGCCGGCGGCGGTTTCGATCGGCGAGCTGGCCGAAGTCACCGTCAGCCTGCCGGCCACGGCGCACGCCCTGGTGGTGCCCAACGCCAGCCTGCAGCGCCAGCGCGGCCAGAGCGGCGTCTGGCGGGTCGACGGCAGCGCGCTGCGCTTCGCGCCCGTGCGCCTGGGGCAGGCCGGCCTCGACGGCCGCGTACAGGTGCTGCAAGGGCTGCAGGCCGGTGACACCGTGGTCGTCCACAGCGAGAAGGAACTCGGCCCCGACACCCGCATCAAGGTGGTCGACCGCCTGGCGGGCACGCAGCCATGATCAACCTGGCCGGCCGCGACATCCTGCACTCGTGGGGCAAGTTCGTGCTCACCGGCCTGGGTCTGGGCCTGCTGATCGGCGTCACGCTGACGATGGCCGGCGTCTACCGCGGCCTCGTCGACGACGCACGCCGGCTGCTCGACAACAGCCGCGCCGACCTGTGGGTGGTGCAGCAGGACACGCAGGGCCCGTATGCCGAATCGTCGAGCCTGCGTGACGACGCGGTGCGCGCCATCCGCGGCCTGCCCGGCGTGGCGCAGGCCGCCAATGTCACCTACCTGACGATGCAGGTGCGCCGCGGCGACCAGGAGGTGCGTGCCATGGTGGTGGGCTTCGAATCGGGCCAGCCCGGCGAGCCGGGTTATCTGGTCGCCGGCCGCCACATCACGCGCAGCCACTACGAGGCGGTGGTGGACGTGCGGACGGGTTTCCGGCTCGGCGAGCGCATCGGCATCCGGCGCCACGACTACACCGTGGTCGGGCTGACGCAGCGCATGGTGTCCTCGGGCGGCGACCCGATGGTGTTCATCCCGCTCAAGGATGCGCAGGAGGCGCAGTTCCTGAAGGACAACGACGCCATCCTCAACGAGCGCGCCCGCACCGCTGCCAACCCGAGCCTCAACCGACCCGGCGTGCCCGGGTTGCTGGAAGCCATCCAGGCCTCGCAGGCCAGCAACCGCAGCGTCAATACGGTGCTGGTGCAAGTCCAGCCGGGCTTCGACGCCGAGACGGTGGCCGGGCCGATCCGGCGCTGGAAGCACCTCGAGGCCTACACCCGCGAGCAGATGGAGGAGATCCTGGTGGCCAAGCTGATCGCCACCTCGGCGCGGCAGATCGCCATGTTTCTGGTCATCCTGGCCATCGTCAGCGCGGCCATCGTGGCCTTCATCATCTACACCATGACGCTGGGCAAGATCCGCGAGATCGCCGTGCTCAAGCTCATCGGCACGCGCAACCGCACCATCGCCGGCATGATCCTGCAGCAGGCGCTGGGGCTGGGGCTGATCGGCTTCGTCGTCGGCAAGGTGGCAGCCACCGTCTGGGCGCCCATCTTCCCCAAATTCGTCTTGCTGGAACCCGGCGATGCCTTGCGCGGGCTGGTGGCGGTGATGCTGATCTGCGCGCTGGCCAGCACGCTGGCCATCCGCGCGGCGCTGCAGGTCGACCCCGCGGCGGCGATCGGGGGCTAGACATGCCGACCCCCACACATGCGGCGGCGCCGCTGCGCTGTCCCCGCAGGGCGCCGCGATCATGAACCCCGGCATCCGCATCGAAGGCCTGCGCAAGCGCTACGGCAGCGGCGAGACCGCGGTCGACGCGCTGAAAGACGTCAACATGGTGGTCGCGCCGGGCGAGGTGGTCGGCCTCATCGGGCCCTCGGGATCGGGCAAGAGCACCTTGCTGAAGTGCCTGGGCGCGGTCATCGAACCCAGCGGCGGGCGCATGATCCTGGGCGGCGAAACGATCTACGACGACGGCTGGAAGATCCCCGACCTGCGCGCGCTGCGGCGCGACAGCATCGGCTTCGTCTTCCAGGCGCCATACCTGATCCCCTTCCTGGACGTCACCGACAACGTGGCGCTGCTGCCGATGCTGGCCGGGCGCCCCAACGACGAGGCGCGCACGCGGGCGGCCGAACTGCTGAACGCCCTGGACGTCGGGCACCGCGCGCGTGCGCAGCCGTCTGAGCTGTCGGGCGGCGAGCCGCAGCGCGTGGCGATCGCGCGCGCGCTGGCCAACAAGCCGCCGGTGATCCTGGCCGACGAGCCGACCGCGCCGCTGGACAGCGAACGCGCACTGGCGGTGATGCGCATCCTCGACCAGATGGCCACCCAGTACCACACCGCGATCATCGTCGTGACCCACGACGAGAAGATCATCCCGACCTTCAAGCGCATCTATCACATCAGGGACGGGCGCACCTACGAGGAGGCCGGGCAGGGCCTGGTTCTGTAGCGCTGCCACGCAGCGCGCGTCGGAGCACCGACGCCAGCCTCGCCTCGCCTCGCCTACCAGCGCCCGCGCAGTGCCAGCCGCCAGGTGCGCGGTGGCTCGACATGAGTGAACAGGGGCGATTTCTCGGCCAGTCGCACGTTGCCCAGGTTCTGTACGCCGAGCGCCAGTTCCAGGCCCCAGGGCAGTGTGCGCGACACCTGGGCGCCGAGCAGGGTGACAGCGCCGACCGCCTCGGCCGGCGCACCCGTGGTCAGTGCCGGCAGCCGCTGGTCGGCGCTGTATTCGACGTGTCCGCCGGCCCGCCAGCGGCCACCCTGCCAGTCGAGATGCATGGTCGCGCTGTGGCGCGGCCGCTTGTCCAGCCGCTGGCCGCCACCGCTGCGTGCATCCAGATACGTATAGCTCAGGCGCGCCGTGAAGCCGGCATCCAGCGCCTGGGCCAGTGAAGCCTCGACGCCGCGCAGGCGCGCCTGCGCCAGGTTCTCGTAGGTGTAGGTGCCCACGCCGGGCACTGCGCCGGCGGCCACCAGGCGCACTTCGATCAGGTCTTCGATGCGCTGGTCGAACAGCATCAGCTGCGCCTGCGTCGAGCCGGCGGCAAAAGCTGCACCGAGCTCGACGCCGTCGCTGTGCTCGGGCTGCAGGGCCGGATTACCGAGGAAGGTATTGGGCCCCTCGGTGCGAGCGCCGGGCACGATCTGCTTCAGGTTCGGCGCCTTGAAGCCGTGGCTGTAGCCGCCCTTCACGGTCCATTGCGCGCTGGCACGCCAGACGCCATAGACGCGCGGGCTCCACTCCTGGCCGAAGAGCTGGTGCTGGTCGTGGCGCAGGCCGAGCGTCAGGCTGAAGGCCTGCGCCAGTGCC
The DNA here is from genome assembly GCA_030680415.1 of Rubrivivax sp. GTDB lineage: Bacteria > Pseudomonadota > Gammaproteobacteria > Burkholderiales > Burkholderiaceae_C > Rubrivivax. The sequence continues at coordinate 11,505 of JAUXVE010000080.1, forward strand.
AGCTCGTCCTGCACGAACAGTGCACGCTGCTGCGCGACCGAGCGGCCTTGCGGCAGGCCGGGGTCGGACAGTGACTCGTTGCGCGCCTCGAAGCCACCGCTCAGGCCGTGTGCGCCCAGCGTCAGCCGCGCCTGGCCTTCGAGCACGCGGTCGTCGATCTGCTGTGGCGGGTTGACCGCCACCCCTTTGCTGCGCCGGTTCTCGACCTCGACGCTGGCTCGGTAGGCCCGCAGCTGGCTGAACCAGGCCGGCATGCTGCCCGCAGCCGCCCACTCGGCCTCCCAGCCCAGCGAGGTGAGCGAGCGCCCGATGTCGTTGAAGGTGTCGTGGTAGCGGCGGCGGCCGCTGCGCTCGCGGGCACCGGCTTCGCGGTCCTCGCGGCCTGCGCGATGCTCGAAGTCCACGCGCTGGCCGGCGCCGCGCCAGCCCAGGCCGAGCCAGCCGTCGTCCTTGTCGCGGCTCTCCAGTTCGGAAAGGCGCGGGTCCTGCGGCGAGGCGAGCGCGTCGATGCGGGTGGCCGCCGCACCCGCGCGCATCACGAAGCCCGCGCCCAGCGGGCCGTCGGCGCGCACCGCCAGCCGCCGGCCGTCGCCGCCGCGGCTGCCTTGGGCATTGCTGCTCTCGACGCTGGCGCCCAGGCGCCACTGGTCACCGGGCTCACGCGTGATGACGTTGACCACGCCGCCCATGGCCTCGGAGCCGTAAAGCACCGACAGCGGGCCGCGCACGACCTCGATACGCTCGATGTCTTCGACCGCGATCCAGTCGTACTGGAAGTCCGAGTGCCCGATGACACCGTCGCTGGCGCCGACGCGCCGGCCATCGACCAGGAACAACGTGTGCTTGCTGTCCATGCCGCGCAGGCTGAGCACCTTGCGGCCGCCGATGGCGCGGCCCTGCAGGCTGACGCCGGTTTCGCCGCGCAGCGCGTCGAGCACGTTGTCGGCGCCGCGGGCCTCGATCTGGCGCCGCGTGACGACGCTCATCGCGGCCGGCGCCGCGGTTTCCAGCATCGGGTGCCGCGCCGCCGTGACCACCACGCTGGGGACCGGCGCCTCGGCACCAGCGGCCTGCGCGGCGGCGCTGGCGAGGGTGGCCAAGGCCGCGCCGACGAGGGCCGGCCACCGCGCTGGTGCAATCCAACGGCAGCGCTTCGACGACAACGGGCGGGTGTTGCGGGAGCACGTCATGAGCAGGCACGGGTTTCAAAGGATCTTGCCGTGCAGCATCGCCAGACTGGGCCCGCGCGTCCTTGAACTGCTTTGGCTTTGCACGTCGCCGCCGCGGCCTTGTGCAGGCCGTTTGCGTTCGATCACCCGGGCGCGCCGGAATCCGCCTTCGCGCCCTGCGCTTGAACCAGTTCAAGGAAAGACCACGTCGCACGCAGGACGATCGCTCGCGAAGTCGTGCTGTTCCCCATGCAATGCAGTGAGTCAATGACCAAGGAAATGCCATGAAGACTCTGAAGTCCCTGAAGAGATACGCCACGCTGGCCGCGATGCTGCTCGTCGTGGCGCCGCTGGCCGCACAGGCGCAGGACAAGACCCATGAGAAGAAGGGGGTCACCGAAACCGAACTGAAGTACCAGGCCGGCGCATCGCCGCTGGCCACCGAGCCGATGTACCAGTCGAGCAACCCGAAGGCGCCCCCGATGACGCTGGCCGAGTTCGACAGCGCGCGCAAGACCTACTTCGAGCGCTGCGCCGGCTGCCACGGCGTGCTGCGCAAGGGTGCCACCGGCAAGCCGCTGACGCCCGACCTCACGCAGGACAAGGGCACCGAGTACCTGAAGGTCTTCATCGCCTACGGCTCGCCCGCGGGCATGCCGAACTGGCAGACCTCGGGCGAGATGGACGAGAAGACCGTCGACATGATGGCGCGCTATATCCAGCACGACGCCCCGACGCCGCCCGAATTCGGCATGGCCGACATGAAGGCGACCTGGAAGGTCATCGTGCCGCCGGCGCAGCGGCCGAAGAAGAAGATGAACGACTACAACATCTCGAACATCTTCTCGACCACGCTGCGCGACACCGGCGAGGTGGCGCTGATCGACGGCGACACCAAGAAGATCCTGAACATCGTCAAGACCGGCTACGCGGTGCACATCACGCGCACCTCGGCCTCGGGGCGCTACCTGTTCGTGATCGGGCGCGACGCCAAGATCAACATGATCGACCTCTGGATGGCCAAGCCCGGCAACGTGGCCGAGGTCCGCATCGGCCTGGAGGCGCGCTCGGTCGACACCAGCAAGTTCAAGGGCTACGAGGACAAGCTCGCCATCGCCGGCGCCTACTGGCCGCCGCAGTTCGTGATCATGGACGGCGACACGCTGGAGCCGAAGAAGATCGTCAGCACCCGCGGCATGACGGTCGACACGCAGGAATACCACCCCGAACCGCGCGTCGCCGCGATCGTCGCCAGCCACTTCAAGCCCGAGTTCATCGTCAACGTCAAGGAGACCGGCAAATCGCTGCTGGTCGACTACTCGAACCTGGACGCGCTGAAGATCACCGAGATCGGCTCGGCGCGTTACCTGCACGACGGCGGCTGGGACAGCAGCAAGCGCTATTTCATGGTGGCGGCCAACCAGAGCAACAAGATCGCCGCCATCGATGCCAAGGAGGGCAAGCTGCAGGCGCTGATCGAAGTCGGCAAGATCCCGCACCCGGGCCGCGGCGCGAATTTCATGCACCCGCAGCACGGCGCGGTGTGGGCGACCAGCCACCTCGGCGACGAGACGATCGCGCTCATCAGCACCGATGCCAAGCGCAAGGGCGGTGGCTTCAAGCTCGTGCAGTCGCTCAAGGGCCAGGGTGGGGGTTCGCTGTTCATCAAGACGCACCCGAAGTCGCGCCACCTGTATGTCGATACGCCTCTGAACCCCGACGCGGCCATCTCGCAATCGGTGGCGGTGTTCGACATCAAGAACCTCGACAAGGGTTTCACCGTGCTGCCGATCGCGCAGTGGGCCGACCTCAAGGACGACGGCGCCAAGCGCGTCGTGCAGCCCGAATACAACAAGGCCGGCGACGAGGTCTGGTTCGCAGTCTGGTCGGCCAAGAACAAGGAGAGCGCGCTCGTGGTGGTGGACGACAAGACGCTCAAGCTCAAGGCCGTGATCAAGGACCCGCGGCTGATCACGCCGACCGGCCACTTCAATGTTCACAACACGCAGCACGACGTCTACTGAGTCGCCGCCCTCCGGCTGGGAGCCAAGTCAACTTCATGGGCCGGCCGGGCGTTCAATAGACCGGTCCCCGTTGCATCACCAAGGAATCTCGACATGCGCACATTGATCGCCACGCTCGGCATGGCCGCCGTGGGCCTGGGGGCAGTTGTTCCGGCCCAGGCCGACCCCGAGGCCAATATGGTCAAGGCCGGCTGCACCGCCTGCCACACCAAGGACAAGAAGCTCGTCGGTCCGTCGTACAAGGACATCGCTGCCAAGTACAAGGGCCAGGCGACTGCCGTGGCCACGTTGACGGAAAAGGCGCGCGCCGGCGGCAAGGGTAGTTTCGGCCCGATTCCGATGCCGCCCAACCCGGTGGCCAAGATCTCGGACGCCGACCTCAAGGCTGCCGTGGAGTGGATCCTGAAGCAGTAGCGGTGGCCGCCGACGATTCGGTCGGCGCCCGGGCGTCGCAGGATCGGACGGCATGAAACGCAGGTCGGCGCTGACCGCGCTGGCCTACGCCCTGGGCGCTTCAGCGGCGCCTGTGGGCACCCACGCCAGCGCTGCGTCGCGCGATGGCGTTCTCGCCTGGGGGCCCGAAGGGTGCTGGGTCGGCGCCGGCAGCGGTGCACTGCATCGCCTGCCGGATCCGCTGACCCCGGGCGTCGAACCCGCACCCACCGGCGATGGCCTGTGGCTGGTGAGTGCCGGCGGAGCGCTGCGCTGCTGGGAGCCCGGCGCCGGCTCGTCCTGGCGGCTGCGCTGCTCGGTGGAGTTCAGTGCGCCCGTGCTTGCGCTGGCCGCCAGTCGCGACGGGCGCTGGGTGCTGGCGGCGCACGGCGAGCAACTGAGCCTGTGCGACAGTCGCGGCGAGGTCGTCATGACCTTCGAGGGCACGGATCTGACGCGCGAGCATCGGGGCGCCGCCACGGCGCTGTTCGCGTTGCCGCAACGGCGCAGCTTCGTCGCCTCCTGGCCGGCACTCGGTGAACTGTGGGAGATCTCGCTCGACCCGGCGGCCGCACCGATCTTCGACGGCCTGGTGCACGACTACCGCATGGCCGAGGCGATCCCGAGACCGGGCTACCTCGGCGCGCGCCGCGCGCCGCTGGGGCGGCCGATGCCCGCCATCAGCTTTGCCGATGCCCGTGTGCCCTGGCTGGCCGGGGTGCAGGGCAACGAGGTGGTCGTCGTGCACATGGACGTGCGCCGCCGCATCGCCGCGCTGCGCGTCGACGGCGCCAACCCGGCCGGCGCCACGCTGCGTGCCGCGTCGCGTGCACGCGGCGCAGTCGAATGGTGGTTGCCGGCCGGGAATGAAGTCCATGTCTTCGATACGGCCCGCTGGGTGCGCCTTGCCGCGTACACGCTGCCCGGGCCGGTGCGCCGGTTGCAGGCCGTGGGTGACGATGTGTTGGCCCTGGTTGGCGAGCGCGGTGCTGCGTCCCTCTTCATTCTTCGCGACGGCCAGGCACCTGCGTGGCAACACGTGGGCGGCGTGGCAGGTTCGTTGGTGGCGTTGTGCGGCGACCTGCGAGGTTTGCGCGTGCTGGCGCTGCGGGCCGACCCGCCGGCGCTGCTGTTGCTCGACGCCGGCGGTGGCGTGTTGGGCAGCTGGCCGTTGCCGTTGGACGCCGACTTGCGCGGGGCGGCCTGGTTTCCGGTGGCCTGATCCAGTCTCGCAATCGATCGGCAGAGCCGCGGGCTGCCCGCCGGTGGCCAGCCGCGGCGGGCGTTGACAGCCTCATTCGCGGGAGCGTCCACGCGTCGAGATGGGGCATCTGCTGCTGGTCGATTGCCGTCAACTTCGCGTCAATCTTCGGCCATGCGGGCCAGCCCAAGCAGCAGGGACATCCCGAGCGCCGCGCCGATGTTGTGCAGCAGGACCAGCGACGGCGCGGCCGCGGAGCCGGCGGCGCTGGTGCCAAGCAGGAACTGCAGCCCCGTCACCGCCAGCAGGCCCGCACCTTCACCGCGCCGGCCTCCGTGACGGGCCGCCCAGCCCACCCCCAGCGCATAGCTGCCAGTCAGCAGCGCCAGCGCCAAATGCGCTACCGGGGCGACATCCCAATGGCCGGCGCCCGACAGCGCACCGAGCGCCGCCTGGGCGGCCCACAGCCCGGCACCGACCAGCGCCCAGCGCGCGAGGACGCGGCTCGAGCCGGGCCAGCCGCCCAGGTGCATGACCAGGCGCCAGCTCAGGGCCAGCATCAGCAGCCCGCCCAGCAGGTTGCCCAGCAGCACGCCGACTGCACGCGAGCCGGGCGTGATGACGCCCAGGGCAGACAGTGCGAGCGCCAGCGCGAGCAGGGCGAGCGCAATGCGGCCCGCGGCCAGGCGGCGCGGCGGCCGCGCCAGCGCCAGCGCCGCCACCACGATCACGATGACCAGCACCAGCGTCGCTGTCACGCGATGGGTGCCTCGAACCAGAGCCAATGTGTGCGGCGCGCCCAGCACGGCAGGTGCGACTGTGGCTGCCGTGGGGCGATCCGCGCTGCGGCACGCCGGCCAGTCGAAGCACGCCGGTCGCGGCTGCGCCAGTCGCAGCCACGCGCTGGCGCTGGTGACGACGAGCATGAGCAGCACAAGGGCCCAGGCCAGGCGCCGCAGGGTGGATATGCGGCGATCTACATTCATCGGCAGGCGGTTGTCATGGGGGTTTCATCCTAAGCGCGAAAGTGCACTGCGACGCTATGCTGGCCCTGCACTGCTTGTGCGGCGAAGCACTGAATCCTTGAACTGGTTCATTTTTCCACGCTGCACCCGCGCCACAGAATGCCTCGACGCTGCCGTACGGCCGATGCATCGGGCCGTGCGGCACCGCCAAGGCCCACGCAAAGAACCGAAGGAGACCGCCATGAGCACGCCCGAAACGCACGACGACGACAACGCTCCAGTGCCCTGGATGCAGCAGTTGCTGGACAACCCGTTCCTGCTGCTGTTCATCGGCGTCTTCGTGCCGATGATGGTCTACACCGTCTGGGGCGTGGTCGAAATCCTCACCCTGCCGATGGCCAAGTAGGCCGGGAGAACCCCATGAGCGCCATCTTCCCCCCCGCCGAACGCCTTTGGTACAAGCACCCGATCGACCGCGTCGAGGGCACCTGGATCGCCATCGCGCTGATCTGGTGCCTGATCATGTTCGCGATGATGGTCGGCTGGCACATCTGGGGCAAGCAGAACCTGTCCACCGAGACCTACCGCACCACGCCCGAGATGTTCATGGCCAAGACGCAGGCCATGGTCGACAAATACACGGTGCGCACCGAGAAGGACGAGAACGCCACGCCCGTGGTGGCGCCGCCGGCCGGCAGCGACGTCTATTTCATCGCACGGCTGTGGAGCTTCTATCCCGTTCTCGAACTCGAGAAGGGCAAGACCTACAAGCTGCACCTGACGTCGATGGACTACAACCACGGCTTCTCGCTGCAGCCGGCCAACATCAATATCCAGATCGTGCCCGGCTTCGAGCACGTGATCACCGTGACGCCCAACCAGTCGGGCACCTACTCGGTGGTGTGCAACGAGTTCTGCGGCATCGGCCACCACAAGATGGTCGGCCGCATCTACGTCAAGTGAGGAGCGGGTGATGAGCACAACAACGACCTATCGCACCTGCCCGCGTTCGGGGCTGCAATTCGAACGCCAGGCCGAATGGCTGATGAAGGCCAACGCCTTCGTCGCCGTGGTCTGGCTGCTGATCGGCGGCGTGCTGGCCATCGGCGTCGTGCTGACGCGCTGGCCCGCCGTGCGCTGGCTCGAAGCCGAGACCTTCTACCAGGTGCTCACGGCGCACGGCATCGACATGCTGATCTTCTGGATCATCTTCTTCGAAGTCGCGGTGCTGTATTTCTGCGCCTCGACGCTGTTGCGCTGTCGCATCGCCACGCCCAGGATCGCCTGGCTGGCCTTCGCGCTCATGCTCATCGGTTCGGTGGTCAACAACATCGCGGTCTTCCGCGGCGCGTCCAGCGTCATGATGACCTCGTACGTGCCGATGATGGCCGAGCCGAATTTCTACCTCGGGCTGATCCTGTTCGCGGTGGGTGCGTTGATCGCCGTCTTCGTCTTCTTCGGCACCCTGGTGGTGGCCAAGAAGGAGAAGACCTATCAGGGCTCGGTGCCGCTGGTCACCTTCGGCGCCATCACGGCGGCCATCATCGCCGTGTTCACCATCGCCTCGGGCGCCATCATCCTGATCCCGACCTGGCTCATGTCGCTGGGTGTGGTCAAGGAAGTCGACGCGCTGGTCTACCGCACCATCTGGTGGGCCTTCGGCCATTCGTCGCAGCAGATCAACGTCGCCGCGCACATCTCGGTGTGGTACCTGGTGGCAGCCATCGCCTTCGGCGCCAAGCCGATGAGCGAACGCGTCAGCCGCACCGCCTTCCTGCTCTACATCCTGTTCCTGCAGCTGGCCAGTGCGCACCACCTGCTGGCCGACCCGGGCCTGTCCACCGGCTGGAAGGTCGTCAACACCAGCTACTTCATGTATTTCGCGGTGCTGGCGTCGATGATCCACGGCCTGACGATCCCCGGCGCGATGGAAGTGGCACAACGCCAGAAGGGCTACACCAAGGGCCTGTTCGAATGGCTGCGCAAGGCGCCGTGGAGCAACCCCACGTTCTCGGGCGTCTTCATCTCGATCATCGGCTTCGGCTTCCTGGGCGGCATCTCGGGCGTCATGATGGGCACCGAGCAGCTGAACATGATCATCCACAACACCATCTACGTGCCGGGGCACTTCCACGCCACGGTGGTGGTGGGCACCACGCTGACGTTCATGGCGCTGACCTACTACCTGATCCCGGTGCTGTTCAGGCGCGAGATGATCAACCCGACGCTGGCCAAGTGGCAGCCCTACCTGTTCGGCTTCTCGATGTACTTCTTCTGCCTGGTGATGATGGGTGCCGGCACGCTGGGCGTTTCGCGCCGGCACTGGGACATGGCCTTCCAGGGCGCGGCGCTGGCCTATGAATGGCCCGGTGCGGCCTACCTGATGATGGCGCTGGTGGGCCTGGCCGGCATCGCCGCCATCGCCGGTGGTGCGATCTACATCTACATCACGGTGGGTTCGCTGCTGTGGGGCCGCCAGCTCGACACCGGCGCCGAAAGCGCCAGGTTCACGCCGATCCCGCGCACCGCGCCGACGGCCGTGGCGCAGACCTACGGTTCGATGGGCTTCGCGGCGCCGGGCACCTTTGCGCTGGCGATGGTCTTCCTGCTCGCCTTCGTGCTCTACTACTTCATCAACTGGAAATATCTCTCGACCCTGTGGGGCCTGAGTTGAGCCGAAGCCGCGCCACGGCTTGAGATCGATCCGCCCGGCAACGACACCAGGAGACACGCCATGAACCGCAGCGCACAGTCTGCCACGTCCACGTCGCCGGCCCTGGCGGTCGCCGCTGCCGAGTCGACCGTCGCGCGTCGCGGCGCCGGCTGGCGCACCGTGCTCGGCGTCTTCAAGCTGCGCATCAGCGTGCTCATCATGGCCACCGCGCTGGGTGGGCTCTTCATCGTGCCCGAAGGATCGGTGGCGCCGGTGCAGGCGCTGGTGCTGGCGCTGTCGGTGCTGCTGGCCTCGGCCAGTGCCGGCGCCTTCAACCAGTTCATCGAGGCCGACAGCGACCGCCTGATGGCGCGCACGCGCAACCGCGCCTTCGCCAGCGGCGCGCTGCCGCGCAGCGGCGGCTGGCTGCTGGGCATCGCCGCGCTGCTGGTGTTCGCGGTATTGCTGGCGGCCTGGTTCGTCAACCTCACCGCGGCCGGCTTCGTGTTGCTGGGCGCGCTCACCTACGCCGGCGTCTACACGCTGGGGCTGAAGCGGCGCACACCGTGGAATATCGTCATCGGCGGCCTGGCCGGCAGCTTCGCGGTGCTGGCCGGCGCCGCCGCGGTGAACCCGCAGATCGGCGCGCTGGCCCTGCTGCTGGCGGCGGTGCTGTTCCTGTGGACGCCACCGCACTTCTGGAGCCTGGCGATCGCCAACGAGGCGCAGTACGCAGCCGCCGGCGTGCCGATGCTGCCGGTGGTGGTGGGCGCGGCGCGCGCCGCACGCATCGTGCACGGCAGCACCGTGCTGCTGGTGGCGGTGTCGCTGCTGCCGGTGTTCTTCGGTGCCGGCTGGATCACCTTCGTCGGTGCGGCGCTCGGTGGCGCGCACTTCCTGCGCAAGACGCATGCGCTGGCACGCCAGCCCAGCCGCACGACGGCGATGGCGGCGTTTTTCGCCTCGATGGTGCAGCTCAGTGCACTGCTGGCGGCGGTGGTCATTGATGCCGCGTTGCGCTGATGATCTCCGCACGCGCACTGCGCCCAGGTCCGCCAGCCGCCGCAGCGGGCTGACCCGTCTTGGCAGCGTCCTGGCGGCGCTGGCCCTCGTTGTTGCCGTCGCCGCCCAGGCCGGCGACGACGTGGCGCCGCCCGCTGGCGCCGTCGTCGAGCGCGCCGCGCCGGCGCCGCGCACACCCGGCACGGTGCCGTCGCTGGACGAGCGCGAGGCCTTGCGCGCCGCCGAGGCTGCCATTGGGCAGGCGGCGCCGGACATGGTGTTGCTCGACCGCCGCGGCCGCCCGGTGCGCTTGTCCGACTACCGCGGCAAGCCGCTGCTGGTGAGCTTCATCTACACCGGCTGTTTTCAGGTCTGCCCGACGCAGACGCGTTCGCTGTTTGATGCCGTGCAGGGCCTGGACCGCATGTTGGGCGAGCACCAGTTCAACGTCGTCAGCATCGGCTTCAACCAGCCCTTCGACGGCCCCGACGCGATGCGTGCCTTCGCGCGCCAGCATCGCATCGAACACCGCAACTGGGAGTTCCTGAGCCCGTCGCGCGACAACGTCGAGGCACTGACGCGAGCCTTCGGTTTCACCTTCGTGGCCACGCCGGCAGGCTTCGACCACGTGCTGGGCGTGACCGTGGTCGACGCCGCCGGCCGCATCCATGCCCAGGTCTACGGCGACCGGCTGCGCGCCGACCAGCTGGGCGAACCGCTGCGCCGGCTGCTGCTGGGCGCGCCACCGGTGGCGATCTCCACGCTGGCCGCGGTGGTCGAGCGCGTGCGCATCCTGTGCACGGTATACGACCCCGAGACCGGTGAGTACCGCTACGACTACAAGCTGATCTTCGAATTCATCGGCGGCGCGCTGTTCTTCTTCAGCGTCGCCATCTACCTCTTGCTCGAGTGGCGCGACCAGCGGCGTGCACGCAGGCGATCATGCACAGCCCCAAGACAAGCCTCCGGCAGCACGGCCTGAGGGCCTGGCGCGCCGTCGAGGTGAGCTTTGACGCCGCCTTCGGCTCGCCGCTCAACCCCTTGCGCCACCTCGGCGCGATCGGCTTTCTCGCCTTCTGGCTGCTGGCCGCTAGCGGCATCATTCTGTACATCGTGCTCGACACCTCGGTGGCCGGCGCCTGGCGCTCGATCGACGAACTGTCGCGCGTGCCGCTCGGCCTGGGCCGGCTGCTGCGCGGCCTGCACCGCTACGCCGCCGACGTGCTGGTAGTGGTGATGGCACTGCACTTGCTGCGCGAGTGGCTGCACGGGCACGAGCGCGGCTTCCGGCGTTTCCACTGGCTCACCGGCGTGCCGCTGATCGGCTTCGTCTTCGCCGGCGCCATCGGCGGCTTCTGGATCAACTGGGACCAGCTCGGCCAGTTCTCGGCCATCGCCACCGCCGAGTGGCTGGACGCGCTGCCGCTGCTGGCCGCACCGCTGGCGCGCAATTTCCTCGCTGCCGACGCGGTGGGCGACCGCCTGTTCTCGCTCTTCGTTTTCGTGCATATCGGCGTGCCGCTGCTGCTGCTGTTCGGGCTGTGGTTCCACATCCAGCGCATCACGCGCGCCGCGGTGATGCCGCCGCGTGCGCTGGCGCTGGGGCTGGTGGCGACGCTGGCGCTGCTGGCGCTGGCCTGGCCGGTGGCCAGCCACGCGCCGGCGGCGTTGGCCCGCGCGCCCGAAGTGCTGCGGCTGGACTGGATCCTGCTCTTTCTGCACCCGCTCACCTACGCCACCTCACCGGCCTTCGTGTGGGGTCTGGTGGGCACCGGCACTTTGGCGCTGTTCGCGCTGCCCTTCCTGCCGCAGCCGGCGCGCGCGGCGGTGGCGGTGGTCGACGCCGCCAACTGCAATGGCTGCAAGCGCTGCTTCGCCGATTGCCCCTACGCCGCGATCACGATGGTGCCGCACCCCAGCCGGCGCATCGGCCGGCAGTTGGCGCAGGTCGACGCCGACTTGTGCGCCGGCTGCGGCATCTGTGCCGGCGCCTGCCCGTCGTCGACACCGTTTCGCAGCGCGGCCACGCTCGTCACCGGCATCGACATGCCGCAGCTCACGGTGAGCGACTTGCGCCGCCGCCTGCAGCTGGCGCTGGCCGCGTCGCAGTCGGCGCGGCCGCTGGTGCTGGTCGGCTGCGACCACGGCGCGCGCTGCAGCGGCCTGGGCGGCGTTGACGTGAGCCCGTTCAGCCTGCTGTGCACGGGACAGCTGCCGCCGTCGTTCGTCGAATACGCCTTGCGGGATGGCGCCGCCGGCGTGCTGGTGGCGGCCTGCCGCGAAGGCGGCTGCGAGTTCCGCCTCGGCGAGCGCTGGACCGCCGAGCGGCTGGCGGGCCAGCGCGAGCCGCACCTGCGCGCCAGCGTGGCGCCCGAGCGCATCGAACTCGTCTTCGCCGGCCCGGGCGACGAAGCGCTGCTCGTCGCCGGCCTCGAACGTCTGCGCCGGCGGGTGCAGCCGCTGCCCCTCGACGCCGACCTGCCGACCCGACTGCACCATGCCTGACATCAGCACTCGCGCCGCGCTGCCGCTCGGCCCCCGCGCCTGGATCGGCCAGGTGCTGCTGTACGGCCTGTTCGCGCTGGCCATCGGCGTCTTCTCGCAATGGCCGCCGTACCGGCATCTGGGCAGCGACGAAGCGCTGATCAAGCTCAGCTTCACGCGCGTCGGCAAGCCGGTGGGCGATTGCCGCACGCTGAGCGCTGCCGAGCTGGCCAGGTTGCCGCCGAACATGCGCGCGCCGACGAGCTGCCCGCGTGAGCGCTCGCCGGTGACGGTGCAAGTGGACCTGGGCGGCACCACGGTGCTCAGGCGCACCGCGCCACCCACGGGACTGTCCAGGGACGGGGCTTCGGCCGTCTATGAACGCCTGGTGGTGCCCGCCGGCGAGCACCGCATCGCCGTGCGCCTGTCGGACGACGTGCGCGCGCGCGACGCTGCGTACACGCACGAGGCCACCGTGAAACTGGCACCGGGCCAGGTGCTGGTCATTGATTTCGACGCCGGGAAGGGCGGCATCACACTGCAATGAACACCATTTCCACGCTCACCGAAGGCGGCCGGCGGCGGCCGCGTCCGGCCCCGGGCATCACGCCCGGCCCCGCCCCGCGCCCCGTCACCGCTTCCAGCCCCGACGACTACACGCTGCCCGTCGTGGCCGCCGGCCAGCGCGCGCTGGCGCGCGGCTGGTTGTGGCTGGCGCTGGCCGCGCTGGTGGGTTCGGGCCTGTTCTCCGTGCTGCTGGTGCTGGCGCGCACGCCGGGCATCAATGCCTGGCTGCCGGCGGGCGACTTTTTCCGCGTCGCGCTGGTGGTGCACGTGGATCTGTCGGTGCTGGTCTGGTTCGTGGCCATCGCCGGCCTGCTGTGGAGCCTGAACGCGCGACCAGCGCGCACGCCGGCCGCTGTGGCGCTGACCCGGCTGCCGCTGCTGCTGTGCGGCCTGGGCGCACTGGGCATGGCGCTGGCGGCCTTCGTCGACCCCGGCCAGGCCGTGATGGCCAACTACATCCCCATGCTCGACAGCGCCACCTTCCGCGCCGCGGTCGGCGTCTTCGGCCTGGGCGTGCTGCTGCTGGTGCTGCTGGGCCTGTTGCGCGCGCTGCCGGTGGGCCTGGCGCTGGACGGTGCCGGCGCGCTGCGCTTCGGCCTGCACGCCAGCGTGGTGGCCACCGGCGTGGCCTTGCTGGCCTTCGCCTGGTCGCTGGCCGTGGTGCCGAGCTCGCTGCCGCCCAAGGCCTATTACGAGATCCTGTTCTGGGGCGGCGGCCACGCGCTGCAGTTCACCTGGACGCTGCTGATGCTGGTGGCCTGGCTGGCGCTGGCGCAGGCCTGCGGCGGCCGCGTCCCGCTGAGCCCGCGCGTCGTGCTGCTGCTGTTCGTGGTGGCGCTGGTCGGCGTCTTCGGCACGCCGCTGGCCTACCTGATGCACGACGTGAGCACGGTCGAACACCGCGACATGCACACCTGGGGCATGCGCTTCGGCGGCGGCCTGGCCATCGCGCCGCTGGCGCTGGCGGTGCTGCTGGCGATGGCCTCGCTGCGGCAGCTGGATGCCGTGCAGCGGCCGCTGCGTGCCGCGCTGCTGGCGTCGATGCTGCTGTTCGTGGCCGGCGGCTTGATCGGCCTGGCCATCAGCGGCAACAACGTCAAGATCCCGGCGCATTACCACGGCTGCATCGTCGGCGTCACGCTGGCGCTGATGGGTCTCGTATATCACCTGCTGCCGCAACTGGGCTATCGCGCACCCAGCGGCCGCCTGGCGGTGCTGCAGCCCTGGCTGTATGGCGTGGGGCAGCTGCTGCACATCGCCGGCCTGGTGTGGTCGGGCGGTTACGGCGTGCAGCGCAAGGTGGCCGGCGCCGAGCAGGTGCTGCGCAGCACGGGCGAAGTTGCCGGCATGGGCCTGATGGGCCTGGGCGGGCTGCTGGCGATCGCCGGCGGGCTGCTCTTCGTGGTGGTGGTGGCGCGCGCGATACGGCGGCAGTGCCCATGACGGCGGCGTCATGATCGCGCTGCTGCAGCGCACGCTGCGCGCGGCCTTCATGCGCGCCGAAGGCCTGTTCAATCGCGCCTTCGGCGACCGCCTCAACCCGCTGTACCACCTGGGCGCGATCACCTTCTTCCTGTTCTGGGTGGTGGGGGTGACCGGGCTCGTGCTGTTCGCCGTTTTCGACACCAGCGTCGACGGCGCCTACCGCTCGGTGGAGGTCATCACGCACGGCTTGTGGGGTGCCGGCGGCGTCATGCGCACGGTGCACCGCCATGCCTCGGACGCGCTGGTGCTCACGATGCTGATCCACGCCGTGCGTTATTTCGCCTTCGACCGCCTGCGCGGCTTTCGCTGGTTCTCTTGGGTCACCGGCGTGGCGCTGATCTGGTTGGCCTATGTGGCCGGCGTCAACGGCTACATGCTGCCGTGGGACCGGCTGGCGCAGTTCGTCACCCAGGCCAGCTTCGAGTGGCTGGACTGGTTGCCCGGTTTCGGCGGCACGCTGATCCGCAATTTCATCCTGCCCGAGCATGTCAGCAACCGCCTGTTCTCGCTGCTCGTCTTCATCCATATCGGCGTGCCGCTGGCGATGCTGCTGGTGATGTGGATCCATGTGCAGCGCGTGCCCAAGGCGAGCACGCAGCCACCGCGGCCGATCACGCTGGCGCTGGTGCTGACCTTGCTGGTGCTGGCCCTGGCCACGCCGGTGGCCAGCCAGGGGCCGGCCGATCTGAACACCGCACCGGCCGTGCTGGCGCTGGACTGGTTCCTGCTGGCGATCTTCCCGCTCCTCTACGCCTGGCCGCTGGGCGGCGTGTGGGCCCTGGTGGGCGGCGCCACGCTGCTGCTGCTGGCCTTGCCCTGGCTGCCACCGCGGCGCGGCGGCAAGAGCCCGCTGCAGCTCACGCTGCACCCGGGGCCGGCGCGCATCCAGGCCCGTCCTGGCGAGACGCTGCTCGAGGCCGGACTGCGCGCCGGCCTGGCGCTGCCCTACGACTGCCGCGCCGGCGGCTGCGGCGTGTGCGTCTGCACGGTGCTGAACGGCCGCGTCGACCCGGGCCCCTTCCAGGCCGCCGCGCTGACGCCGGCGATGCGCTCCCGCGGCCAGGCGCTGATGTGCTGCGCCGTGGCGCTGGAAGATGTCGAGCTCGAGGTCGAAGGCGTGGCCACGCTCGCCGGCAGCGAGGTCGGTGAACTGCGCCGCTGGTCAGGCCGGGTCAGTGCGATGGAGCGCCTGTCGCCCGACCTGATGCGCCTGTTCATCACGCTGCCCGCCGGCGAGAAGCTGCCTTTCGTGGCCGGGCAGTACATCAACATCGTGCTCGACGACGGCGCCAGGCGCGCCTTCTCTTTTGCCAACCCGCCGGCCGACCCCGGGCAGCCGCCGTCGACCGCGAACGACGTCATCGAGCTCCACGTGCGGCTGATTCCCGGCGGCCGCTACACGACACATGTCTTCGAGGGCATGAAGGTCGGCGACACGGTCGAATTCGAAGGACCGTTGGGCCGCTTCACGCTGCACGACAGCGAGCGGCCGATCCTCTTCCTGGCTGGGGCCACGGGGTTCGCGCCGATCAAGAGCATCCTCGAGGACGCCTTCCGCCGCGGCGTGCGCCGGCCGATGGAGCTGTACTGGGGCGTGCGCACCGCGCGCGACCTGTACCTGCTCGACACCATCGAACGCTGGCGGCGCGAGCACGCCAGCTTTCGTTTCGTGCCGGTGCTGTCGGAGGCCGGCGACGACGCGTCGTGGAGCGGCCGGCGCGGCTACGTACACGAGGCGCTGCTCGCCGACCACCCCGACCTGAGCGGCTACGAGGTCTACGCCTGCGGCTCGGTGCGCATGGTGGAGGCGGCGGTGCCCGATTTCATCGCCCATGGGCTGGCCGAGTCCTTCTGCTTCTCCGACGCATTCACGCCGACGAAGTCGCCGGCGCCAGAGGGCGTGCGCGCGTTGCCGTCGTCGTCGAAGGTTTGAAGTGTGACGACGTTGACGCCTGCGCGGCAGCTGAGCTCGCCGTCGTCGCGTCGCCGGCGACGGCTAGGGCGCGCCAACGTCCTTCTCGCCCGGCAGCCACGCCACGACGGCAGCGGTGCAGGCGGCGATCAACGCCATGCCCCACAGCAGCGCACCGAAGCTCGACGCCTTCACGACCGGCCCGAGCAGCCACACCGCCAGTGAGCTGATGCCGATCG
>JAUXVE010000082.1 GCA_030680415.1 Rubrivivax sp.
GGGCAGATGTTCCACCAGTTCTTCGGCGAGAACATGCTGCGCGCCGACGTCTGCAACGCGGTCGAGGAACTCGGCCAGCTGCTCGACCACACCGGCCCGGTGGCCGCCAGCGAGCGCAACGCGGCGCGCATCTTCAACGCCGACCACTGCTTCTTCGTCACCAACGGCACATCGACATCCAACAAGATGGTCTGGCACCACACGGTGGCGCCGGGCGACGTGGTGGTGGTCGACCGCAACTGCCACAAGAGCATCCTGCATAGCATCATCATGACCGGCGCGGTGCCGGTGTTCCTGACGCCGACGCGCAACCACTACGGCATCATCGGCCCGATCCCGGAGAGCGAATTCTCGCCCGAGGCCATCCGGCGCAAGATCGCCAACAACCCCTTGCTGGCCGGCGTCGATGCGGCCACCGTGCAGCCGCGCATCCTGACGCTGACGCAGAGCACCTACGACGGCGTCCTGTACAACACCGAGACCATCAAGCACGCGCTCGACGGTTACATCGACACCCTGCATTTCGACGAAGCCTGGCTGCCGCACGCCGCCTTCCACCGCTTCTACGGCAGTTTTCATGCCATGGGCAAGAAGCGGCAGCGGCCCAAGGACCAGCTGGTGTTCGCGACCCAGAGCACGCACAAGCTGCTGGCCGGCATCAGCCAGGCCAGCCAGGTCCTGGTGCAGGATGCACAGGAGCGCAAGCTCGACCGCCACCTCTTCAACGAGGCCTACCTGATGCACACCAGCACCAGCCCGCAATACGCCATCATCGCCAGCTGCGACGTGGCCGCGGCGATGATGGAAGCACCCGGCGGCCCGGCGCTGGTGGAAGAGAGCATCCTGGAGTCGCTCGACTTCCGCCGCGCCATGCGCAAGGTCGAGGCCGAGTTCGGCGACCAGGACTGGTGGTTCACCGTCTGGGGCCCCGACACGCTGGCCGCAGAAGGCATCGGCCACAGCCGCGAGTGGATCCTGCACGCCGGCGAGACCTGGCACGGCTTCGGCGACCTGGCCGAAGGCTTCAACCTGCTCGACCCCATCAAGTGCACCATCATCACGCCGGGGCTGGGCATGTCGGGGCAGTTTTCGGCGACCGGCGTCCCGGCCAGCATCGTCACCAAGTTCCTGGCCGAGCACGGTGTGGTGGTCGAGAAGACGGGCCTGTACTCCTTCTTCATCATGTTCACCATCGGCATCACCAAGGGCCGCTGGAACACGCTGCTCACCGCGCTGCAGCAGTTCAAGGACGACTACGACCGCAACGCGCCGATGTGGCGCATCCTGCCGGAGTTCTGCGCCGCGCACCCGCGCTACGAACGCATGGGGCTCAAGGACCTGTGCCAGAGCATCCACGAGATGTATGCCAGGAGCGACATCGCGCGCCTGGTGACCGAGATGTACCTCTCGGACCTGCAGCCGGCGATGAAGCCCAGCGACGCCTTTGCCTACATCGCGCACCGCAGGACCGAGCGCGTGGCCGTCGACGCGCTGGAAGGGCGCATCACCACGGCGCTGCTGACGCCTTACCCGCCGGGCATCCCGCTGCTGATCCCGGGTGAACGCTTCAACAAGAAGATCGTCGACTACCTGCGCTTCGCGCGCGAGTTCAACGCCGCTTTCCCGGGCTTCGAGACCGACGTCCACGGCCTGGTGGCAGAGGACAGCGCCGAAGACGGGCGCCGGCGCTACTACGTCGACTGCGTCGCCGAAGCCTGAGTGCCGGCGCCGGTCAGGCGGCCGGCTCGACGCCGGCGCCGCTCATGGCGTGGCTGAAGCCGCCATCGACGTAGGTGATCTCGGCGGTGACGCCGGCGGCCAGGTCCGACAGCAGGAAGGCCGCAACATTGCCGACGTCGTCGATGGTGACGTTGCGGCCCAGCGGTGAACTGCGCGCCACCAGGCCGAGCAGACGGCTGAAATCCTTGATGCCCGAGGCCGCGAGCGTCCTGATCGGGCCCGCCGAGATGCCGTTGACGCGCACGCTGCGTGGCCCCAGGCTGGCCGCCAGGTAGCGCACGCTGGCTTCCAGCGAGGCCTTGGCCAGGCCCATCGTGTTGTAGTTGGGCACGGCGCGGACCGCCCCCAGATAGGTCAGCGTCAGCAGCGCGCCGCCCGGGCGCAGCCAGGGCAACGCCGCCTTGGCCATGGCCGGGAAGCTGTAGGCCGAGATGTCCTGCGCGATGCGGTAGCTCTCGCGCGACAGGCCTTCGAGGAAGTCGCCCGAGATCGCCTCGCGCGGCGCGAAGCCGATCGAGTGCACGAAGCCGTCGAACTGCGGCCACTGGCTGCCGAGCTGCTCGAACAGGGCGTTGATCTGGGCGTCGTCGGCAACGTCGCACTGGAAGACCAGCTCGGAGTCGAACTCGCGCGCGTATTCGGTGATGCGATCGCGGAAGCGCTCGCCCACGAAGGCGAAGGCCAGTTCGGCGCCCTGGGCGCGGCAGGCGCGCGCGATGCCGTAGGCGATTGACCGGTTCGAGATCACGCCGGTGATGAGAAAGCGCTTGCCGGCCAGAAAGCCCATGTCGTCTCCGATGGTCGTGTTGCGGCGGCGATTCTGGCATGCACGGCGCCGGCCCGGTCCCTGGTATTGCCCGCAGAGGATGTGCAGGCTATAATCCGCCTTTTCCGGGTAAAGCTGCATGGGCGGAGTCTTCCAGCCCATTTTTTTTGCCCGATCGCCTATTGCGACCGGTATTTGATTGGCGCACGGGTGGGACAAGGACGACGGCAGAACATTTTCGGCGAAATGCCAGGACGAGCAGGTTTGAGAGCAAGCGGACATCAGGGCAGGGCCCCAGGCAGGGTAGGCCGGGTGCAAGGCACCCCCAGAGCGCAGCGCGTCAGCGCTGTGGCGGGCGCAGCGTCGTTCTGGCGCGAGGCGGTGGCTGCCACCGTGACGGGCCTGGGCTACGAGTTGGTGGACATCGAGCGGGTGCCCTCAGGCACGCTGCGCGTCTTCATCGACCGCGTGCCGGGCCGGGCCTGCACCGGCGGCGCCGGAGAGTTCGTCACCGTGGAAGATTGCGAGCAGGTGACGCGTCAGCTGCAGTATGCGCTGGAAGTGGATGCGGTGGCTTACACGCGGCTCGAGGTCTCGTCGCCGGGCCTGGACCGGCCGCTCAAGCGCGAGGCCGACTACGAGCGCTTTGCCGGCCATGAGGTGAGCCTGACGCTGAAGCTGCCGTTCCAGGGCCGCAAGGTCTGGAAGGGCGTGCTCGTCCGCTCTGAGCAGGGCGGCGGCTGGTGCCTCGAGCTGAGCGGGCGCAAGGTGTCGGTCAAGGCGGCCGCCAAGCCGGCAGGCAAGGCGGGCGTCAAGACAGCCGCCCAGGCGGCCGCGCCGGCCGCGCCGGCCGCACAGGTGCTGGGCTTCGCGCTCGACGAAGTGCGCGAGGCGCGCTTGGTGCCGGTGGTGGATTTCAAGGGCCGCCAGTCCAAGGACGGCGCTCAGGTGGATGCAGTCGCAGCCGAGTCGGCCGCGACCGGTGTTGACGGAGGCTAGGGAATCGATGAATCGCGAAATGCTGATGCTGGTGGACGCCATCTCGCGCGAGAAGACCGTGGATCGCGACGTCGTGTTCGGCGCGGTGGAGGCGGCGCTTGCCTCGGCCACCAAGAAGCTGCACGGCGGCGAGGTCGACATCCGCGTCGCGGTGGACCAGGACACGGGCGACTACGAAACCTTCCGCCGCTGGCTGGTGGTGCCTGACAGCGCCGGGCTGCAGAACCCCGACGCCGAGGAACTGCTGTCCGAGGCACTGGAGCGCATCCCCGACATCGAGGAAGGCGACTACATCGAGGAAGCCATCGAGTCGGTGACCATCGGGCGCATCGGCGCGCAGGCGGCCAAGCAGGTGATCCTGCAGAAGATCCGTGACGCCGAGCGCGAGCAGCTGCTCAACGACTTCCTCTCGCGCGGCGAGAAGATCTTCGTCGGCACCGTCAAGCGCCTGGACAAGGGCGACATCATCGTCGAGAGCGGCCGCATCGAAGGGCGGCTCAAGCGCAGCGAGATGATTCCGAAGGAGAACCTGCGCAGCGGCGACCGCGTGCGCGCCGTGTTGCTGGGCATCGACCCGACGCAGCGCGGCCCGCAGATCATGCTGTCGCGCAGCGCCCCGGCCTTCATGATCGAACTCTTCGCGCAGGAAGTGCCCGAGATCGAACAGGGCCTGCTCGAAATCAAGAGTTGCGCCCGCGACGCCGGCTCGCGCGCCAAGATCGCCGTCGTCTCGCACGACCGTCGTGTCGACCCGATCGGCACCTGTGTCGGCGTGCGCGGCTCGCGCGTCAATGCCGTCACCAACGAAGTGGCGGGCGAGCGTGTGGACATCGTGCTGTGGTCGGACGACCCGGCGCAGTTCGTCATCGGCGCACTGGCGCCGGCCAATGTGCAGAGCATCGTCGTCGACGAGGAGCGCCAC
The DNA here is from genome assembly GCA_030680415.1 of Rubrivivax sp. GTDB lineage: Bacteria > Pseudomonadota > Gammaproteobacteria > Burkholderiales > Burkholderiaceae_C > Rubrivivax. The sequence goes on from JAUXVE010000082.1 coordinate 4,428, forward strand.
GCCATGGATGTGGTCGTGGACGAGGAGAACCTGGCCATCGCCATCGGCCGCGGCGGGCAGAACGTGCGCCTGGCCTCCGAGCTCACCGGCTGGCGCATCAACATCATGACGGCCGAGGAGTCGCAGGCCAAGCAGGCCACCGAGAGCGAATCTGTGCGCCAGCTCTTCGTCGACAAGCTCGACGTCGACGCCGAAGTGGCCGACATCCTGATCGCCGAGGGCTTTGCCAGCCTGGAGGAAGTGGCCTACGTGCCGCTGCAGGAAATGCTGGAAATCGAAGGCTTCGACGAAGACACCGTGCAGGAGTTGCGCACCCGTGCCAAGGACGCGCTGCTGACGATGGAAATCAAGAAGGAAGAGCAGGTCGAGGAGGTTTCGCAGGATTTGCGCGACCTCGAGCTCGATGGCAAGGGCCTCGCGCCTGAACTGATCGCCAAGCTCGCTGCCGGTGGCATCCACACCCGTGACGACCTGGCCGACCTGGCCGTCGACGAACTGACCGAACTGAGCGGCATCGAGGACGAGCCGGCACGCGCGCTGATCATGAAGGCGCGCGAGCACTGGTTCACCGCCTGAACCAGCGCCCGACACTCGCCGCCCACACGCAAGACACACCCGAGGAAATCCGACCCATGGCCGTGATCACAGTCGCACAGTTCGCCGCGCAGCTCGGCCGCCCGACGACGGCACTGCTGGAGCAGCTGCAATCGGCCGGCGTGACCAAGAACTCGCCCGACGACGCGCTGACCGAGCCGGACAAGGAACGCCTGCTCGACTACCTGCGCACCGCCCACGGCACCAACGTGCCCGGCGAGCGCAAGAAGATTACCGTGGTGCGCAAGTCCACCACCGAGATCAAGCAGGCCGACTCCAGCGGCCGCGCGCGCACGATCCAGGTCGAGGTGCGCAAGAAGCGCGTCTTCGTCAAGCGTGACGACGCACCGGCAGTCGAGGAGCCAGCCGGCCCCAGCGCCGAAGAACTGGATCTGCAGCGCCGCGAGGAAGAAGCGCAGGCGCAGGCCGAGGCCATCCGCCAGCAGGAAGCCGAACTGGCCGAAGCCCGGCGCCAGCGCGAAGAGCAGGAGCGTGCGGCGCGCGAGGCCGCCGAAGCAGCCGCGCAGGCCGCTGCCGCCGAGGCCGCTGCGGCCGCCGCTGCTGCTGCTGCTGCCGCGCCTGTCGCAGCCAAGGGCAAGGCCAAGGCCAAGGCCAAGGGCGCCGAGAAGCACGAGGAAACGCCGGTACCGGAAGCGGCTGTGGTCGAGGAGCCGGCGAAGGCACCCGAACCAGCCAAGCCCGTGCTGCGCATCGTCAAGGCCGCCGACAAGGCGGCCGAGGACAACGCGCGCCAGCTCGACCTGGAAAAGCGCCGCAAGGCCGCCGAGACCGAGGCCGCCGCGATCCGCGCCATGATGGCCGGCCCGAAGAAGGTGCTGGTGGCCAAGAAGCCGGAAGAGCTCAAGCCCGAAGCGGCCAAGGAAGCCATCAAGGGCACCATCCACAAGCCCAAGGCGGTGCCGGGCGCGGCTGCTCCGGGCACCACGGTCAAGGCCGGCGACAAGAAGCAGGTCAAGTCGGAGAAGCTTTCCTCGAGCTGGGCCGACGACGCAGCGAAGAAGCGTGCCGCGCTCAAGACGCGTGGCGACAGCGGCGGCGGTCGCCCCGGCTGGCGTGCCCCGCGCGGCGGTGCCCGCCGCGGCGACCGTGGCGACAGTGGCCAGAGCTATACGCCGCAGGTCGAGCAGCAGGTGCAGGAAGTGCACGTGCCCGAGACCATCTCGGTGGCCGACCTGGCGCACAAGATGTCGGTCAAGGGCAGCGAGGTCATCAAGCAGCTGATGAAACTGGGGCAGATGGTGTCCATCAACCAGCAGCTCGATCAGGAGACGGCGATGATCGTCGTCGAGGAGATGGGCCACAAGGCGCTGGCCGCCAAGCTCGACGACCCGGAAGCCTTCACCGAAGAGGAAACCGCAGCCGCCCACGACGCGGTGGCGTTGAACCGGGCGCCGGTGGTCACCGTGATGGGCCACGTCGACCACGGCAAGACCTCGCTGCTGGACTACATCCGCCGTACCCGCGTGGCGGCGGGCGAAGCCGGCGGCATCACGCAGCACATCGGCGCCTACCACGTGCAAACGCCGCGCGGCATGATCACCTTCCTGGACACCCCGGGCCATGCCGCCTTCACGGCGATGCGTGCGCGTGGCGCCAAGGCCACCGACATCGTGATCCTGGTGGTGGCCGCCGACGACGGCGTCATGCCGCAGACCAAGGAAGCCATCGCCCACGCCAAGGCTGCCAAGGTGCCCATCGTGGTGGCCATGAACAAGATCGACAAGCCCGACGCCAACCTCGAGCGCCTGAAGAGCGAGCTGGTGGCCGAAGGCGTGATCCCCGAGGATTTCGGCGGCGATTCGCCCTTCGTGCCGGTCTCGGCCAAAACCGGTCAGGGCATCGACACGCTGCTCGAGCAGGTGCTGCTGCAGGCCGAAGTGCTGGAGCTCAAGGCACCGGCCGAGGCGGCGGCGCGCGGCCTGGTCATCGAGGCCAAGCTCGACAGGGGCCGCGGCCCGGTAGCCAGCATCCTGGTGCAGAGCGGCACCCTGAAGAAGGGCGACGTGGTCCTGGCCGGTAGCAGCTACGGCCGCGTGCGCGCCATGCTCGACGAGGACGGCAAGTCCATCGACTCCGCAGGGCCTTCGCTGCCGGTGGAAATCCAGGGCCTGACCGAAGTGCCTCAGGCCGGCGACGAGTTCATGGTGCTGGCCGACGAACGGCGGGCACGCGAGATCGCCACCTTCCGCCAGGGCAAGTATCGCGAGGTCACGCTCAACAAGCGCCAGGCAGCCAAGCTCGAGGGTATGTTCGAGGGCATGGGCGAGGGTGCGGCGCAGACGCTGTCGCTCATCGTCAAGGCCGACGTGCAGGGCTCGCAGGAAGCGCTGGCACAGAGCCTGGTCAAGCTCAGCACGCCCGAGGTCAAGGTGCAGATCGTGCACGCGGCCGTTGGCGGCATCACCGAAAGCGACGTCAACCTGGCGATTGCCAGCAAGGCGGTGATCATCGGCTTCAACGTGCGCGCCGACGTCGGTGCGCGCAAGCTGGCCGAAGGCAACGCCGTCGACATCCGCTACTACAACATCATCTACGACGCCGTCGACGAGGTGAAGCTGGCGATGACCGGCATGCTGGCGCCGGAGCAGAAGGAAGAAGTCATCGGCACCGCCGAGATCCGCACCGTGTTCGTGGCCAGCAAGATCGGCACCGTGGCCGGCTGCATGATCACCGCCGGCCAGGTGGTGCGCAACGCACGCTTCCGTCTGCTGCGCGACAACGTGGTGGTCTACACCGGCGAGGTCGAATCGGTGAAGCGGCTGAAGGACGACGTGCGCGAGGTCAAGGAAGGCTTCGAGTGCGGCATCAAGCTGAAGAACTACAACGACATCAAGGAAGGCGACCAGCTCGAGTTCTTCGAGGTGAAGGAAGTGGCACGCACTCTGTGAAGCCCCCACGCTCCCTCCGGTCGCTGCCCCCCGAGGGGGCTCATGCAGCGGCCCGGCGAAGCCGGTTCCGCGCATGGCCTTGACCGGGCCGAAGCCGAGGCGTCGTTCGAGCCCCGCCACGGCGGGGCTCCTTGTTTGAGGTGAACCGATGCGACACAAAAGAGCCATCCCCAACCGCAGCTTCCGCGTTGCCGACCAGATCCAGCGCGACGTGGCCGAGCTCATCCGCGATCTCAAGGATCCGCGGGTGGGCATGGTCACGATCAACAGCGTCGAGGTGACGCCCGACTACGCGCATGCGCAGGTCTATTTCTCGGTCCTCGTCGGCAACCCGGAAGAGTGCGCGCTGGCGCTGAACGAGGCGGCCGGCTTCCTGCGTAATGGCCTGTTCAAGAGGCTGGCCATCCACACCGTGCCGACGCTGCACTTCCATTTCGACAAGACCACCGAGCGGGCGGCCGACCTGTCGGCGCTGATCGCGCGCGCCAACGCGACACGGGCGAAAGAATGAAGTTCTTGGAGCGCGAAGACCCTCACCCCAACCCTCTCCCGCAAGCGGGAGAGGGAGTTCACCCCCTCTCCCCCGGCACGGGGGAGAGGGCCGGGGTGAGGGGGCCGCGCGCAGCGCGCCTGCCACGCCGTGCCCTGCACGGTGTGCTGCTGCTCGACAAGCCGCTGGGCTGGACCAGCAACGACGCGCTGCAAAAGGCCAAGGGCCTGCTGCGGGCCGAGAAGGGTGGCCATACCGGCACCCTGGACCCGCTGGCGACCGGGCTGCTGCCGCTGTGCTTCGGCGCCGCGACCAAGTTCTCGCAGGCCAGCCTGGACGCCGACAAGGCCTACCGCGCCACGCTGCGGCTGGGCCAGCGCACGAGCACCGGCGACCGCGAAGGCGAGGTCATCGAGACCTGCGCGGTCGAAGCCGACCGTGCCGAGATCGAGTCCGCCTGCGCGCGTTTCGTCGGCACCATCGAGCAATTGCCGCCCATGCATTCGGCGCTCAAGCACCAGGGGCGTGCGCTGTACGAATACGCACGTGCCGGCGTCGAGGTCGAACGCGCGCCGCGACGCATCACGATCCACAGCATCGACGTCGTCGCATGGCATGCCGACGAACTCGTGATCGACGTCGCCTGCAGCAAGGGCACCTACGTCCGCACGCTGGCCGAGGACATCGGCGCCGCGCTCGGCTGCGGGGCGCACCTGGATGCCCTGCGCCGCACCGGCAGCGGCGGCTTGAGCCTCGGCGACGCCGTGACCCTGGAGGCGCTGGCGGCCATGAGCGAGGCCGAACGCGAGGCGCGGCTGCTGCCTTCCGATGTGTTGCTGTCGGCCTGGCCCTCGGTGCACCTGCCCGACGACGAAGCCGGGCGCTTCCTCACCGGGCTGCGCCGCCGCGTGGCCCTGGCCGACGCGCCGGCGGTGCGCGTCTACGGCCCGGCCGCAGCCACGCGCCTGGACGGCACCGAAGCACCCGCTTTCCTGGGCACCGCCCACATCACCGCCGGCGAACTGATCGCCGACCGGCTCCTGAGTCCCCTCGAAGTGCAGGCCTCGCAGGCCTGACGATCCATGAACAAGCAGATCCGCAACGTTGCCATCATCGCCCACGTCGACCACGGCAAGACCACGCTGGTGGACATGCTGCTGCGCCAGAGCGGCACCTTCCGCGAGAACGAGAAGATCGCCGAACGCGTGATGGACAGCAACGACATCGAACGCGAGCGCGGCATCACCATCCTGGCCAAGAACTGCGCTGTCACCTGGCAGGGCACGCACATCAACATCGTCGACACACCGGGCCACGCCGACTTCGGCGGCGAGGTCGAGCGCGCGCTGTCGATGGTCGACGGCGTCGTGCTGCTGATCGACGCCCAGGAAGGGCCGATGCCGCAGACCCGCTTCGTCACCCGCAAGGCGCTGGCGCTGGGCTTGAAGCCCATCGTCGTGGTGAACAAGGTCGACAAGCCCGGCTCGCGGCCCGACTACGTCATCAACGCCGCCTTCGACCTCTTCGACAAGCTCGGCGCCACCGAGGAACAGCTCGACTTCCCGGTCGTCTACGCCTCGGGACTGAACGGCTGGGCCTCGCTCACCGAAGGCAAGTCCGGCGAGGCCTGGGGCAGCGACATGACGCCGCTGTTCGACACCATCCTCAGCCACGTGCCCGCCCACGAGGGCGACCCCGATGCGCCGCTGCAACTGCAGGTCTCGTCGCTGGACTACTCCACCTTCGTCGGCCGCATCGGCGTCGGCCGCATCAACGCCGGCACGCTCAGGCCGATGATGGACGTGCTGGTGATGGAAGGCCCCGACGGCAAGTCCTGGAAGGGCCGCGTCAACCAGGTGCTGACCTTCGAGGGCCTGGAGCGCGTTCCCGCCACCGAGGCCGGGCCGGGCGACATCGTGCTCATCAACGGCATCGCCGACATCGGCATCGGCGTCACGCTGACCAGCATCGACGACCCGCAGCCGCTGCCGATGCTGAAGGTGGACGAGCCGACGCTGACGATGAACTTCTGCGTCAACAACAGCCCGCTGGCCGGCCGCGAGGGCAAGTTCGTCACCAGCCGCCAGATCTGGGACCGGCTGCAGAAGGAACTGCAGAGCAACGTGGCGCTGAAGGTCAAGGAGTCCGAAGAGGACGGCATCTTCGAGGTCTCGGGCCGCGGTGAACTGCACCTGACCATCCTGCTGGAGAACATGCGCCGCGAAGGCTACGAGCTCGCGGTGAGCAAGCCGCGCGTCGTGTTCCACGAGGTCATGGGCCCCAAGGGCCCGGAGCGCCACGAGCCGATCGAGCTGGTCACGGTGGACATCGAGGACCAGCACCAGGGCGGTGTCATGCAGGCGCTGGGCGAACGCAAGGCCGAGCTCGTGAACATGGAGACCGACGGCCGCGGCCGCGTGCGGCTGGAGTACCGCATTCCGGCGCGCGGGCTGATCGGCTTCAGCAACGAGTTCATGAACCTGACGCGCGGCACCGGTCTCATCAGCAACATCTTCGACGGCTACGAGCTCTACAAGGGCGAGATCGCCGGCCGCAAGAACGGCGTGCTGATCAGCATGGACGAGGGCGAGATCTTCACCTACGCGCTGGGCAAGCTCGACGACCGCGGCCGCATGTTCGTGAAGGCCGGCGACCCGGTCTACGAAGGCATGATCGTCGGCATCCACAGCCGCGACAACGACCTGGTGGTGAACGCCACGCGCACCAAGCAGCTGACCAACTTCCGCGTCAGCGGCAAGGAAGACGCGATCAAGGTCACGCCGCCGATCGACCTCAGCCTGGAATACGCGGTGGAGTTCATCGACGACGACGAGCTGGTCGAGATCACGCCCAGGAGCATCCGGGTGCGCAAGCGCCACCTCAAGGAACACGACCGCAAGCGGGCCAGCCGCGACGGCGGCTGAGGCCGCTCGGACCGTTTCAGGCTGTCAGGCCAGCCGCGCCAGCGCGGCGCGCAGTTGCTCGCGCGCCGCAGCGTCCGGCACGGCGTCGGTGAGGGCGCCGAAGAAGGCCAGCCGGTCCGGCGCACGCGCGGCCGACCGCTTGACCAGCACGCTGGCGATCGGCCCGATGTGTTGCGCGAGCAGCTTCGTCGCCTGGGCCACGATGGCGTCGTCGATCGGCGCCGCTGCCGCAGCACCGCTGGCCGATGCGGCACCTGAACCGGCACGTGAGCCGGCACTCGAGCCTGCAACTGCATCTGAACCCGCCGTCGCTCGCTGCGTGCCGCCGCCGGTGGCGGACTGCTGCGCCGCCTGTCGCGTCGTCTGCTGCACGAAGGCCGCCTTGGCACCCGGGTTCGTCACCTGCTCGGCCAGCTGCGCCAGCAGCGATGGCAGGTCTTCGCAGCTGCGCGCGGTGCGCCGCACCATCACCGCGGCCACCGGCCCGACGTGGCGCGCCAGCGTCGCCTCCACCTGTGCCAGGACCTTGTCGTCCCAGCGTGTCAGCGCCGTCTTGTCCATGCTGGCCGCACTGCTGGCGCTGCCGGCGGTGGCTGCAGCCGCGGGCGTGACCGGCTGGCGTGTCGGTACCGCAATGATGGTCTCGTCGGACACCTCGGGCGCCACCGCCTGGCCGGTGGCCGCCAGCAGGGCCTGGCGGAACTCTGCGGCGCCGGCAAAGCGCTGTTTCGGGTCCTTGGCCAGTGCAGTGGCCACCACCGCGTCGTAGCGGGCGCCGCGCTCGTAGCCTGGCACCGCCGACGGCAGCACCGGGGCTTCGTGCACCACGCGATACATCAGCGACTCGGTGCTGCCGGTGAAGGGTGCGCGGCCGACCAGCAGCTGGTACAGCAGCACGCCGGCGCCGTAGATGTCGACCCGGCGGTCGATGTCCAGGCCCAGGAACTGCTCCGGCGCCATGTAGCTTGGCGTGCCGATCATGCTGCCGACCATCGTCAAGCCGGCCGATTCGATGCGCGCGATGCCGAAGTCGGCCACCTTGATGCGGCCGCTGCGCGTCATGATGATGTTGGCAGGCTTGATGTCGCGGTGCCACACGCCGTGGCTGTGCGCGTGCTCCAGCGCTTCGAGCAGTTGCGACACCACGCTGGCAATGTCGGTGTCGCTGAAACGCACCTTGTTGGCGAGGTAGTGCGCCAGCGAGTTGCCCTCGACGAACTCCATCGCGATGTAGGCCACGTCGCCGTCCTCGCCATAGTCGTAGACGGCGACGATGCCCGGGTGGGAAAGACGCCCCGCGGCCTGCGCCTCGTTGCGAAAGCGCGCCGCCATCGAGACGCCGAACTCGGTGCCTTCCATCAGTTGCCGGCGCACCGTCTTCAGCGCCACCGTGCGCTGGATGCCGGGGTCGAAGCCCTTGTAGACGACGCCCATGGCGCCTTCACCCAGCACCTCGGAGATGCGGTACTTGCCCAGCGATGCCGGCATCGTCACCACGTTGACCGCTGGCGAACAGTCAGCTGTCGAGCATGCGCATTGCCTGCACGACACTCGTGCGCATGCGTGTGAAGGAGGCGGCGAGGGCGCCGATCTCGTCCTTGCCGCTGGCGTCGAACTCCGGCGCATCCAGATCGCCCTGACTGACGCGGTCGGCCAGCGAGGACAAGCGCGTCACCGGCCGCACGATGAGCAGCCAGACCATCAGGTTCAGTGCCACGCCGACGGCCACGAAAACCGCCACCTGCGAGGCCATGAAGACCTTGAACGACTCATCCGCACGCTGCAGCGGCAGCGACATCGGCACCGAGATGATCTGCGCGCCGATGACTTCGTTGAGCTGCCAGCCGAAGCCGTTGTTGGGGCCGTAGCGATCGATCATGGTCTTGGGCGCCGCGTCCACGCTGCTGTGGCATTGCAGGCAGGTCGGGTTGGTGATGCGCAGCGGCCGCGCAATGAACAGCGACGGCCCGGTGCCCGAGGCCCGCTGGCCGATGCTCTCCGTCATCGTGGCATTGCCGCGGAACTGGTTCACGACATCGACCTCCCAGTCGACCGCGCGGTCACGCGGATTGGTCGGGTTCAGGGTCGCCTCCTTGTACGCAAAATCGGGGTACTTCTTCTGCAGCGTCGTCAGCACCTCGACTGCCGAGTAGCTGGGCACGGACTGCGGCAGGAACTCGTACTTCATCTGCGTTTCGAGCAGCTTGGTGATCTGGCCCGAGGTGTAGCCGCGCACGGCATTCGCCTTCTCCATCAACAGCCGCGCCTGGTTGAGCACCTCCTCCTGGGCATTGGCCTGCAGCAGGCTGCGGCTGATCCAGCCGCTGACGGCCAGGCCGAGCGCCATGACGAGCAGGAACATCAGGTTGAATTTCACCAACAACTTCATCGGGTGCTCCTGGGGCGTCTCATGACGGCTTGGGCGGTGGCGGGGGCGGCGGCGGGGGAGGGTATAACACCGGCGTCCACTCGGGGTGCTCGGTCAGCCCGGCTTCGAGTGCGCTGCGGAACGCCGCCTGGCGCACGAGCACGCCGAAACGGCGCGGGAAGTTGCGCCTGATCACGGGCTCGGCCACCAGCCAGTCGCGCAGCGCCGCGTAGCTGGGTGCCGGCAGCGGTGTCGCTTCGGCCACGGCGTCCGGCAAGCGCGCGGCCTGGCTGGGAATGCGGTCGCGGAACATGCGCGGCATGGTGGCGATGAAGTCTGCACTGGGCCGCTGCGCCGTGCTCCCCGCGGCGCCGGCGTCGGCGGCGTACATGTCGCCGTTGGCCAGTGCCGTGCGCATGCCGCCGCGCCGCCGTTCGACCAGTTCGGCGCGGCCGCTTTCGACGAACACGCGGTGTGCCTGCGGCGAGGCGTGCACGACGACGGCGCCGCTGAACGGCAACAGGTCCAGCGCCGGCGTCGCCAGGCCGGCGGCCGGTGCGCCGGTGGCCGAGCTCAACTTGACCCAGCCGGCCAGCAGGTACAGCGTCGGCGCCTTGCCCAGGCGTGACGCGAAGCCGGGCGGCGCCACCATGACCCGCGTCTGCGGCCCGAGGTCGGCCATGCTGCCGTCGGCGAACTCGATGCGCACCAGCCGGCTGGCGGCGTGGGTCTCGACGATGGCCGCGGGCTTCAACACCAGCCCGGGCACGGCGGCCATGGCGCGCGCGCCGTCGACGACGACGGCCTCGCCCTCGAGCAGCGTGAAGCGCTGCGCCGGCAAGGCGGGTGCCGCAGCGGCCAGGCCAACCGCGAAGGAACACCCCAACGCTGCGGTGCCGCGCCGCAGGGATGGGACGAGCGGCTCCACGCCGCGCAGCACGAAGCCGAACATGGCGCGATGGTAAGCGCCATTCGCCGGCCGGGCGCAAGCAAGAACCGGCGGCGGGCGCAGGTACATTCCAGGGCCATGCAAAACGACGCGAAGCAGACCCCTTGACGCACCGCCGTGCCGTCTGGCTGATGGTGCTGGCCACGCTGATGTGGAGCATTGCCGGCGTCGTGACGCGCCACCTGGAGGCCGCTCGCAGCTTCGAGGTGACGTTCTGGCGCAGCGGGTTCAACGCGCTGGCGCTGGTCGCACTGCTATCCTGGCTGCGCGGCCCGGCCGAGCTTTGGCAGGCGTTGCGCGGCGGCGGCCGCGCGCTGTGGGTGTCGGGGCTGTGCTGGTGCGTGATGTACACCGCCTTCATGCTGGCGCTGACCCTCACCACGGTGGCCAACGTGCTGGTGACGATGTCGATGTCGCCCTTGCTCACGGCGCTGCTGGCCCGCGCCGCGCTGGGCCACCGGCTGGCCCGGCGCACCTGGGGCGCGGTGCTGCTGGCCGGCGCCGGCATCGCCTGGATGTACGGCGCCGAGGTCAGCGGCGGCGGCGCCCAGCACGTGCTGGGCACGCTGGTGGCGCTGGCCGTGCCGGTGGCCGCGGCCGTGAACTGGACGCTGCTGCAGCACCTGAAAGGCCGCGCCGGCGGCGGCGCCGACATGCTGCCTGCGGTCTTGCTGGGCGCGCTGTTGTCGGCGCTGCTGACGCTGCCGCTGGCGCTGCCCTTCGCCGCCTCGGCCAGGGACCTGTCCTTGCTGGCCTTGCTGGGCGTGGTGCAGCTGGCCATACCCTGCCTGATCGCCGTGGCCGTGGCGCGCGTCCTCAGCGCACCCGAGATCTCTCTGCTGGGCCTGCTGGAGGTGGTGTTCGGCGTCGCCTGGGCCTGGCTCGGTGCCGGTGAGGCACCCACCGCGGCCGTGCTCGGCGGCGGCCTGCTCGTGCTCGGCGCGCTGGTGGCCAACGAGGCGCTCTCGCTGCGCGCACGCACCCGTGCGGCCGGGCTAGGGTGAGCCCGGGGCCGCTTGGTTGGACCGGCGGCCTAGCATCGCCCACCGGTGCAGAATCCTGCACCGGGAACCCCATGCAGCAACTCTCCGGCCTCGACGCCACCTTCCTGTACGTCGAAACGGCCGAGATGCCCATGTACGTGGGTGCCTTGCACCTGCTCGAGTTGCCACCCGGCCATGCGGGCAGGTTCGTCATCGCGCTGCGCAAGCACATCGCTGCGCGACTGCCGGTGGCGCCGGCGCTGCGGCGCCGGCTGTGGTGGATGCCGCTCAACCTGGCCAACCCGGCGTGGGTCGATGCCGTGCCCGACATGCGGCAGCACATCGTCGAGATCAAGCTGCCCAAGGGCGCCGGCCTGCCCGAGCTGGAAGCCGAGGTGTCTCGGTTGCACGCCGTGCTGCTCGACCGCCAACGGCCGCTATGGAAGATGCATGTCTTCGAGGGCCTGGCGCCGGCCGCCAACGGCCACAAACGCGTGGCGCTGTACACGCAGCTGCACCACGCTGCGGTCGATGGCCAGGCCGCGGTGGCGCTGGCCAACGCCCTGCTCGACGTGACGCCCGAGCCGCGTGCCATCCCGTCAGCGACGTCCCGGCGCACCAAGGTGTTCCGGCTCGAGATGACCGAGATGTTGCGCGGCGTGCTCGGCAACCAGGCGCAGAAGGTCTTCGGCATCGTGCGCAGCCTGCCGTCAACCGTGGGCACCTTGAAGGACGCTGCGTCGAAGGCCATTTCCGGCTCCACGCTGCTCGGCGGCAAGGGCCGGCCGAGCAACCTCACGCTGGCGCCGCGCACGCCTTTGAACGTGTCGGTGACCGCCCGCCGCGCCTTCGCCACCGTCACGCTGCCGCTGGCCGAGCTGAAGGCGCTGGGCCGCGCGCACGGCGCCACCATCAACGACATGGTGCTCATGGTGTGCAGCAGCGCGCTGCGCCGCTACTACGCCAAGCGGCGAACGCTGCCGCGCAAGAGCCTGGTCGCCGCGGTGCCGATCACCCTGCGCGAGAAGGGCGACACGTCGCCCGACAACCAGGCCTCGATGAGCCTGGTGAACCTGGGCACCAACATCGCCGACACGCGCAGGCGCCTGGCCCACATCCAGGCCGCCAGCGTGGCGATGAAGTCGACCATGGGCGGCCTGCGGGACATCCTGCCCACCGACTACCCATCGCTGGGCGTGCCCTGGCTGCTGGAAGCCGCCACGGCGCTGTACGGCAAGGCCCGGATCGCCGACCGCATCCCGCAGGTGGCCAACGTCGTCATCTCCAACGTGCCCGGCCCGCCGGTGACGCTGTACATGGCCGGCGCCAGGATGCTGACCAACTACCCGACGTCGATCGTCGTGCACGGCCTGGCGCTCAACATCACGGTGCAGAGCTACGACCGCTCGCTGGACTTCGGCCTCATGGCCGACGCGCAGGCCATGCCCGACGTGCGTGAACTCGCCGATGCCATCACCATCGCCTTCGACGACCTGCGCGCGCTGGCACGGCCGGGTGAAGCGGACCCCGATGCCGCGCCCGCTCCGGGCATGGTCGAGCGTGCCGCGCGCGGGCTCACCGGCGCCGTCACCGACGCCATGGGCAAGGTGGCACGCCAGGTCATGAACACCGCGGTCGAGACCGCGGTCACGCAGGCGACGGGCCGCGGCAAGCAGGCTGGTGCCGCGGCCAAGCGCCGCCGCGCCGGCTGAATGCGCGACATGCAGGTCTCGGCCAACGGCATCGCCATCGAGGTCGACGACCAGGGGCCCCCCGGCGGCGAGCCCTTGCTGCTGATCATGGGCCTGGGCATGCAGCTCACCGGCTGGCCCGAAGAGCTGGTGCAGTTGCTGGTGTCGCGCGGTTTTCGCGTCGTGCGCCTGGACAACCGCGACGCCGGTCTCAGCCAGGGTTTCGACCACCTCGGGGTGCCGCACATGATGCCCGTGATGCTGCGTTACGCGCTGCACCTGCCGGTGCCGGCACCGTACGGGATTGCCGACATGGCGGCCGACACGCTGGGTGTGCTGGACGCGCTGGGCATCGAGCGGGCCCATGTCTGCGGTGCGTCGATGGGCGGCATGATCGCGCAGCACCTGGCATCGCGGCACCCCGCCCGCGTCAAGAGCCTGACCCTGATGATGAGCACCAGCGGTGCACGCGGCCTGCCGCAACCTTCGTTGAAGGTGCGGCGTGCTTTGATGGGCCGACCCGGCGGCAGCGACCCGGCCGCGGTGGTGGCGCACCTGCAGCGCGTGCTGACGCTGATCGGCAGCCCGGCCTACCCTGCCGACCCCGAACGCTTCCGCGCCCGCCTGCAGGCCACCGTGCAGCGCGCCTGGCGGCCGGCGGGCACGGCACGGCAGATCGTTGCGGTGGTCGCCGACGGCGACCGCTCGGCGCTGCTGCCGCGCATCCAGGCGCCGACACGCATGATCCACGGCCAGGCCGACCCGTTGATCCCGGTGCAAGCCGGGCCCGACCTGGCGGCCAAGATCCGCGGCGCCGTGGCCGACATCGTGCCGGGCATGGGACACGACCTGCCGCTGCAACTGTTGCCGCGCTTTGCCGAGGGTATCGCAGACAACGCGACGCGCGCCTGAGCATGGGCGACGGCCTCTAGAATTCCACGGTGACCCCACACCGGAGACCGGCTTGAAGTTCCAGATGGCCAAGAACTCGCTGTTCGCGACGCTGCTGAGATCGCCGTGGTGGATCAGTGCCGTGATCGCGCTGGTGCTGGGCCTGCTGGGCTTCGCCCTGCTGCCGGATCGATTCCGCGTCGCCGGCGCCTTCGCGGGCCTGCCCTTTGCGGTGATCGCGGCCATCGCGGCCGGCCGTCAGTGGCATCTGCCCAGTGCGGCGCGCGTCGCCGAGACGCAGCAGGCGCTGGCGACGATGGCCTGGCCGGCGTTCGCGGCGCTGCTCGAGCAGGCCTTCAGGCGCGACGGCTACACGGTGCAGCGCGGCAAGACGGCGGCCGTCGACTTCGAGCTCGAGCGCCAGGGCCGCCGCATGCTGGTCTGCGCGCGGCGCTGGAAGTCTGCCCGCACCGGCCTGGAGGCCCTGCGCGCCCTGCAGGCGGTGCGCGAAGCCACCGACGCGCCGGATGCGCTCTTCGTCGGCCTGGGCGAGGTCAGCGGCAACGCGCAGCCCTTTGCCGCCGAACACCGCATCGCGATCTGGCAGGCCGCCGAGCTGGCCCAGGCGCTGCGCGGCTTGCCGCTGGGCCAGGCGACGGCGCGCTGAGGCCGAGCCCGCGCCAGTTTTTTTGCGTCCGCACGGCGCAGAATCAAGAGAACGTGAATCGAAGCATGCGCTCATGACCCTTGCCAGGATGGCTGCGTCCGGTCTGCGCCTGAGCATCGATGCCGCGACGCTGGGTTTCGCCGACACCGCCGAGTTGCTGCAGCGGCCGCTGCCCTGGATCGGTCAGGAGCGTGCCGATCAGGCCGCCCGCTTCGGGCTGCAGATGGAGCAGCCGAACTACAACCTGTTCGTGCTCGGCGAGGTCGGCAGCGGCCGAAGCTCGCTGATGAGCCAGGCGATGAGCCGGGAGGCCGCCGCGCGGCCGGTCCCGCCCGACCTGTGCTATCTGCACAACTTCGAGACGCCTGAGCACCCCCGCGCGTTGTACCTGCCGGCGGGCGAGGGGCGCCTGCTGCGCCAGTGGATGGCGGAGTTCGCCAAGACGCTGCAGGCCGAGATCCCGAAGCGACTGCTGGCGCCGGATCTCAATGCCGAATGCGAGCGCATCGAAGCCAGCCACAAGACCGAGGAAGACAGCGCCTTTGCCGAGCTGAGCGCCTTTGCCGAGGCGCGCAACTTCGGGCTCGTGCGGGAGCAGGGGCGCATGGTGTTCACACAGCGCGACGACCAGGGCGAGCCCCTGACCGCCGGCAAGGCCATGACGCTGAACCGTGAGCAGCGCGCCGGGATCGACGCCGCCGAGGGCGAGTTGCGCACCGAGATCAGCCGCTTCCTGGAACAGGCGCGTGGCCGCGAACTCGTGATGAAGGAGGCGCTGACGGCGCTGAGACGCCAGGGGATCAAGCCCTTGCTCGACCATGAACTGCAGGCCATCCGCAGCCGTCTGCGCAAGCCGATCGAGGAATCGGTCAAGCTCGGTCTATACCTCGAACAGGTGCAGCACGACGTGCTTGAGAACCTGGAGCTGTTCCAGCCCGGCGACGAGCAGGAAGAGGTGCGCGTCGCCGCGCTGCTCGAGGTGTTCGCGCGTCTGCGCGTGAACGTGGTGGTGGACAACCACGGGCTCACAGGCGCACCGGTGATCGTGGACGACAACCCGCTGTTCCGTTCCCTGTTCGGCAGCATCGAATACGAGTCGGAAGACGGCGTGCTGGTGACCGACTTCTCGCGCATCCGCGCCGGCAGCCTGCTCAAGGCCCATGGCGGCTTCCTGATGCTGCATCTGCGCGACCTGCTCGCCGACGAGCAGGTGGCGGAAAAGCTGCGCCGCTTCCTGCGCAGCGGCCGGCTGCAGATCGAGGAGCCGGGCATGGTCTATGCGCCCGTCAGCGCGGTCTCGCTGCAGCCCGAGCCGGTCGATGTCGAGGTCAAGATCGTCCTCATCGCCTCGGTCGAGGAATACTACCTCGTACAGGAAGCCGACCCGGAGTTTGCACGTCGCTTTGGCTGCAAGGTCGACTTTGCCGAGAGCTTCGCGGCCACGGCCGACACCCGCCGGGCGACCGCGATCTTCGTCGCCCATACCTGTCACAAGATGGGCTTGCCGCATTTTTCGGCGCCGGCGGTGGCCACCCTGATCGAGGAGTCGCACCGCGAAGCCAAGGACCAGACGCGTCAGAGCGCCATCTTTGCGCGCTCCGAAGCGTTGGTGATGGAAAGCGCCGGCGTCGCGCGCTCCCGGGGTGCGGCCCTCGTCGACAGCGGTGACGTGCGGGCTGCCATCGAGGCGCGCAAGCACCGGCACGACTACCCCGAGCAGCGCCTGCAGGAGTCGATCACCGCCGGCGAGCGCCTGCTGCAGGTCATTGGCGAGCAGGTCGGCCAGGTGAACGGCCTGACGATCGTCGACCTGGGCGACTACCAATTCGGTTTTCCGGTCCGCGTGACGGCATCCACCCACGCCGGCGAGGAGGGACTGCTCAATATCGAGCGCGAGGTCGAGCTGTCCGGCCCCATCCACGATGGGTCTGGATGGCGAGCAGGGCGTGCTGATGCCGCAGCGCAATCGCCGGCATCTAATGCTGGCCCCGCGCCTGGTGCAGGCGGTCTCCGAGGGCCGCTTCCACATCTATGCCGCCGACCATGCCGGCGACGGCATGGCGCTGCTGACCCAACAGAGCTTCGGCACCCTCGGGCCGCGCGGTTATCCGGCACAGACGGTGCTGGGGCGGGCGCAGAAGACGCTGCAGGACTATCGCAGAGCTTGCGAGAGCACCAGCACGCGCAGACCCGCACACCAGCTGCGTCCGTGCAGCGCGCGGCGTAGTGAATCGCGTCGGCGTTGAGCCGACAGCGGATGCCAGTTGGCAGGCTGAATCGCCAGCACCCCTGGGGCGGGTGCCGGCCTCGCCGCTTCGGCAGCCGGCGCCGCCGGCATGCTTTGAGCCGGCGGCACGCGCGGCGGCCGGCCGAGAGTAGGCTTGGCGGATGCAGGAGCCCAGATTCGCGACGGCGTCGAACCATGTGTCCCCGGAGCCGCCGACAGAAGTCGAGGTCGTGATCGAGGTGCCGCGCGGCAGCTTTCTGAAGCGCGGCTCGACCGGTAGCATCGACTTCGTATCGCCTGTGCCTTGCCCGTTCAACTACGGCTCTGTCCCGACGCTGCTGGGTCTCGAAGGCGACCTGCTCGACGCGCTGGTGCTGGGGCCGCGTTTGCCCCTCGGCACGCGCATGCGCGTCAAGGCGTGGGGTGCGGTCACGCTGACCGACCGCGGCCTGTCGGACGACAAGCTGATCTGCTGTGACCATCCGCCGAGCGCTGCGCAGATTCGTGCGGTGCTGCGCTTCTTTCACCTCTATGCCAGGTGCAAGGGGCTGCTCAACCGATGGCGCCGACGGCCTGGCCGCAACGCCTGCGACGGCTGGTGTCGTGCATCGTGCGCACTCGCACGTGCCAGGCCGTTGACCGATGCCTTCACACGGCCGCCGATACCCTTTTGAGGCCTGGCTGGACAGTTGGGGCGAGATCGAAGGCGGCGGCTCAGAGCCCCGCCGTGGCAGCGTTTGCCGCGGTGGGGCGCTCAGATCCCTTCGATGGCCAGCGCACTGCCGAAAGACGCGCCCTGGCGGATGGTGATCAGCGTCCTGTACTGCGGCGAGGTATAGAAGGCTTTCAGGTGCGCCATGTCCGGAAATTCCAGGATCACCTGGCGCCCGGGCACGCGGTTGCCTTCCAGCGCCTCGACGGTACCGCCGCGCACCAGGTAGCGCCCGCCGTGCACCGCGATCAGCGCCGGCACCTGCTGGCGGTAGGTCTCGTAGGCGGACGGGTCGGTGACTTCGATGTCGGCATAGAGGTAGGCGGCCATGACGGGACTCCTTGCGGGGGCGCTTGCCGGCGGGCGGTTCAGGCGACGAGTTCGACTTCACCCTCGATCTCGACCGGGATGTCGAACGGCAGTTCGGCCATGCCCACCGCGCTGCGGCTGTGGGCACCGATCTCGGGGCCGAACAGCTCGAGGATCAGGTCCGAGCAGCCGTTGATGACGCCGGGCTGGCGGTTGAAGCCGGGCGCCGAGTTGACCATGCCGAAAACGCGGGTCCATCCCGCGATGCGATCCAGGTCACCGAGTGCGCGCTGCAGGCTGCCCAGGATAGACAAGGCCGTCAGCCGCGCCGCGGCGTAGCCCTGCTCGGGCGACAGCTCGCGCCCGACCTTGCCCAGCATCGCCACGATCGAGCCGTCGGCGTTCTGCGGCCCGTGGCCCGAGATCAGCGCGCGCCGGCCGACGATGCGGACGAACTGGAACGGGAAGACCAGGCCGCCGGGCGGCTGCAGCGGCGGCGGCAGCCGCAGGCCGGCGGCCTGCAATCTGGCTTCGATCTTCGACATCTCTCGCTCCTGTGCACAGGCGTGTTCGCGCCTGGAAGTGCGGCGCGCGGCACCGTCCGCGCCCGTTTCGATCCCGGCACCAGGTACGCGGTCGAGGTCCTCTACAAACCCAGGTAGGCCTCGCGCACGCGCGGATCGTCCAGCAGCTCCTGGCCCGGGCCCTCCAGCACCGTGCGCCCGTTTTCCAGCACATAGGCCCGGTGTGCCAGGCGCAACGATGCAGCCACGTTCTGCTCGACCAGCATCACGGTGATGCCGTCTTCGCGGTTCAGCTGGTGGATGACGCGCAGCACTTCGGCCACCACGGTCGGTGCCAGGCCGAGCGAGGGTTCGTCGAACATGATCAGCCGCGGCGCGCCCATCAGGCAGCGGCCGATCGCCAGCATCTGTTGCTCGCCGCCCGACAGCGTGCCGGCCACCTGCGCGTGCCGTTCCTCCAGGCGCGGAAACATCTGCAGCACCCGGGCCAGCATGGTTTTCGCGCCGGCACGGGCGCGCGGCAGCATGGCGCCCACCTGCAGGTTTTCCAGCACCGACAGGCTCGGAAAGATCTGCCGCCCTTCGGCCACCTGGCCGATGCCCAGGTTGCACACCACGTGGCTGGGCTGGCCGGCGATTTCCCGGCCGCCGAAGCGAATGCTGCCGCGGCGCGGCGCCAGCACCCCGCCCAGGGTGCGGATCAGCGAGGTCTTGCCGGCGCCGTTGGCGCCGACGATGGCCACGATCTCGCCCTGCTCGACATGCAGCGAGACCTTGTCCAGCGCCAGCGCGTCGCCGTAGGACACCGAGAGATCGAGCACTTCGAGCAGCATGCGGTCCCCGGTTCACAGCGGCACGTCGCTGCCGAGATAGCTTTCCAGCACGCGCGGGTTGCGCGTCACCTCGGCCGGCGTGCCTTCAGCGATGATTTCGCCGTGGTGCAGCACGTACACGCGCTGCGCCAGTTGCATCACCGCGCGCATGACATGCTCGATCAGCAGGATGGTCACGCCGCGTTCGCGGTTCAGGCGCGTGAAGGCGGCGACCATCTCGTCGGTCTCGTTCGGCCGCAGGCCGGCCATGACCTCGTCGAGCAGCAACAGGCGCGGCTGGGTGGCCAGGGCGCGCGCCACCTCCAGGCGCTTGCGGTCGGGCAGGGTCAGGCTGGCGGCACTGCGCTCGCGCAGGGCCCACATGCCCAGCGCCCGCAGCGCTTCGTGCCCGCGCCGGCGCGCCAGCGCCTCGTCGCGTGTGCCGCGAAAGCCGCCGACCATGGCGTTTTCGAGCACGCTCATGTCGGCGAAGGGCTTGACGAGCTGGAAGGTGCGGCCGATGCCGGCAGCACAGGCCTGGTCCGGCCGCAGGCCGCCGATGTCGCGCCCGGCGAAGACGATGCGGCCGTCGGTCGGCGCAAAGACGCCGGCGATCAGGTTGAACAGCGTGGTCTTGCCGGCGCCGTTGGGGCCGATCAGCGCCACGATCTCCCCCTCGCCGACGCGCAGCGATGCCTTCGCGACGGCCCGCAGGCCCCGGAAGTGCTTGGACGCCTCGATCACCTCAAGCATCGTCGCCAGCCTCCTGGCTGCGCTCGGCGCTGTCTGGCTCGGCGGCCGCTTCGTCCGGCGTGCGCCGCGCGAAGCCCAGCCGCCGCGCCAGGCCCGGCCACACGCCATGCGGCATGTACATGATCGACGCCCCCAGCACGATGCCGTACAGCACCTGCTTGACACCCGGCAGGTCCACGCCCAGGGCCTCGAGTGCGGCGTTCAGGCCTTCGGACAGCAGCGTCAGGATCACCGCCCCCAGCACCGGCCCGAACAGGGTGCCGATGCCGCCGATGATCGGGCCGAGGATGATCTCGATCGAGCGCGAGATGTTGAAGATCTGTTCGGGGAACAGGTTGCTGTAGTAGAAGGCATAAAACACGCCGGCCAAGGCGGTCAGCCCGCCCGAGATCTGCACCGCGTACAGCTTGTAGCGGAAGGTGTCGATGCCGGCCGCGCGCGCCGCGTCCTCGTTGTCGCGGATGGCGCGAAAGTAGTAGCCGGCGCGGCTGCGCAGCAGCCAGGCCGAGAGCACGAAGGCCAGCACCGTCAAGGCCAGCGCGAAGTAATAGAACATCAAGGGCCCGCCGCGCAGGTTGGCCCAGTCGTGAGTGCCGCCTTCGGCAACGCGGATGAAGTAGCCGGCCGAACCACCGACCCAGCCGAAGTGGTCGAAGCCGATGCGCGTGAACTCGGCAAAGGCGATGGTCAGCAAGGCGAAGTAGGTGCCGCCGATGCCGAAGCGAAAGGCCAGCCAGCCGATGCAGCTGGCCGCCAGCACGCACACCGCGACCGCCACGAGCATGCCCAGCCACGGCGAAATCGAGAAGTGATTGAACAGCGCCGCCGAGGTGTAGGCCCCCAGGCCGACAAAGAGGGCGTGGCCCAGCGACAACTGACCGGCAAAGCCCATCATGATGTTCCATGCCTGGCCGACGAAGGCCAGCGACAGGATCAGGATCAGCGTCGTCAGCAGCACGCGATCGGCGACCAGCGGCAGCAGCGCCAGCGCCAGCAGCAGGCCCAGCAGCGCCAGCCGTGAGCGCCGGGGGGATTCGGCCCACAGCGCCGCCAGGCGCTTCATCGCCGGACCGCCGCCAGGCGCTTCATCGCCGGCCCGCCGCCAGGCCCCTCATCGCCCACCCACCGCCTGGTGGCTCATGCCGCGCGCCGCCCGAACAGCCCCTGCGGGCGCAGGGCCAGCACCGCGATCAGCAGCGCGAACGACAGCATGCTCTTGGCCGATGGCGTGATGATCAGCCCGGCCACGGCTTCCGACACGCCGATCAGCACCCCGCCGGCCAGCGCACCGACCATCGACCCCAGGCCGCCGATGATGACGATGATGAAGGCCAGCAAGGTATAGCCGGGCCCGGAGATCGGCGTCACGTCGACCAGCAAGGTCATCAGCACACCGGCCGCACCGACACAGGCACAGCCCAGGCCGAAGGTCAACGCGTACAGGTGCGGCACGTTCAGCCCGACGATCTGCGCGCCCAGCAGGTTGTCGGCGCAGGCGCGGATGGCACGGCCGAAGGTGGTGTAGCGGAAGATCGCGAACAGCACCGCGCACACCGCCAGCGCGGCCGTCGCGCAGATCACCCGCACCTTGTCGATCAGCAGCGGCCCGATCTCGTAGGACTCGAGCGAATAGTCGACCTGCACGTTGCGCGCGTCGGGGCCGAAGCCGATCAACAGGCCATTCACCAGCACCAGTGCCACCGCCAGCAGCAGCATGAACTGCGAGTGCTCGGGCCTGTGGATGAACGGGTTGATGAGCACGCGCTGCAAGGCGTAGCCGAAGGCGAAGAAGGCCAGCGCCACCGGCACCAGCAGCCACAAGGGGTCGACCTGCAGGGCGGCGAACAGCAGCACCGTGGCGTACATCGCCATGGTCATGACTTCGCCATGCGCGAAGTTGACGATGCGCACCACGCCGTAGATGACCGACAGGCCGAGCGCCATCAATCCGTAGACCAGGCCGGTCAACAGGCCGCTGATGACGATGTTGACTACGGCGTCGAGGGGCATGGCGTGCCGGCTGGGGGCCTCAGGCGGGCACGATTCATGTCTTCGCAGCCTCTCAGACCTTGCCCCAGCCGGGCATCGGGAACACCGGCTTGCGCTCGGCACTGGCCGCCGGCAGCACCACCACCGGCCTGCCGCCCAGGTTCTGCACGCAGGCCGAACCGATGTCGTCGTTCTGGCCTTCGGCACTGAACTTGATCGGGCCGCCGAGCATCATGCGTTGACGCAGGTCGGTGCTGCGCAGGGCGTTGGCCAGCGCGCCGCCGTCGGTGCTGCCGGCGCGCTTGAAGGCATCGCCGACGATCATCATCGCCTCGAAGGTGAAGCCGACGTTCAAGGCATGGAAGACCAGCGTCTCCTTCGGGAACTGCTTCTTCATCGCCGCTTCGACCACCTTGGTGACATCGGCCTTCGGGTTGTACCAGGGCACGTTGGACAGGCAGTACTCCGAATACTTGCCCAGCGTTTCGAAGAAGGCCTGCTCGTACATGCCGGGCGACCCCGGGCTGATGACGCCCATCGGGTTGTAGCGCTGCTTGACCATCTCGCGTATCAGCAGGATGGCGTCGTTCAGCCGGCACACGACCATCACGAAGTCGGCATTGGTGGACTTGGCCTTGGCCACCTCCACCGACAGGTCGCGCGCGGCCGGGTCGTAGCCGATTTCCTCCACCACCTTGAACGGCAGGTAGCTCAGCGTCGGCAAGATGGCCTTGATGCCGCCGGTCATCGCCGTGCCGAAGGTGTCGTTGACGTGCATGAACACGGCCGTACGCGGTGCGGTACCGGTGGCCTGGAACAGGTCGCGGAACTGCGAAAGGCCGTTGCGCACCAGCTGCGGCGCGGTTGGGAAATTGCGGAAGACGTACTTGTAGCCCTGCTTGGTGATCTGGGGTGCGGCGGCGATGTTGACGATGAACGGCACCTTGCGCTGTTCGGCCACCTGCGCGATGGCCGCGCTGGCGCCGGAATCGAAGGCACCGACCAGGATCTGCGCACCGTCGTTGACGAGCTTCTCGGCCCGCGAACGCGCTTCCTCGACCTTGGATTCGAAGTCGGCGTTCATCAGCTCGATCTCGACGCCGTACATCTGCTGCACCAGCGCCGGCGCGATGTCGGCGCCCATCTGGCACGACTGGCCGATCTTGGCCAGGTAGCCCGAGCGCGGCAGCAGCACGCCGACCTTGAGCTTGCGCGCCTGCGCGCGCACCACGCCAGGGGCGCCGACGACGGCAGCGCTGGCTGCCAGGCGGTTGAAATCGCGTCTGGAAAACGAACTCATCGCGGGGCTCTCCTGCGGGCTGCCGGCTCCTGCTGGAGCCGAATGAACGACCGTGCGCAGACCGTAGCATGCCGGCACTTTGCTTGAAATAGGGGCAATACTGCATCGGGCGGCGGCCGCACCCGTCCGCCCGCGGCCGCAGGGCCCGACCGCCGTTCCAACGCCAGAGTTCAGCACGACCGGGCCGGGGAACGGGGTCCGCCGGTAACCGGTCGCAGCGCCGATGACGCAGTCGCTGTGCTTGTTCAACAGTTCCCAATAGGCCCTGTCGACCATCAGCTTGGTGCTCTGGGCCGCCATGGCTCGCCGATGGCGCTGGTATCCGATGCCGACGCCGCCTTGTACCGGGCCAAACAAGAAGGGCGCAACCGGGTGCGCCAAGTACGATGGCTACGGACGCGAACATCGATCTGATCAACTGATACAATTCATGTGATCAATTGGGAGTTGCCGCATGTACGCAGCCGTCGTCGAACCGAGCAAGATCGCCCAGGTGCTGGGCCTGCGCCGCAAGGTCACATCGGTCGAGCAACTCGAGCAGCAGGTCGAAGCTGGCCTCCCAAAGGCAGCCCTTGGGGCCGTCGCACGCCATGTGTATGGCACCTCGCCAGATGCGGCAGCCTTGATGCAGCGGGTCATCCCGTCTGCCACTTTCCACAGGAGAGGCGAAGACCTGAAGCCGCAGGAAGGCGAGAGGGTGGAGCGTCTGGCGCGTGTGATCGCCACTGCCGAGCATGTGTGGGACAGCGTCGACGACGCGCGGGCGTTCCTGGCCACCGGCCACGCCATGCTGGGAGGCAAGCGGCCCATCGAAGTGGCTCTGACGGAACTGGGTGCACGCCGCGTCGAGAACCTGCTCTGGTCGCTGTTCCATGGCGTTGCCGCCTGAGGCCAGGGCGAAGACTGCGGCCAGCACGCACAACCAGGCGTCAACCTGGCAGGCTTGGCGCGTCGCCGACGGGCGCTTTGACCCGTTCAGCCCTGTAGGCGCCTCGCTCGTCGGAGGCCGGTGGAATTCCCCGGGCCAGGGTGTCATCTATGCCAGCTTGTCCTACGCGGGTGCGATGCTGGAGTGCCTTGCTCATGCGGGCATCGGACGGGTGCCGCGGACACACGTGGCGGTGGAGATTTCCATTGCCGAGGCGGTCGGCGTCGAGCGGCACAACGACAGCAGCCTGCCCGCGGGCTGGGACCGTGCGGACATGCGTGAGGCCCGGGCCTTCGGCGATGCGTGGCTCCGCGAGCGCAGGTCAGCCGTGCTGGTGGTTCCTTCGGTCGTGGCGCGCAGGGAAGGCAATGTGCTTGTCAACCCGCAGCATCCCGACTTCAGCGGGATCGTGGCGGGGCGCCCGGAACCAATTGTCTGGGATGCGCGACTGTTTGGCCGACACTGACCGTCTGGGCTGTCTGCAACGGGGCAGGGCGCTGCAGATGCAACCCGTCGCGCGCTCGTACTGATGGGTGGAGACGCCAGGCCGCCACGCCGTGAAGCGGCCTTTCGTGGCAGGCACTTGACGGCCATTATGGAGAGCTCTCCATAATGGCCGTTGAACTAAACCGCTGACGCGGTGGTGGCGCGCGGCGAGTTGCGAAGCCGCGCCACTAGGCCCGGGTGCTCTGGCTCCGCAGCTCGGTCCGAACTGGTAAGTCGACG
>JAUXVE010000098.1 GCA_030680415.1 Rubrivivax sp.
ACGCTAGCGCCTACTGCTTCCCTTCTTGATGATGTGTTTCAATCCACGCGCGCCCGAATGAGGGCGCGCGACAGGGCGCCGCAAGCCGCAAGGGCAAGGCAACGTCCGTTTCAATCCACGCGCGCCCGAATGAGGGCGCGCGACACGAGGCCGGGTTCAGGCGCGACCAGGCGAAGGAGTTTCAATCCACGCGCGCCCGAATGAGGGCGCGCGACGAGCGCCTTCTGCAGCTCGGCCAGGCCCTTGATCTGGTTTCAATCCACGCGCGCCCGAATGAGGGCGCGCGACTCCGTGCGCGCAAGTCCTGACGCCAGAAACCTTTTTGACTCCTCCTGCGCGCACCCAGACCAGTTGGCAGGCGCCAACTGGGCGGTTTGCGAGTCGTTATCGAAATTCATGGCGCAGATCAAGCACTTGGGCGCCGCGCGGACCTGGGCGGCGCCAGTCGGTCGCTTCAGGTTCGCGCGGTCAGGCCATCATAGGACCAGCGGCGCATCAAAGTCCGTGGCCTTGAACTTGCCGTGCTCACGTACTTCGCAGCCTTGCGTGTTCGGCAGGCGATACAGGCGCAGGCAATCCTGCTCCAGGTTGACGGCGGCCACCAGCCTGGCTTCCAGCGCCTCCATCTGCATCAGGTCGATCCTGCATTCGAACACCGATTTCTGCACGCGCTGGCCGGTGCCCTCACAGACCTTGGCCACCCGGCGCAAGCGCCGCCGTCCTTCGCGCGTCTCGGTGTTGACGTCGTAGCAGACGATCACCAGCATGGCTTCACCTCACCTCATCTGGAACGGCAGGTAGGCCTCGGCCTCGCCGCGCACATGCCGGGCCAGCAACCGCGCCTGCACCAGCGGCAGCAGACCCAGCGGCACGCTTTCGGCCAGCAACGGGTGGGTCAGGGCTTCCTGCTTGCGCTCCTGGTAGGCCACGACGACGGCTTTGCGCGCATCGCCCTGCAGCAGCACGGCGCCACCTTCACGCTCGTCGAAGTCGGCTGCCGACAACTGCGTGCGGTTGACCAACGTCAGTGCCAGGCGGTCGGCGAACGGGCGGAACTCTTCCATCAGGTCCAGTGCCAGCGCCGCGCGGCCTGGCCGCAGTGCGTGCAAGAAACCCAGTTGCGGGTCCAGGCCGGCGGCTTCGCAGGCGCTGCGGCAGTCGTTCATCCACATCGAATAGAAGAACGACAGCAGCGCGTTCATGCGGTCGCGCGGCGGCCGGCGACTGCGGCCGTCCATGCTGAACGTGGCGCGAAGGTCGGGCCGCACCAGCAGGTTGAGCGCGCCAAAGTAGTTGCGCGCGGCTTCGCCCTCAACCCCACGCAATACGTCCAGGCTGGTCGCCGCCGGCAGCGCGCGCAGGCTGGCCGCCAGATCGAGTGCGGTGCGTGTCAATGCCGCTTCATCGCCGGCGAGCTTGGCTTCACGGGCGCCGCGCAGCAGCACCTGGCGCTGGTTCTTGATCTTGCCGGCCACCACGGCGCGCGCCAGCGTGAGGGTGAAGTCGGCGTTGTCGACAGCGCGGTGCTGGGCCTGACGCAGCAGCACGTTGCCGCTGACCGGGCCTTCAAGCCTGGCCTTGAAGCGGCCGTTGTCGCCCAGCAGCACCAGGGTGATGGCGTCAGTGGCCAGCCGGTGCATGAGCGGCGTGCTCAGGCCCACATGGCCCATGCACACCACCGCTTGCAGGTGGTGCAGCGGCACACGCAGCCGCGCTTCGTCACCCACCATCACGCGCAAGGTGTCGTTGTCCAGACGCAGGTAACTCTCCGGCGTGGTCACGTACAGGGTGTTGAGCAGTTGCATGGTGGCGCCTATGTGTCGGGGTCAAACAGGCCGGGCAGGGCGCCGGGTGCATGTAACCGCAGCAAGGCCTCGGGCTGGCAGCGGTCGCGTAGCGAGCAGCCTTTGCAGCGCCGCACGTTGGTGGTGGGCGGCGGTAGCGTGGCGGTGGCCTGCATCTGGCGTATGGCGCGCACGGGGTCGGTCACCTGCTTGCGCACTGCGGCCGTGATGTTGACTTCGCGCCGGCGACGCGAGCTGGCGTAGTAGATCGCGCCCACGCTCACGCTGCGCCCCGTCATGGCCTCCAGGCACAGCGCTTGGGCGGTCAATTGCAAGTCGTCGCAGGCCGCGACGTCGGCCGCCTTGTGCCGCGAGCCATGTTTGTATTCCACCGGGTAGGGCGTGCCGTCGGGCTCAGACTCCACCACGTCGGCCTTGCCGATGAGGCCCAGCGTGTCGTGCCAGACCGGCAGGGCGCGTTCGATGCGCAGGCCTTTGCGCAGCTCCATGCCGGGCTGGTCAACCAGCGCGTGCACGGCCTGCCCGCGCTGGGTATGCAGGTTGTCGTCGAACGCCTGTTCCAGGTGGATCAGCCCGCACTGGCGCGGGCAGTAGGCCCAGTGCTGCAGGGCAGAGAGGGGGATGGGGTCGAGGTCGTCCATGGCCAATCAGCGTGCCAAACCGGCGCTGCGCGAATGGCGCCCGGTTGATATCATCGGCATCACTCTACTTTGGCGGAGTCTTGCCATGGCCGACATCGTGCTGCGCAACCTGGAAGATGGCCTGAAAGAAAAGCTGCGCCAGCGTGCGGCAAGCAACCAACGCTCCATGAACGCCGAGCTGCGAGAGATCGTCAGCGCCGCGCTGGCGCAACCCAGGCGCAGCAGCCGGGCCGACTTGAAGAAGCTGGCTGCCGACATCCGCGCACTGAGCGCGGGGCGCCGGCAGACCCCGTCTGAAGACCTGCTGCGCGAGAGCCGCGACCAGCGATGAAATGGGTGATCGACGCCAGCGTGGCCGCCAAGTGGCTGGCCCCCGAGCCCGACACGCCGCAGGCCGAAGCCCTGCTGGCCGATGAGCTGATCGCGCCCGACCTGCTCTATGCCGAGGTCGGCAACATCTTGTGGAAAAAGCAACTCCGCGGCGAGATGGACGCCGCCACCACGCAGATCGGCGCGCGCTGGCTGTTGCAGGTACCGCTGCAGGTGCACGAGAGTGCCAGCCTGTTGGCTGATGCGCTGGCCCTGGCGCTGCAACTGCAGCACCCGGCATATGACTGCTTCTACCTGGCGCTGGCACAGCGGGTTGACGCGCCACTGGTCACCGCTGACCGGCGGCTTCATGCGCGCTGCCAGGCAGTGGATGCGGCGGGGTTGGGGGCGCGGGTCAGGTTGCTGGATGCCGGGTGAAGTTGGGCGGCACCGCCAAGGTTGCACCGCCCAGCGGTGGATGGCGTTGTGGTCGTTCATGGCAGTGGCACACACAAGTGCATCCGACTAGACTTTGTTCCAGCGCATCGAGGAGCCCCACATGCCGACCCCCATCGAAATTGTCGAAGCCCAAGCGATGAAGCTCACGCCGAATGAACGAGCCGATCTGGCGGACAAACTTTGGCTGAGTGTGAATTCAAAGGATGAAGTCGATGCTGCTTGGGAGGCCGAGATTGCGCGCCGCATCCAGCAGATCGACTCCGGCGAGGTCGGGTACATCCCCTGGGAGACCGTGATGGCAGAACTGCGTGCCAAGTTCGGTTGATGCAAATCGTCGTCGACCCGGCGGCGCAGCACGAACCCGATGCTGCGCTGCAGTGGAGCAAGACCACCTTCGGCCGCGGCACGGCCGCTCGACTGCAGCGCAGGTTTGAGCAGGCGGGCCAGATGTTGATGGGCCAGCTGGCCATCGGCACCCCGGACGCGGGGCAGGCCCGCAAGCTGCGACTTGGCAAGTTTCCGTACTCCCTCGCTTATCGGTTGCACGGCGGGGTGATTACGGTGATTGCGGTGGCGCATCAGAGCCGACACCCTGAGTACTGGGTGGGACGCTGATGCAGGCCCGATGCCAAGTACTGCCTCAGCAGCGGCGAAGCAGAGTGACCCTTGGCGCTGCCGCCACTTCCTGGCCCACCGCCACCGGCGCGCCGTCGAAGGTGACTTCATAGGCGGCGAAGTCGCGCGTCGGCGACGACGGGTCGCGGTTGGTGACGGCCAGCCTGTCGAACAGCGCGTGCGCGTGCGCGTTCCCGAGGTCGGTCGAATGCTTGAACACATACAGCCCGCGCGTTGCCATCTGGCCGCGTGCTGCCGAGCGGTCGTGTTCGAACATGTCTTCGAGCGCGTTGAAGAAGACTTCGAGGTCTTCAGCGCTGAACCCGGTCTGCTTGGCCAGGAACGACGATACAAAGCCGTGTGATCGGTACAAGCCGTATGGCACGGTGTGCTTGCGGCCCATGGTGCGGTTGTCGCCGTCCTGCTTCTCGGCCTCGGCCTCGGTGGCAACGGCCATGCGGGTGATCGAGTGTTCACTGGCCACGATGGGGTCGAGCGAGCGAGCGAAGGTCATTTGAACCGGGCCGCGCACCTGGCCGCAATTGACGCCCGTGGACATGACCGCCCCGAAGGTGCGAACGTCATAGAAGTTCTTGCAGATCCATTCGCGCGCCTTCTCGACACTGTCTGCACTGCCTTTGCGCTTCTTCTTGGCGTCCTTGTCATCGCCACCCAGCTCGGCGCTGGCGCCGATGGCTTCGTATGCAGCGCGGTGTGTGCGCTCCAGGACGGCTTTCTCCTTGATGTAGATGTCGTAGGGCGGCGCACAGTCCTTGATCAAACCGACGTAGTTGCGCACCTTGCGCTTGAGTGACACATCGGTCACCAGGCCGTGGCCGGTCTCGGCGTCCAGCCGAGGCAAGTTGCCGGCATCGGGGTCACCGTTGGGGTTGCCGTCTTTCACATCGAAGAGCAGCACGAAATCATGACGGGTGGTGACTGTCATTTCAGTTCTCCTGAGCGGTGTTGTTGTCGGCGTCTTTACGGGTGAAGAATTGCTGGCGCTGGTGGTAGTAGCCCAGCGCGAAGCGGCCCTGCTGAGCCAGCGTGAGCTGGCGCGGGAAGTCGGTCATGGGTTCGAGCACTTCGCCAATGAGTCGCTCGAAGTAGACGGTCTGCCCGTCCGTTAACTTCTTCAGGTGCGCGTTCTTCAGGCGCAACAAGGTGGTGAAGACGGTCACCGGCGTGGTCGACGCGGCGCTGTAGTAGCGGTCCCGAATGGTGGCGTTGATTCCCGGCATGGCCTGCCGCTGGATATGCTCCAGCACGGCAAACAGCCGTCCGAGCCGATACGGGGTGTCGGTTTGCGCCATGTCCAGTTGCTCCTTGAAGTGTTGTGTGTTTGTCGCGGCGTCAGGGTGCGTGCGCCGGTGGTCACGGTTGAGCCACGCCTTGAGCACAGCCGCACGCAGGTAGGTCACCTCTTGCTCGGCCTTGCAGCGCATGACGGCCGCGTTGAGCAACAGGGCCGGGTAGGGCATGCCTTCGAGAATGGCCCGCATCCACTCGCCGGCCAGCCGAGGCGGTACGTTTTCCAGCTTGTTTTGCAGCGCAAGGCTTGAGAGAAGGCGGAGCAGCGAGGGGGTGATTGGATCGCTGTCGAACCTGCGCACCACTCGCAAGTCATCGAAATGCCGGGTGATGCGCGGCCCCAGTTCTGCCAGCGGTGCCTCAAGCCAGAAGCGCACGCTGATGCGGGCCGCGTTGGGCGCCAGGCCCAGAACGAAAAAGCGCACGTCGCGCTCACCAACAGGCAACTGCCCGCCTTTCACGGCGTCGAACAGCGCTTGCACGGCGCGCACGCCACGGTCCGGGTCATCCTTCGGTTCGCCAAACAGGTCGGCGAGCGTGAATTCGCCATCAAACGTCGAGGCGCGGTCGGCCCAGAAAACCGTGGAGGCGTCACCGACTTGAACCCGGTTTCGGGAGTCCCTGTCCAGTAAATGGTTCAGCGCGGTGGTGTACGCGAAGCTCGCCCTCTCGCTGATCGGCGCGTTTTCGCCCTGGCGCTCATTCTTCCCGTAGGACTCAAACGCGCGCGCATTGAACGACACGACATTGGCGCCCGAGGACTGCGCGCCCCACACGCCCTTGATCGAGGGATGCAGGCGCTGAATCGGGGCCAGCACACCGTCCACCAAGCACATTGCGGCGGTGGTACTTTCGGTGCCCGTGCTTTGCGTAGCCGCCAAAGCCACCGCTGGGCGCTGGCAAACCAAGTCCACATCTCCGGCAAGTTGGAAAGTCATTACCGCATTGGTCTCGGCAATGTCGGTCCATGCGGAATGCGCTTGCAGCACGGACCAGTCTGCACGGGCCAGCGCCGCAAGCACGGCACGTACGCCAACGTCAGAACACGCAGGCTCGGGGAGTGCTTCGATCCGGGCACGAAAGGCCGCCTGTGGCGACACGGCAGTGCTGCTCTTGCGCGCCTTGTCCAAGCCGATCACATAGGCCGCGCTGTCCCAAAGCAAATTGGCCTTGACGCCGGATGTCTTCTTCTCACCTTGCGGCACGAGAAAGGACTGCGCGCGCAGCTTCTTACCTACGACTTGCCGTGTGTCGCGAAGCTGTACGACACCACCATCCGCTGAGATCTCGACGACGAACGGGATCTCCTTGGTTTCAAGGCCGAGGCTGGGCAATCTCTGCGCCGGGTCGGGGTCGCGGGCCTTGCGGTCGTAGTACCGAACGAGGTCTTGCAAGATCATCTCGCGCCCTCCTGCTCGGGTAGGTCAATGACGCCATCGTTCATCTGGGCACGAAAGAACATCGCTTGCGGGTCGGCCGGATTGGTGAAGTCCATGTCACGCAGCATCCAACCCAGGTCGCGCGTCTCTGCAATGGGTGGAACCTCATCGTCAGCCGACTCGACAAGCCGCACCCTCGCGTCGAACTCACGGCAACCCAGATAGGGCTGGTTCACGCATTGCCCATTAGCCGCCCGCCGTTCGAAGATGCTGAAGAACTTCTGCGGCGGCTGCGCGTCGCTGCGGTCCGCGCGCACTTCCATGTCGGCATGCACGCGATAGGCCACCTTGCGCAGGAACAAGCCGGCGCGTTGCTGGCGGTCGTCTTCAACGTAAATCGCCAAGTCGCCAGAGCCATCCGCCATCGCCTGCTGCACATTGCGGGTGGAGATGACCGATGCCACCTCATTGCGTCGTAGGTTGATCCAGCGCACAGGCCGCAGCACATCGATGCGCCGAACATGCCAGCGCACCGCAGGTTTCCAGAAAATGGCCTCGAACACGGCGCGTGCGGACGAAGGTGTGATCACGTCGTAGGACACGCGCTCGACTTTCATTTCAGGTCGCGTGAAGCAGGCGTAGTCGCCTGCGATTTCAAGACAGTAGCGTTTCAGATTTGCCACGTATCAACTCCTATGCGCCAAGAGACCTAGCGATGTGTGGAAGGGCAGAAAGGATCGCTTTAGCCAGGCGAACATCAAGCCCACTGTTGATCGCCAGCCATGCAACAAACAGTGCTCCTGCTGGCTTGGCACCCACGTGAATCAGGACGGTGAGCCACGCCAAGCAATAGCGATAGCCTGCTTGGCCTTTCAAGAGTCGCAGTTCCTTGAGCAGTTGGGCCAAGTGCATTCTTTTCACCTCGCAAGGGCGGGCGAAATATAGCACTTCCTGTTATGTCGTAAGACAGCTTGATGGCATACTCTCGCTGCGCTGCCCAAAAAGCGGTGTGGATTGAAACCTTTTTTGCCGCAAGGCTGCTTGTGCTTGGAGTACGCGGGGGTCCGCCCCCGCGCACTATTTGTCCTGACCTAATGCCTTTCATGCAACCAGGCCCATTGCGTTAAGCATCTGGCCCTCCGGCATCAAGCCATAGCGCCGGTCATAGCGCAGTTCGTCGACCAGCAGGTACAGGCCAGGCTGCAACTCATGCACGTCCCCACGCCCTTGCCAGACGTTCACCATGTTCTGTCGCACCGTGACGGTATACCGCTGCAGTTTGCGCAGCAGCCAGCGGTCGGTGTCGCCATGGCGAAGGCGGGCGATCAGTGGCGCGGTGTCGGTGGCATCCGGCCCGTCGCTGAGGTACGGCACGATCACTGTGGCTTGCTGTTCGTCGTCAACGAGCTTGAACTTGTCGGCGGCGGTGCGGAAGGCCATCGCGAAGTCATCGCGATTGCGCAGGTCGTCGACGATGCCGCGTTTGTCGCGACTGGCGAAGCCTGCGTAGTAGAGCGGGAAGTAG
This sequence comes from Rubrivivax sp., assembly GCA_030680415.1. Taxonomy (GTDB): domain Bacteria; phylum Pseudomonadota; class Gammaproteobacteria; order Burkholderiales; family Burkholderiaceae_C; genus Rubrivivax. The sequence continues at coordinate 8,045 of JAUXVE010000098.1, forward strand.
CGTTCGAAGGCAGCGGGCGCAAGGGCATCGGCCAAGCCGAGGGCCAGCGTGCTGCGGGTCGCATCGATACCGGCTCGCACTTGGGTCAACGGCGTGGGTACCTTGCGCACAAAGACCACGACCAGGCCTTGTGCTTGCAGGCCTTCGCGGTTGCAGCGCCCCGCTGCCTGGGCAATGGAGTCGAGGCCGGCAAGGGCGCGAAACACCACTGGGAAGTCGATGTCCACGCCGGCTTCAACCAACTGGGTGCTAACCACGCGAAGTGGTCGCATGTCGGTGCCTGCGCGGCGGTCTGCAAGCCGTTGGCGGATGTGCCGGATGACGTCGGCACGGTGTTGGCCGCACATGGCGGCCGACAGGTGCAAGGCCTCCTCAGTGCCGATGGCGTCGATCTCGGTCACGATTTCGGAGGCATCCTTGCGGGTGTTGACGATGGTCAGCACGCATTCATGCGCCGCAATTCGTTGCGCTAGTTCCGGGGTGGATTGCACGGCCTGCAGATCGTCCGGCCACTCGATGCGCACGCGTTTCAGCTGAGCGAAGAGTGCCGCTTCGTTGTCGATGATGGCTGTGGGCCTCGGCAGCCCCCGCAGGTCCTGTCGGCGATCAAAGCGCTGCACGTCGCCCAAGGCGGGCTGTGTGGCCGTGCACAGCAGCAAGGTGACGCCGTAGTGGCTGACCAGGACGTTGAGGGTATCGAGGATGGGTTGCAGGAAATCCGGTGGCAGCAGTTGTGCTTCGTCCAGCACGATCACGCTGCCCGCGATGCGATGCAGCTTTCGGCAGCGCGAGGTGCGGGCCGCGAACAGCGACTCGAACAATTGCACATTGGTCGTGACGATCAGCGGTGCGTCCCAGTTTTCGCAGGCCAGGCGGCTGCGCGCCGTGTCCTCACGTTCGCTGCCTTCGGCCTGGCTGTGATGCTCAACCATGGCTTCCGGCCCGAAGATCTGGCCAAACACGTCGGCTGTCTGCTCGATGATGCTGGTGTAGGGAATGGCGTAGATCACCCGTTGCATGCCATGGCGAACGGCATGCTTCAAGGCAAAGGCCAGAGAAGACAAAGTCTTACCTCCGCCCGTGGGAACGGTGAGCGTGAAGACGCCGGGTGCTGCACCGGCCTTGTCGCGGCACAGTCGCAACACCTCTGCGCGGGCGTGCATCACCGGGTCTTCGCTGCGCCCGCTGGAGGCAATGGAGGCCGCCTTTTCAGCAAGATGGGTGTCGAGTTCCTGCTGGTAGTGATCGAGTGACCGATAGCCCTGCCGTCGCACGCTGCGCTTGGCGTCCATGAAGGCCTCGGTGTCGAGGAAGTCGGCATCCACCAGGGCAGAAAACAGCATGCGCACCCAAAGCGACCATGCCAGCGGGTTGCCGTCGCGCACGCCAGGGATCGCGCTGCATGCAGCGCGCAACTCGAAGCTTGTTGGGAGGGTCAAAAGCTCGGGCGCTGCCGCTGAACAAGCGCTGAGCGTCTGCGCGTATTCCAATTCGCTTGCTGCCGCGCCAGTGCCCAGCAGGCGGGTATCGAGCCCGGCGGTCCAGTCGGCAAGGCCCGCGTGGTGCCCCGCGATTACATACGCTATTGGGCGAGCGACCATCGCGCCCGTGCGCCCGTAGGTTTGCTCGAACATCCGCAATGCGTGCAGTGCGCCGGCCGCAGAGTGGGTTTTGTCGCTGCTGGACGGCAGCTTGCCTTCGATGTGTGCGTCGTTGACCAACCGGATGTACCGCTGGAATCCCGGTCTGAACTTGCCCAGGTCATGCCACAGGCCTGCCAGCCAGGCCCAGTCTGCTCCCCAGCGCTGTCCGAACTGTGCGGCGGTGTTTGCGACTGCGTTGAGATGGTCTGCCAACCCGTGCAATCGCATCAATGCCGAGCCGGGTTCGGTGTGCGTGTGGGCGAGGAAGTCTTGTGTCACAGGCGAATGGCACTTCAATCGGTTGGTGCGCATCTTCCCACCCGCCAGGCTCACAGCATGACCCTGCCGCCCATCTTTTCCACCGCCGCCCGCAATTTCTCGGCCACCACTTCCCGCAGCCCCTTCGGGCCCAGCACCTCCACCTCGGGCACATGCCGCAAGATGTCCATCACCAACTCGCGCGGGTCGGCGTAGGGCAGCTCCAGCACGTAAGTTCCATCCGCCTCAAACCGCCCGCGCTGCTTCGGGTGCCAGCTCTCGGCCCCCACCCAGCGCGCGCGCTCGGCGCTGAAGAGCAGGCGCGCCCACTGCACGCGGCGGCCGGCGAAGATGCCGTAGCCGGCGCCCAGCACCTCGTCCAGCTTGCCATCGGGCACGTCGATGGCTTGCGTTTGCAGCACGCTGGCACTGCGCAGGGCATCGACGGCAAAGCTGCGCAGGCCGCGTGCGTGGTGGCACCAGGCGTCCAGGTACCAGTTGTCGCGGTAGTGCACCAGGCGTTGCGGCGAGACCTCGCGTTCCTGTGTCAGGTTGCGCCCGCGGCCGTGGTAGCTGATTTGCAACCTCTTTCTGCGCAGCAGCGCCGAGCCCACGGCCTGGAAGTGCGGCAGGTGCAGCGGCCGTGCGCCCACGGTTTGCACGCGGATGCGCCGCGCCACTTCAGCGCCCGCGTTGGCGCCGCTGCCCAGCAGTTGGTTCAGGCGCGCCGCCAGCGGCTCGATGTGCGGCCCCAACAGGCCGCCGCTGTCCAGGTGCGCCAGCAGGTGCTGCATGGTCAGCAGGGCGTGGATTTCTTCGGCCGTCAACCACAGGCCGGGCAATTCGTATTGGGTGCCGGGCAATTGGGCTGCAGCATCCAGCCGCCAGCCGGCCTGCTCGCGGTCCCACACCACGGGGGCGTTCATGCGCTCGCGCAGGTGCGCGATGTCGCGCTTTAGCGTGGCCGCAGAAACACCCAGTTGTTGCAGCAATTGAGCCTTGCCGAAGCACCGGCCGCTATCAAGTTGGTGCTTGAGTTTGTACAGGCGCTCGGCTTGCCCCATTCAGCCCCCCGCGTTCTTGTTGGGGGCATCGTATCCCGGCGCAAGACTCCGCCCCCAAAGTCAGCCGGACTTGGGACTGCCGGCGCCGGCTATTGCGCTACCGATCGAAGCGCCGCGCGCAGCGCCGCCAAGGTGGCATCCGGCGCTTCGGCCAGTTGGAGGTGGCCGCTGGGCACGGTCACGACGCGGGCCTTCAGCGCGGCGGCGATCTCAAGCGTGGCGCGCGGCGGCGTCATCTGGTCGGCCTGGCCCAGGATCAGTGTCACCGGGCAGGACACGCGCGCTGCGGCTTCCATGCCGCCGACGTAGCGGTTGCAGGTCTCGAAGTCGTGGTGGAACAGGTTCAGGCCCGACGCGGCGGCCTGCACGCGGCGCATCAGCGCCAGGTTGCCGCCGTGCAGCCAGTTGCCCGGGCTGGGGAATCCCGGCTTGCTGGTCAGCGTCGAGATCGACCAGGCGTTGACCATCGCCATCGCGCGCAGCGGCGACTCGGCCGCGGTGGCCAGCAGCGCGTCGGAGACCTTCATCGGGTAGGCGGCGCCGATCATCACCAGTCGCGTCGCGCGATCCGGGGCCCTCGAGGCCGCCTCCAGTGCGATCAGCGAGCCCATGCTGTGGCCCACCAGGGCGGCGTGCTTCACGCCGGCAGCGTCCAGCAGCGCCAGCACCCAGCGCGCCAGCGCTTCGACGTCGGGCAGCGGCGGCCCGGCGCTGCGCATGTGGCCGGGCAGGTCCACCGCCAGCACGCCGTGCCCGTGGTGCGCGAACCAGCGCGCCAGCAGCGTCCAGGCGCTGTGGTCGTGGCTGGCGCCGTGGATGAACACGACGCAGGGCAGGGCCGGGTCGAAGGGCTTGCCGCCGGTGTAGGCATAGGCCTCGCGGCCTTGGACCTGCAGCCTCATGATGCCTTCTCCGCGACCTTGAAGGCGCGCTTGAGGTCGTCGATGAGGTCGTCGGCATCTTCGAGGCCGATGCTCAGGCGGATCGTGCCGGGCGTGATGCCGGCCACCACCAGCGCCGCGTCGTCCATGCGGAAGTGCGTCGTGCTCGCCGGGTGGATGACGAGCGAGCGGCAATCACCCACGTTGGCCAGGTGCGAGAAGATCTTCAACGCCTCGATGAAGGCCTGCCCCTGCTTGCGGGAGCCTTTGAGATCGAAGCTGAAGACGCTGCCGCAGCCGCGCGGCAGCAGTCGCTGGGCCAAGGCGTGGCTGGGGTGGCCCTCGAGCTCGGGGTAGCCTACGCCCGTCACCATCGGGTGCGCGGCCAGGAAGGCCACCACCTTGCGTGCATTCTCGACATGCCGCGCCATGCGCAGCGGCAGCGTCTCGATGCCCTGCAGGATCAGCCACGCGGTGTGCGGGCTCATGCAGGCGCCGAAGTCGCGCAAGCCTTCGCGGCGGGCGCGCAGCAGGAAGGCCGCCACCGTGCTTTCCTCGCTGAAGACCATGCCGTGGAAGCCGGCATAGGGCGCGGTCAGTTCGGGGAAGCGGCCCGAACGTTCCCAGTCGAAGCCGCCGCTGTCGACGAGCACGCCGCCGACCACCGTGCCGTGGCCCGACAGGAACTTGGTCGCCGAGTGGAAGACGAGGTCGGCGCCGTGCTCGAAGGGCTTCATCAGCCACGGCGTGGTGAAGGTCGAGTCCACCAGCAGCGGCAGCCCGGCGTCGTGCGCGATGGCGCTCACGGTCGGGATGTCCAGCACGTCGAGCCCCGGGTTGCCCAGCGTCTCGCCGAACAGCAGCCGGGTCTCGGGGCGGATGGCCGCGCGCCAGCCGTCGATGTCGAGCGGCTTGACGAAGGTGGTGCTGATGCCGAAGCGCGCCAGCGTGTAGCTCAGCAGGTTGTGGCTGCCGCCATAGAGCGCCGACGACGCCACGATGTGGCTGCCGGCGCCGGCCAGCGTGGCCACCGCCAGGTGCAGCGCCGCCTGGCCGCTGGCGGTGGCGACTGAGCCGCAACCGCCTTCAAGCGCCGCCACGCGCTCTTCCAGCACCGCGTTGGTGGGGTTGCTGATGCGGCTGTAGACATGGCCCGAGCGCTCCATGTTGAACAGGCTCGCGGCGTGTTCGCTGTTCTCGAAGACGAAGCTCGTCGTCAGGTGGATGGGCACCGCGCGCGCGCCGGTGGCCGGGTCGGGGGCGGCGCCGGCGTGCAGCGCCAGGGTGTCGAATCCGGGGTCGGAAGAGCCGGCCATCGCTGTTCACCAAGGCTGTGGGACGGCACGGATTGTGGGCTATATTGGTCCGCCTACCCCGCAAGAAGCCACTGCCGAAGGCCTGCCATGAAAGTCACCGATATGCTGCGCGTCAAGGGCAACACGCTCTACACCGCGCACCCCGACCAGCCGCTGGTCGAAGCCGTGCAGACCATGGCCGACATGGACATCGGCTCGCTGGTGGTCATGGAGCACGGCGACCTGGTGGGTATGCTCACCTTCCGCGAGGTCATCGCCGCCATCGTCGCCAACGGCGGCAGCCTCGGCAACCGCCACGTGCGCTCGGTGATGGACGACGCGCCGCTGACCTGCACCCCCGAGACCGAGATCGACGAGGTGCGCCGCATGATGCTGATGCGCCACGCCCGCTACATGCCGGTGCTCGACCACCGCACGCTGATGGGCGTGATCTCGTTCTACGACGTGGCCAAGACGGTGGTCGATGCGCAGGACTTCGAGAACCGCATGCTCAAGGCCTACATCCGCGACTGGCCTGAAGACGCCGGACAGCCGCCGGCGGCGTCGCCCGCCGGCTGAGCTGCGGCTTAGGCGGCGACGGGTTCGAGCCGGAACACCGACACCGCCTGAGCCAGCTGGGTCGCCTGCTCGCTCAGGCTGGCCGCCGCCGCCGCGCCCTGCTCCACCAGCGCGGCGTTCTGCTGGGTCATCTGGTCGAGTTGCGACACCGCCTGGTTGACTTGGCCGATGCCGCTGCTCTGCTCTTGCGCCGCCCCGGTGATCTCGCCGACCAGGTCGGTCACACGCTGCACCTCGTCGACGATGCGGCCCATGGTCTGCCCGGCCTCGGTCACCAGTCGGCTGCCGCTGTCGACACTCTCGACGTTGGCGGCAATCAGCGACTTGATTTCCCGTGCCGCCTGCGCGCTGCGTTGTGCGAGGTTGCGCACCTCGCTGGCCACCACCGCGAAGCCGCGGCCCTGCTCGCCGGCGCGCGCCGCTTCGACGGCGGCGTTCAAGGCCAGGATGTTGGTCTGGAACGCGATGCTGTCGATGACGCCGATGATGTCGGCGATGCGGCGCGAACTGGCGTTGATGTCGCCCATCGTCGTCACCACCCGCGAGACGATCTCGCCGCCCTGGCGTGCCACCGCGGTGGCCGATCCTGCCAGCTGGTTGGCGGCGCGGGCGGAGTCGGCCGATTGATTCACCGTACTGGTGAGCTGTTCCATCGAACTGGCGGTCTGCTGCAGCGAGCTGGCGGCCTGCTCGGTGCGTTGGCTGAGGTCGGTGTTGCCGACCGAGACCTCGGCGCTGGCGGTCTGGATGCTGTCGGCGGATTGCCGGATGCCGCCCACCAGCCGTGCCAGCGCGGCCTGCATGTCGCGCAGCGCGCCGAACAGTTCACCGACTTCGTCCTGGCCGCGGTGGTCGAAGCGCACCGACAGATCGCCACCGGCAATGGCGCGGGCGCCCTGCGAGGCCGAGCGCAGCGCGGCGATCACGCTACGCGTGGTGAACCACATCAACGCGGTCACGGCGGCGATCATCACGGCTGCCCCGGCGATCGCCACGAGGGTGAGCTGTCGGCTCTCGGCACGGGCGCCGGCGATGCTCGCGGCGCTGGCGGTTTCCTGGCTCGCTTCCAGGGCGCTCAGCGGCCGCACGAAGGTCTTGTGCAGCTGTGCCCATTCGCCTTGAAGGATGTCGTCGAGCTTGGTCTTGTCGGCCGCGGCGTAGGCCTTGTCCAGCGCGTCGAGCAGGGCCTGCAGGCGCGGATAGCCTTCGTTCATGGCCTTCAGCGCGGCGGCCGCGTCTTCATTGGCCGGCGTCTGTGCAGCGACCACCTTCCAGCTGTCCTGGATGACCGGGCGCGTTTCCTTCAGGTGATTCGCGGTGCCGGGGATCGGGAAGTGGTCGAGCAGCACGCCGGCGGCGCGGAAGCGCACGGCGCCCAGCGAACTGCTGATGCGCTGGGCGGCCATCAGCGGCTTGAGATTGTCTTCGACGACCAGTTCGAGCGCAGCCGCCCCGCGCTGGCAGGCCAGCACCGCCAGTCCGGCCAGGAGGAAGGCGCCCAGTACGGCCGCAGCGGCGGCGCAGAGAAGTCGGGTGCGGATGCTGAGGTTGCGCATGGGATCGGCTGGGCTCGTGGTCGCGGTCTTGGTCGTGCAGGCGCGTCGCGCCTGGGCTTACTGCGTCGGCAGGCCCTTCGTGTTCCACTCCGGCATGCCGCCACGGAACCAGCCCACCTGCTTGTAGCCGGCGTCACGCGCCACCACCGAGGCCTTGTAGCTCTTCCAGCAGGTGCCGGAATTGCAGAAGAAGACGACGGGCGCGCTCTTGTCGGCCGGCAGCTTGGCAAGGTCGAACTTGTCGGCCGCCTTGTCGAACTTGGCGTCCTTGGCGCTCTTCTCGCCGTAGGCGACGTGAATCGCGCCCTTGACCGTTTTCTCGGCGTACTCGTTGGCCGTGCGCGTGTCGACGAGCGCGGCGCCCTTGGCGCCGAGGTCACGCGCCTGTTCGGCGGTGACGATGCGCACGCCGTCGATCGCAGCCGGTGTTTCCTGGGCCAGCACGGGGTTGGCGAAGAGGGCGGCAGCGGCGACGCAGGCCGCATAGAGGAAGGGTTTCATGGTCTGGGCTCCGGTGGTGGGGGTCTGCGGCGTCGAGCCGTGCCACCATGGCGGCGCTCATGCCAACAGACACAGCTTGTATCGGCTGCCCCAGCGGGTTCTTTAGGGCCCGCCGTCGGTGCGCCGCAGCTGCAGGTGGCTGACCAGGCGGCCACTAGAATCCCCCGCTGATCTCGTGGCGACCCACGCCGCTCCTGCCCATGTCCGGCTCCACCTTCGGCGAACTGTTTCGCGTCACCAACTTCGGCGAAAGCCACGGCCCGGCGATCGGTTGCGTCATCGACGGCTGCCCGCCCGGCCTGGCCCTGAGCGAAGCCGACATCCAGCCCGAACTCGACCGCCGCCGCCCCGGCACCAGCCGCCATGTCACGCAGCGCAAGGAGGCCGACGCGGTGGAGATCCTTTCCGGCGTCTACGAAGGCCACACCACCGGCACGCCGATCTGCCTGCTGATCCGCAACACCGACCAGCGCAGCAAGGATTACGGCCATCTGCTCGACACCTTCCGCCCCGGCCACGCCGACTACACCTACTGGCGCAAGTACGGCCTGCGCGATCCGCGCGGCGGCGGCCGCGCATCGGCCCGCCTCACGGCGCCGATGGTCGGCGCCGGCGCGGTGGCACGCAAGTGGCTGCGTGAAAGACACGGCACCACCTTCTGCGGCTGGATGAGCGCCCTGGGCGAGATCGAGATCCCCTTCGAGAGCGCCGAGCACATCGCGCACAACCCCTTCTTCGCGCCCAACGCCGGCATCGTCGAACGCCTGGAAGCGCACATGGACGCGCTGCGCAAGGCCGGTGACTCGTGCGGCGCGCGCATCGAGGTGCGCGCCACCCGCATGCCGGTGGGGCTGGGCGAGCCGCTGTTCGACAAGCTCGACGCCGACATCGCCTACGCCATGATGGGCATCAACGCCGTCAAGGGCGTCGAGATCGGCAGCGGCTTCGGCGTCGTCACCGAGCGCGGCAGCGAGCATGGCGACGAGCTCAGCCCCGAGGGTTTCCGCGGCAATCGTTCCGGCGGCGTGCTCGGCGGCATCTCCACCGGGCAGGACCTGGTGGTGCGCATCGCCATCAAGCCGACGAGTTCGATCCGCCTGCCGCGCGGCTCGATCAGCCGTGCCGGCGTACCGACGACGGTGGAAACGCACGGCCGCCACGACCCCTGCGTGGGTATCCGCGCCACGCCCATCGCCGAGGCCATGCTGGCGCTGGTGGTGATGGACCACGCGCTGCGCCACCGCGCGCAGTGCGGCGACGTGGTGCTGCCGGTGCCGGCGCTGCCGGCAGCGGCGCCTTGACGCCGCGGCAGCAGCGGCGCGGCGCCGTGACCGCGCCGCTGCTGCGCTACGGCGCACTGTCGTTCACCTACTTCGCGGCGATCGGGCTCTTCAACCCGTATGCGCCGCTGTGGTTCCAGTCGCTGGGATACTCGACGCTCGTCATCGGCTCGATCGCTGCGCTGCAGAGCTGGACGCGTGTGCTCGGGCCTTATGCCTGGGGCTGGTTCGGCGACCACAGCGGGCGCCGTGTCGAGCTGATCCGCATTGCGGCGGCCGGTTCGGTGCTGGCGGCGGCCGGACTGCTGGGCGTGCGCGAGGCGGTGCCGGTGGCGCTGGTGACCGCGCTGCTGTTCGTCGCCAACGGCGGTGTCGTGCCGCTGTACGAAGCGACGCTGGCGCAGCTGCTCAACACCGGCACCGGTGTCGACCCGGCGCGCTACGGCCGCGTGCGGGTGTGGGGCTCGGTGGGCTTCATCGCCGCGGTCACTGCCTTCGGCGCCTTGCTCGAACGCTTCGGCATCGGCGTCTTCCCGGGCTTCGTGCTGGCCATGAACACACTGATGCTGGTGGCCGCGTTGCGCCTGCCCGCGAACCGCGAAGACGTCGTTCACGACGAGCCCGCGCCGCCAGTGCTGCCGCTGCTGCGCCGGCCCGAGGTGGCGTGGTTCTTCGGCTCGATCTTCTTCACCGTGCTGGCGCACACCAGCCTGTATGCCTTCTTCTCGCTCTACCTGGTGTCGCTGGGCTACGGCAAGGCGGCCGTGGGCGCGCTGTGGGCGGTGGCGATCGCGCTGGAGATCGTCTTCTTCTGGATGCAGGGCCGCTGGTTCGCACTGCTGACAGCGCCGCGCTGGCTGCAGTGGGCGGCCGTGCTGACGGCGCTGCGCTTTGCCGCGGTGGCCAACGCCGGTGCCTGGCCGGTGCTGCTGGTGCTGGCGCAAGCGGTGCATGCCGTGACGTTTGCCGCACACCACGCAGCGTGCATCACCTTGGTTCATCGCTTCTTCCCGGGCCGTTTGCGCGGTCGCGGGCAGGCCTTGTACACGACGCTGGGCTACGGCTTCTCCGGTGTGCTGGGCGGCATCGGCGGCGGCTGGGTGATCGCGCACCTGGGCTTTGCCACCCTGTTCTGGGCCGCTGCTGCCTGCGGGCTGGCGGCCTGGGTGTGCGCCACCCGCATGGCGCTGCACCTGCGGCAGCTCTGACGCACCGCCGCCGGCGTGGCCGGGCCAGGACCCGCTACAGACGGGGCGCCGGCGACCGATATGGGTAGGGGGCCCGGCAGCGTGTTGTGCGGGCCTTGCCCCTGGAGGCCCGCATGCCATGGCCGAAGCCACCCCGCCACTGACGCCCCTGCCGCCGCAACCCGCGCGCGGCGGCATCGGCGCGGCCGCGGGCCAGGCGCAGCGCCGGTTGCGGCTGGCGACGCTGCTGTCCTTCGCCGTGCTGGCGCTGGCCGTGCTGGCGCAGGGCTACCAGATGCTCCGGCTGGACGCCCTGCGCGCAGCCGACACCGAGATCATCGACCGCGCCGGCACCCAGCGCACGCTGTCGCAGCAGATCGGCCGCCTGGCGGCGCTGCTGGTGGCCGCGCCGGCCGAGCGCGGCCGCAACGCGCAGGCGCTGGGCCTGCTGCTGGCGCAGTCGCGCGACGAAGCGCAGGCGCTGGACGGCCTGCTGGCCCGCCAGCGGGTGCACGCGGCCGACTCAGGCGCAGACCTGCGCACCGTGATGGCCGCCTGGCAGGCCGCGCGTGAACGCCTGTGGTCACGGTCTGGCGCCTTGCTGCACCAGGCGGGCGATGGCGCGGGCGCCGACCTGCTGCCGGGAGCGCTGGCCGTGCAGGCCGAGGTCGGGACGGCGCTGGCCGCTGCGCAAGGGCTGTCGGCGGCGCTGCGCAGCGCCGCCGAGCACCGTGCCGAACTCCAGCAGCAGGCGCAGCGGCTGGGAACGGCAGCCGTCCTGCTGGTCTTGCTGTCTTTGCTGTTGACAGTGGTCGAACCCGGCCTGCGTGCGCTGCGCCGCCATGCCGTGTCGCTGCAGGAGCGCGCGATCGCGCTGCAGCGGCTGGCAGGGGTGGCGGAGCGCACTTCGGCGCTGGTGATCATCAGTGACCGTGACGATCAGGTGGCATGGGTCAACGACGCCTTCACGCGTGTCACCGGCTGGCCACTGGCCGATGCCGCCGGCCGCCGGCCCGGCGCATTGCTGGACAGCCCGCACGCCGACAGGAAGGTGCTGGCGCGTGTGCAAGGGGCCGTGCGGCAGGGCCGAGGTGTGCGCCACGAATGGTTGCACCGCTCGCGCGACGGCCGCGACCTCTGGCTCGATGTCGATCTGTGCCCGCTGCACGACGACGGCCGCCTGGCCGGCTTCGTGCGCGTGTGCACCGACGTCACCGTGCGCGCGCGGCGGCAAGACAAGCTGCAGGCGCTGTGGAAGGCGCTGCCCGCAGGCGTCGTGGTGCAGGGAGCCGACGGCCGGATCGTCGAGGCGAACCGCGCCGCGGAGCGGCTGCTCGGTCTGTCGATGGCGCAACTGCAGGGGCGGGCTTCGACCGACCCGCGCTGGCGGGCCGTGCGCGAGGACGGCAGCGACTACCCGGGTGAAGAACACCCGCCGATGCGCACGCTGGCCAGCGGCTGCGCGCTGCGCAGCCAGACCATGGGCATCCACACGCCCAAGGGCGAGCCGCGCTGGCTGCTCGTCAACACCGAGCCGCTGCGTGACGCCACGGGGCAGATCACGGGCGTCGTGTCGTGCTTCGACGACATCACCGAAAGCCGCCTGCTGCAGGAGCGCCTGTTCAGCAGCGCACGCACCGACGCGCTGACGCAGTTGCCCAACCGGGCCGTGGTGATGGAGCGGCTGGAGCGCGCCATCGACCACGCCCGCCGTCACCCGGGCTACGGCTTCGCGGTGCTGTTCATGGACTTCGACCGCTTCAAGCAGGTCAACGACACGCTGGGTCACGGCGCCGGTGACGATCTGTTGCGCCAGGTGGCCGAACGGCTGCAGCTGACGCTGCGCCCGGGCGACGCGGTGGCGCACCTGGACGACGACACGCGGGTGGCAGCGCGCCTGGGCGGCGACGAGTTCGTCGTCGTGCTCGAGGGCGTGCACGACGCGCCGACCGTCGGCATCATTGCCGACCGCCTGCTCAAGGAACTGGCCGAGCCCTATCTGCTGGGCTCGACGCCGGTGCAGTCCGGTGTCAGCCTGGGCGTGGTGCTGCACACCGGCGGCGACACCAGCGCCGACAAAGTGCTGCGCAACGCCGACACCGCCATGGTCGAGGCCAAGCGCGCCGGCCGCGGCCGCTGGGTGATGTTCGACGATTCGATGCACGAGCGCGTCGTGCGCGCGCTGGCGATGGAAACCGACCTGCGCCGGGCGCTCAAGGACGACGAGCTGTTCGTCGTCTACCAGCCGGTGATCGACCTGGCGACGCGCCTGCCGGTGGGTGTGGAGGCGCTGGTGCGCTGGCGCCACCCGGCGCGCGGGCTGGTGCCGCCGGTGGAGTTCATCGGCATCGCCGAGGAGGCGGGACTCATCGACGCCGTCGGTTCCCAGGTGCTGCGCACCGCCTGCCTGCAGTTCGTGCGCTGGCGCCACGAGCTCGGTGCGCTGGCGCCCAAGCAGCTGGCAGTGAACCTGTCGCGGGCGCAGCTCAAGCGCGGCGGCCTGGTGCACGAGGTGCAGGCGCTGCTGCAGGAGACCGGCTTGCACCCGGCGCAACTGCAGCTGGAGATCACCGAGAGCCTGGCCGCCCAGGACGAGCGCGTGCAGACGACGCTGCGTGAGCTCAAGCTGCTGGGCGTGAAGCTGGCGCTGGACGACTTCGGCACCGGCTACTCGTCGCTGGCCTGTCTGCACCAGATGCCGGTGGATACGGTGAAGATCGACCGCTCCTTCGTGCGCCACGCCGAGACGGTGGAATACCACCAGGTGCTGATCGAAGCCACGATCCGCGTCGCCCGTGCCCTGGGCATGACGACGGTGGCCGAGGGCATCGAAACCGAAGGCCAGGCGGCGCTGATGCTGCGGCTGGAATGCGACCGCGGCCAGGGCTTCCTGTACAGCCGGCCGCTGGAGGCCGCCGATGTCGAGGGCTGGCTGCGGCAGGAAGCGGCCGCGGCGTCGCTGGGCTGATCAGTGGCCGATCCCGCGGCGCGGCGGGCCCGTCAGCGGCAGACGGCCGGCTCGGTGATCGGCAACGGCACGCGCAGCAAGACCACCGGCCCGAGCAGCACGCGGCCATCGGCCTGCCGCAGCGTCACTTGCAGCGCACTGCCCTGGCTGGGAGGGCCGGCCTCGATCGCCAGCGTGGCCGGAACGGGCGTCGGCACCAGAGCCGTGCTGTAGGCGCCGAAGAAGCGTGCATCGTTGGCCTCGGCGGTGCCCCACTCGCCATCGAAGCGCAGCCCCTGGCAACGCGCCTCGAGATGCGCGGTGTTGCCATCGATGGCGAGGTGCACCTCGCCGCCGGTCGCGCTGTCGGTGAAGTGGGCCATGGCGGTGCCTGCGGTCGATCCAGCGGCCGCTGGGTCGACGACGCCCGCCGGCATGTCGGCACACGACAGCGCGCTGCCGAACGTCGACGCGCAGACGCTGCTGGCGCCGGCGCCGAAAGTGCTGAGGTAGGGTGAGTAGCTTTCGCCGCTGCCGGTGCCACCGGTGCCCGGGCCGCACCCGGCCAGCCAGACCAGCCCTGCCGTGCAAAGCAGTGAACAGAGCATTTTCATTTCTTCGCTGCTTCCCTGTCGCTGAAGAAGTAGACGCCGAAGCGCGCCCGGTGCCCGCGCGCGTCCGGGTCGGCCAGTGTGGCGTCGTCGTCGAAACGCGCCTGGGCTTCACCCATCACGCTGCGAAAGGCCTGCTTCCAGGCCTGCACCGAGACCTTCTGCAGCTGGGCTGCAGAGGCCTGTGAGATCTGGTCGACGAAGATCGACTGCTCGAGGTAGTTGCCCTCGCCCTGCAGGTTCATCGCCGCTGCACTGGCGTGGTCGTGCAGGTTGTCGGCGAACAGCCACGCCATCTCTTTGAAACCCTGGCGCGGTGAAAAGCTGCCGGCCAGCAGCGTGACGACGTCGGCGTCTTCGCTGACGGCGCCCAGGCGTTTCAGCTCGTCGAGCATGGCGCGCGGGCGCACGTCGCTGCTGATGCTGGCCGTCAGCGCGTCGAAGGTATGGCCTTCGGCGCCGCGGGCCAGCGGCCTGGGCCGGCCGTCGGCGTCTTGAAAGGCGGGGTCCAGCAGCCAGCGCCCGACCACCTGCGTGGCCAGGCTGAAAGGCTGGCTGAGCGACGGCGCGGACGCCGGCGCGCCGGCTGGCGGGGCCCGCAGCAGCGTGCGCACGTCGCGCCGGTGCACGCCGCTGAGCAAGGTGAGCGCGCTGTCGGTCTGTGCCATGCCACGCGCAGCGAGTTCCTGTTGTGCAGCGGCCAGGAACACGCGCTTCAGTGCGGCGGCAAACGCAGGGTAGCTCACGCCCTGGCGCAGCAGCAGGCGCGCCAGGGGCTGCATCACCCGCAGCACGTTGTCGAGAACGATGTTCGACCGCGCCGTCATGCCCGCGTCCTTGTCGGCCTGCAGCGGCCGGCACGGTGGTCGCGCCGCGCGCCGGGCGGGCGCCGCAGTCGCATGCTTCTCACCGTGGGCTCGTCGGGCTGCAAAGAGGTTGACATCGGATGGACTCTTGTGGGATATTTTCCCACACATTGGATTTCAAGGGCAAGCCCCTTGCGGGAAGGACAAGATGAATGCATTCATGGGCCTGCGTGTAGTCGCCTCTGCCGCGGTGCTGGCTATGGGTCTGCTGGCCGGCTGCGGCGGCGACGCGGACACGAGTGAGCCGATCTACCAACCGGCGTCGGCGACCGCCGGCGCGCTGGTAGCGTCGCAGCCCGGCGAGTTGCTCGCGTATGTGCAGGGCAAGCTGCGTGAGCGCCAGGCACAGCGCAAGCTGGTTCCCGACACGGTGTTCGTGACGGCAACGACCACCGAAGTGCAGTTCGACAGTGTGACGGGCGCCCCGACGACGTCCACCGGAGCCGGGCGCTCGGGCACCACGGTGCAGGAGCAGGGTGTCGACGAAGACGACCTCATCAAGAGCGACGGCACGTCGATCTACACCTTGTTGCGTCCGTGGGATGCGGTCACAGGCAAGGTGCAGCTGCACCGGCGCCGTGCCGACGGCCGCGTCGACGCCGTCGGCACGGTGGACCTGCCCACTGATGCCAGCGACCGCTACTACGCGCTGGGCATGTACCTGGCGCCAGCGGCGCAGCGCCTGGCGGTGCTGAGCGCGAGCCAGTCCTACTACACGCTGGACATCTGCGCCCCGGGGCAGGATTGCCCGGCGATCAGCGTGACGACTTTCGCGCCCATGGCCACCAGGAGCCAGGTCGCGCTGGACCTGCTGAACGTGTCGAACCCGGCCGCCGCTGCGGTGACCGACAGCGTGCGCATCGAGGGGCGCATCATCGGCAGCCGGCTGGTCGGCAATGCGCTGGTGCTGGTCACGCAACACTGGCCGCAACTGGCGCTGGAGGCGCTGCCCGCGAACGTGCCCGACAGCGAACGAGAGGCGCTGATCGCCAAGCTCACCGCCAGCGACCTGTTGCCCACGGTGCGCGTCAACGGCGCCGCGGCACAGCCCCTGGTCACCGACACCGACTGCTACGTGCAGCCGAAGAACGCTTCCTACGGCATCGAGATCACCACCATCACGGTGTTCGACCTGCAATCGCCGAGCCTGCAACGCAGCAGCCGCTGTTTCGTCGGCGGCACCGAGGCCTTGTACATGGCGCCGGCGAACCTGTATCTCGCCACCAGCCGCTACACGCACGAGACGACGGGCGCCGGCATCCGCTTTGCACCGCAGACGAGCACCGACGTGCACAAGTTCGCCATCGACGGCGCGAAGATCTCGCAGGCGGGCGGGCTCGTCATCGACTACCGCGGCTCGGGCGAAGTGCCGGGACACCTGGGCTGGGACCCGCAGAAGAACAGCTACCGCATGAGCGAGTGGAAAGGCGACCTGCGCCTGCTGAGCTTCACCGGCGAGACGGGCTGGGGCCTGATGGCCGAAGATGCCAAGACACCGTCGCCGGCGACCTTGACCACACTGCGCGAACGCAGCGCCGACAGGACCTTGCAGATCGTGAGCCAACTGCCCAATGCGCAGCGCCCGCAGGCCTTGGGCAAACCCGGGGAGCAGGTGTACGGCGTGCGTTTCCTGGGCGATCGCGGTTATGTCGTGACCTTTCGCCGCGTCGACCCCCTGTACGTGCTCGACCTCAGTCATCCGAGTGACCCGAAGACCGTGGGCGAGTTGCTGATTCCGGGCTTCTCCGACTACCTGTTCCCGGTTGGCGACGGTCTGTTGCTCGGTGTGGGCAGGGACGCCACCGAGAGCGGCCAGGTCTCGGGCGTGAAGGTCGCCTTGTTCGACGTTGCCGACCCCACGCAACCCAGGCAGCTGAATGCCATGACCTTCGGCGGCGCGGGCAGTTCGTCGGGCCTGGACTACTCGCGCCACGGCATCGACCTCTTCACGCGCGGCCCGCTGACGCGCGTGGCCTTGCCCCTGGTGATGGCCAACGGCACCTGGTCGGGCTGGATCCACGGCTTGCAGCGGCTGGAGGTGGATGCCGGCGCCAGGACGCTGGTCGCCAAGCCGATGATTCCTTCAGCCAGCGCCATGAACGTCGACCTGGGCAGCGACCGCGCGTTGCAGATCGACGACCATGTCTACTACTTCAATGCCGGGCAGTTGACGGCCACGGCCTGGTAGGCCGCGGCCTCAGGACCCCAGCAACTCGCCGATCGGTTTGAGGCCGTCGACGCGGTCGCACACCGCCTTCACCGTGGTCAGGATCGGCACCCCGAGCAGCAACCCCCACACGCCCCACAGCCAGCCGAAGGCGAGCACGCCCACGAACACGGCCACCGCGTTCATCCGGTTCGCGCGGCTCGTGAGCCAGGGTGCGAACAGGTTGCCCGAAACAGCGTGCACCGCCAGCCCCACGCCGGCCACGAGCAGCGTCATCTCGACGCTGCCGAACTGCACGAAGGCGAACAGCGACGACGCCGCGGTGAACACGATCGACCCGAGGTAGGGTATGAAGTTGAGTACGCAGGCGACGACGCCCCAGACCGCGGCGTGCTCCAGGCCGATGGCCAGGAAGAGCAGCCAGGTCACGATGCCCACCAGGATGCTCGTGACGAGCTGGACCAGCAGGTAGCGCTGGATCTGGTCGGTGATCTCGTCGAGCGCCTGCACCGTGATGCGTTTCTGGGCGAAGCCGGGGCCGGCGATACGCACCACCTTGCGGCGGAAGCTGTTGCCCGAAGCCAGCAGGAAGAAGGTGATGAAGACCACCACCACGGCCTGGCCGACGGACGTGACCAGGCCCAGCGAGCCCGTCCACAGGTAGTCCTTGATGTCGAACTGCGGCCGCTCGACGCGCACGCGCGTGACGCCGCGCGTCGCCGCGGGCGGCGGAGTGGCTTCCTGTGCTGCCTGCTCGAGCTGCGTCGCCGCACGCTGCACCTTCTCGATCGTGCTCTCCGATTGGTGGCGCTGCGCACGCGCGGCCTGGCGAACCTTCTGCGTCGCCTCGGGCAGCGACTCGACGAGCGCCAGCGCGTCGTCGCTCAGCGTGTACGCCGTCCAGCCCAGGCCTCCGCCCAGAGCGGCGATGAGCAGACCCGCGCCGATGGCGCGCGGGACACGCATACGTTCCAGCCGTTCGACGACCGGGCTCAGCGCGTAGCTGAACATCAGGCCCAGCATGAGCGGAATGAACACCGCGCTGGCCCACTTCAATGCGAACAGCGTGCCCAGCACCGCCAGCACCGCCAGCGACAGATTGCGCACGTCCACCGGCATGTACAGACGCACCAGTTCGGTCCCGGACAGCACGCTCGGCGGTGGCGGTTCGTCGCCGGCAGCCGCGGGCGGCGGCTCGGTTCCGGTTCCGGCTCCGGTTCCGGCTCCGGCTCCGGGTTCGGGTTCGGGTTCGGGTTCGGGTTCGGGCTGTCTCTCGCTCATGAAGCAGGGTACCGCATCCGCGGCCCCGATCGTCTGCCGGCAGGAGATCGAGCGGCGCTCGCCGCCGCCGGCATCAGCAATCCGGCAGCTTGATCTCCAGCTCCACGGTGGCGGCACGCCGCACGGCGACTTTCTCGGTCACCGTGCGGCAGCCGTCGCGCCTGAAGTGAAGCACGTGCACGCCGGCCAGTAATTCCAGCGTCAGCGGCGTCAGGCCGTGGTAGACGTCGCCGACGTAGACCTTGACTCGTGTCGGCACGCTCACGATCGCCAGCTGGCCGTCGGCCGCGGCGACGGGTTGCGCGGCGTTCGGCGGCGCGTTTGGTGTGGTGACGGGCAGCGGCCGCGCCGCCGGCCGCGGCGCCATGTCGGCAGCGTGGCTGAGCACCAGCGCGCCGACGCGGTCGGCCACCAGGCCGATGCCGGCGCCGAGATAACGTTCGAGGTCGGCCCGGTTATTGCCGCTGATGCCGGCAAAACGGTCGTCGCGGTCCTCGACGACGCCCGACCAGAGCACCTGGCCGTTGTCGTTGCGGCGCAGCACGGCTTGCACGGCCACGCGGCGTGCGTCACGCGCATCGACGACGAGGTCCAGCGCCTGCAGCGTCGCCTCCAGTCTCAGGTCCGCTGTCGCCGGCGCCGCCCGCAACTCGAAGCCCAGGGCCTGCAGCCGCGCGGCCACCGCGTCGGCCACCACGGTATGCGCGTCGCGCCCCAGTACGAGCCGGCTGTCGTGCACGCCGAAGACGGGCACCTTCAGTGTGCCGACGCGGCGCCCCGGCGACCCGGGTCGGGCGTCGGCCCACGGCTGCACGGCCAGGCTCAGGCGCAGCGGGGCCGCCGCGGCTGCCGGTGCCGGAACGACGGGCGTGATGGGCGTGCCCGCTGTCCGCGCCGCGTCAGTGCCGGCCGGGCCCCCGACCGAACCGCAGGCGGCCAGCAGCAGCGCCAGCGGCAACGCAGGCCACAGCCGGCGCCGGCGCCGCGGCATCACCGCGCCGGCCCGCGGTAGTCGGCCAGGCGTGACATATAGCTTGCCAGCGCCTGCAGATCGGCTGCCGCCAGACCGCGCAGGGACTTGACCATGTCCGGGTGCGAGTTGCCGCGCGTGCCGCCCTGGATGTGCTGCATCTCGCGCCACAGGTACTCGTAGTGCTGTGCCGCCACCACCGGGTACAGCTTGGGCATGTTGCCCTCGCCTGAGCGGCCGTGGCAGTCGGCGCAGGCCAGGCGGACGTACAGCGCGTGTCCGCGGGTCGCGGCCACCGCGTCACCCTTGCCGTTGTCCTGCGTGCTGCGTGCCAGCGAGAGGTATTCGGCGACGTCGGCGATCTCCTGCAGGCCCAGCGCATGGTTGGCGCTGAAGGGCTCCATCTTCGGGTTCGTGCGGATGCCGGCGCGGGTGTCGGTGACCTGCTTGATGATGACGGCGGCGTGCTGGCCGGTCAGCCGCGGATAGGCGCCGTCGGAGCGGCCGACACCGGCGGCGCGATGGCAGCCCGCGCACTGCCGGTAGGTCTCGCGGCCGCGCTCGGCGTCGCCGCTGAGTCTCATCACTTCCACCTGTTCGGGGGTCATGCGCTCCCACACGAAACCCTTGCTGCCGTAGCCGCGCGGGCTGCGCTTGGCGTCGGCGTCGTCGGCGTGGCCGGGTCCGGCGCCCAGGACCCCCAGCAGGACCAGCACTGCCGACGTTGCGAAACTCTGCCAACGCATGCTCACTCCTTGTTCATGCCGGTGATGTACTGCGCCACGGCGCGCATGTCGGCGTCGCTCATGCGCTTGGCCACCGCGCCCATGACGCCCTTGAGGTCGTTCGCACGCGCGCCGCTGCGGTAGGCGGCGAGCTGCTTCTCGACGTAGGCCGCATGCTGCCCCGCCAGGCGCGGGTACTTCGCGTCACCGGAACCGTCGTCGCCATGGCATCCAGAGCAGGCCGGCACGGCCGAGCCGACGATGCCCTCGTCATAGACGACCTTGCCCTTGGCGGCCAGCGCCGGATCGCCCGCCTTGCCGGCGGCCGGGGTCTGCTCGCTGAAGTGGTCCGCCAGCGCCTGTATCGCGTCGGCATCCAGCGCGGCAGCCATCGGCGCCATCACCGCGCTCTTGCGATCGCCGGACTTGAAGTGCTTCATCTGGCGCACCAGGTACTCGGGCGCCATGCCGGCGAGCGACGGGTTGTCGGCGATGAGGCTGTTGCCGTCCTTGCCATGGCAGGCGGCGCAGATCGGCAGGTGCTGTTCGAGCGGGGCAGCGCACGCGCCACCCGCCGCAAGGACGAGGGCACCGCCCAGCGCCAGGGCGGCGTAAGCGGCCTTGCCCATGTTCAATAGCCGACCGAGAGCATGAAGGTCGTCAGCGCGTCGCCAGCCACCGTGCCACCGGCGGCGTAGTTCGGCCCGTAGCGGCCGACGCCGTTGCTGCCGTCGGAGCGCCGGCTGTGCATCAGTTGCAGTTGCAGGTTCTGGTAGACCTGATACGTGGCGCCCAGCGTCAAGGCGTTGTCCTTGCTCGACGCATTGGCGCCGTTGTCGGCGCGGCGGAAGGACGCCACCACCGTGGCCTTCTGCGGCAGCACGCCGAGCTCCGCGGTCAGCGTCGTCGCCGTGCGGGCGTTCCGGTTGGCGTTGAACAGGTTGGGCGTCGCCGAACCGGCCGCCGTGCCGGGCGCCCTGGCGTGCGCCAGGTACAGCCCCAGCGGCATGCTGCCGACGTTGCCCTGCGCCTGTGCGTCGATGGCCCAGCCCTTGGTCTGGACGGTGGCGATGTCGTTGGAGAAGACGCCCGCACCGCCGTCGTTGAAGCGCACGTTGTTGCCCGACCAGGCCTGCACACCGGCCCCCAGCGACCAGCCCTGGAACGACGGTGTCACTGCCGCGCGGAAGTAGGTGGCGTTGAGCCCGCCGAGCTGGCTCTCGGCCCCGGCCAGGTGGTTGGGCGTGTGCGGCGCCACGACGACGAAGAACAACGGGTTGTACAGCACGAAGGAGAAGCCGGTGGCCGCGCCTGCAGTGTTGCGCGACTGGGCGCCGGAAACCGGATTGGTCTCACCCCCCAACGGGCCGGTGCCCTGGAAGAACACGTACTGCTGCGCCGAGGTCTCGGCCCGGTGTTCGCTGATGCGCACGTTGCGCACGGCGCCGGTATTGAACAGCTCGAAGCCGTAGGAAGCACCCAGCGCGTCGGTCGTGAAGGGCACCACGCCGGCCTTCATGCCCGATTCACCCAGCGGCCACATCATCGGCATCTTGAAGCCCGCCAGCACCGCGCCGTCACCGGCCAGCTGGCCCTCGAGCATGAAGCCCACGTGCTGACCGACCCGCCCGCCGAGCAGGATGGCGAACTCGTCGGGGAACTGCAGCTCGCCGCTGTGAGTGGTCTTGGCCTTCTCGCCGTCGGCGTTCAGGCCGTCGCTGCCGTTGGTCTTCTGCCAGCGGATCTTGCTGAACAGGCTGGCGTACAGCGTGTCGGCGATCGACAGGTCCTTGCCCGCCAGCGGCTTGGCCTTGATGTCGACATAGCCGCTGGCCTTGAAGTCCATGCCGAAATCGTTGAGTGCGGGGTAGTGCTGGAAGTGGCAGGCCACGCAGGCCTTGCCGGTCTGGCGCGCCCAGGCCGGAACGGCCTGGCTGGGCAAGGAGGCGATCAGCGCGGCAGCGCCGGCGAGCAGGGCGGCCAGGCGGCGTCGGGTGAAGACGGAAGTCAGCATGGTATTTGTGTCTCCGGTGGGCTGGTTCGATGGCGGCGGTCACATGCGCTTGCCCTTGTGACCACGGGACACATCCTTAAGCAAAGCTGAAGGAGACACATCGGACCGCAGTCGCGAGTTCATCGGACTTTGGTCTGATGCGCGGGGGCGACGGCGGTACCATGCACGCTGGATGGCAGCCTCCCATGGCCTCTTGGACGCGCAGGCCCCAGCCTCGGGGCCGGCGCCCGCACGCCCCTTCACGCGCATCAGTCTGGCGCGCCAGTTCCTCGTCGCCAGCGTGCTGGTGCTGGCCGCCGCGGTGGCGGCCACCGGGTACTGGGTCAGCCAGCGCATCGAGGCCAGCATCGTCAACCGCACGGCCAGCCTGGCCGCGGCCTACTTCGAAAGCATCCTGTCGCGCCGGCTCGACAAGTTCATGCGCGACGGCGAGCTCGACAGCGAAACCCGCCGCATGCTGGACGACATCTTCGTCCACGGCCCGCTGGCGCAGCGGGTGGTGCGCTTCAAGCTGTGGTCGCCGGACGGGCTCATCCACTACAGCAGCGACCACGTGCAGGACGGCATGAAGTTCCCGCTGCACGACCACCACGCGATCGCGCTGTCGGGCCAGATGCTGGCCGCGATCAGCCCGCTCGACGGGCCCGACAACGCCCCCGAGCGCGCGCGCTGGTCGCGCCTGATCGAGATCTACGTGCCGCTGCGGCCGCCCGGTTCGAGCATGGTGCAGGCGATCGCGGAGTTCTATCACGAGGTCGACACGGTGGAGGCGGAGATCGTCAGCGCCCAGCGCCAGAGCTGGGTCACCATCGGCCTGGGTGCGATGCTGCTGTTTTCGATCCTTTACGCGCTGGTGCTGCGCGCCAGCCACACCATCAGCGGCCAGCAGTCGGAGCTGGCCCGCCAGGTGCAGGGCCTCGAGCGCCTGCTGGCGGAGAACCGCCGCATCAACCGCCGCCTGCAGGAAGCGGGTGCCCGGACCACGGCGCTGGGCGAGATGTCGCTGCGGCGCATCGCGGCCGACCTGCACGATGGACCGGTGCAGAACATGGCCTTCGCACTGCTGCGCGCGGACGAGCCGCAGGCGCATGCCCAGTCCGACGCGGTGCGCGCCAGTCTGCAGGAGGCGATGCAGCAGCTGCGCGACATCGCCGCCGGGCTGGCAGCGCCGTCGATGGCCCAGCTGAGCCTGGCCGATGCGCTCAAGCGCGCCGTCGCCGACGCCAGCCGCCACGGCGGCGTGGCCATCGACAGCGACATCGATCCCGGGCTGCCGGACGCGCCGCTGGCCGTCAAGTTCACTGCCTACCGCGTGGCCCAGGAGGCACTGAGCAATGCCGCTCGCCATGCCCCCGGGCATGCGCCGCGGCTGCGGGCCTGCCGCGACGGCGAAACGCTGCTCATCGAGGTGGCCGACGACGGCCCCGGCTTCGACCCCGGCCGGGCGCCGGCCGATGGGCATCTGGGGCTGGCCTTCCTGCGCGAGCGCGTGCAGCTGCTCGGTGGCCGCGTCGGGATCGAGTCGGCGCCGGGACGGGGCACCACGCTGCGCGTCCGTCTGCCGCTGGCGCCAGAGCCGCCGGCCGGCGCCGCCGGCCCTGTCGACGCCGCTCCCGATGCCTAAGGCGCTGCGCATCCTGCTGGCCGACGATCATCCCTTGCTGCGCGAGGGCGTGGCGCACACGCTGCAGGCCGAACCCGGCTGGCGGGTCGTGGCCCAGGCCGACAGCGGGGCCCAGGCGCTGATGCAGGCCCGCCAGACCCGGCCCGACGTGGCGCTGGTGGACCTGAGCATGCCCGGCCCCGGCGGCACGGGGCTGATCAGGGAACTCGTCGCCGCGCTGCCGGCCCTGCGCATCATCGTGCTGACGGCGTCCACCGACGGCAGCGACCTGCTGGGCGCCATGGAGGCGGGCGCCCATGGCTTCGTGCTCAAGGGCATTTCGGCCAGCGAGCTGCGGGCCGTCGTGCGGCAGGTCGCGCGCGGCGGCCACTACGTACCCCCGGCGCTGGCCGCACACCTGCTGTCGGCCATGACGCGCACGCGCGTCGACCCGCTGGCCAAGCTGACGGCACGCGAGATGGACGTGCTGCGCCTGCTGGCCAACGGCCACACCAACCGCGAGATCGGCGACCGCCTGCACCTGGCAGAGAAGACCGTCAAGCATCACGTGACGCAGATCCTCGACAAGCTGGGCCTGCGCTCGCGCACCGAAGCGGCGCTGCTTGCACAGCGCCAGGGCCTGGGCGAGATCTGCTGACACCGCTGCCCGCGCCGGCCGCCGGCGGCGCGCCTTGCGGCGTCCGTGTCAGTCGAGTTCGACCTTGCTGGCTTCGATGACGGTCCCGGTCAGCATGCCCTTGACCTCGACAAACTGGCCGGCAACCAGGCTGGCCGGCAGCGGGTACTTGAACACCGTGGCCGGGCCGTAGCGCACGGTGAGGGTGGCCGCAGCGGCGCCGGCATATGACAGGCGATAGACGGCGATGTCGAACTCGCCGGCGCGCAGCGCGGTGATCGTGCCCTTGGCCTCGACGAAAGCGGCCACCGGCGGCGGCGTGGCGTTGCCGGGCGGGGTGATGCCCGGCGCCGGGTACGCCGTGGCGCAGCCGCCCTCGATCTCTGCCTTGACGGGCTGCAGCGCGCCGTTGGCGCCGACACTGCCCTTGATCTCGATCGGCGCGCCGGCCACCAGGCAGGCCGCCGAGCCCTTCTTGAAGTAGGCCTTGGCCAAGTCCACCGTGACCTTGCTGCCCACCTGCACGCCGGGCAGCCGCTCGGCGTACAGCGCCGTCAGCGTGACCACACTGCCGCTGACGCTGTCGATGCGGCCCTTGAGCTCGGCGACATCGGTGTCGTCGTGGTGCCCGGTGCCCGTCTTGGGCGCACCATCGACTTCCAGCGCGCTGGCGACCCAGCTCGCGCCCTGCGCGGCCACGTGGGCTTCGACCTTCACCCCGGGCGCCAGCAGCGCCGCGCTGCCGCGTGTGTAAGCGGCCGACGCGACGTTGATGAGCACCGAGCCGGTGGCGCCGGCGAGCTGGCTGTCGCGCACCGACAGCGTGATCGACGTGCCGTCGTAGGCCGTGATCATGCCTTCGATCTTGCCCAGGCCTGCGGCGGCGGCGTCGGTCTCGTCCTTGACCGTCAGCGCCGTGTAACTCAGCGTCGACCCTTGCCCGGCGACCGCGGCTGCGATCTCGATGCGGTCACCGGCGGCCGGGCGCCAGGTGCTGCCGCTCCGCTGGGACCAATAGGTCGTGTTCGCGTCCAGCAGCACTGCGGCCGTGCCGTAGTGGCGGGTCTGCACCGTCACGCGGTCGGTCGCCACGGCCAGCACCGTGCCCTCGACGTCGGCCGTGCGCTGGTTCCAGCCGGCGAAGTCGTCGTTGGAGGCCAGCCGCGTGGCCGGCACCAACTGCTGGCCCTGCAGCGCGAACCTGGGCAGGTCGAAGTCCAGCGCCAGCACGCCCGAGCCCACGGCCCAGCCCTCGAGTCGAAACTCCAGCCAGCCGTTCGGCGCCGCCAGCGGCAGGTCGAGCAGGCTGCCGTCGAGCTGCTGCAGTTGGGCCTGCGGTTGCACGTAGACACGCACGCTGGTGGTGTCGGCCGGCACCGGCACCTTGGCCACCAGCGCGCCGGCCTGACGCAGCGCGGGCAGGTTGAACGGGCGTGCCGGCGTGTAGGCCGCCAGTTCGGTCTCGCCCGACGGGCCGACCGCGGTGACCCGTGTCACGGTGATCCACACCGCGTCGTAGCGGGCCGAAAAGTCGTCGGTGAAGTACACCGCCGTCAGCGCCGGGGCCGTCGGCGCCTGGGCCGTCTGCAGCGGCGTTTCGCCGCCGCCACCGCCGCCGCAGCCCACGAGCACGGCTGCGGCCAGGCCGGTGAGGGTGACGGTCGCGGCGCGAAGGGAACGATCGAGGGTGTGGCGGTGCATGGCAGCTCCTGGGTGGAAGGGGAATGCCTGTATCGTTGCTGCCGAGCCTGAGGCGAAGCTGAAGCTGCGCCGGCCAGACGCCTTCAGGCCAGCTTCATGTGCAAGCCCGATGCTGCGAGATTTCTGGCGCCCTCCATGCGACTCCTGCTTGTCGAAGACGACTCCATCCTCGGCCTCGGGCTGCGGGCCTTCCTGCAGACCGATGGCCATGTGGTGGACTGGTGCCAACGCGTGAGCCAGGCACGGCTGTTGCGCGCAGAACCGTTCGACGCGCTGCTGGTGGACTGGCAGCTGCCCGACGGCTCGGGGGTGGAGTGGGTGCGCTCGCTGCGGCGCGGGGGCGATACCACGCCGGTGATCGTGCTCACCGCGCGCGACCTGCTCAGCGACCGCGTGCATGGCCTGGACGCCGGCGCCGACGACTACCTCGTCAAGCCCTTCGACCCCGAGGAGTTGTGTGCAC
The DNA here is from genome assembly GCA_030680415.1 of Rubrivivax sp. Lineage (GTDB taxonomy): Bacteria > Pseudomonadota > Gammaproteobacteria > Burkholderiales > Burkholderiaceae_C > Rubrivivax. Next base: position 34,274 of record JAUXVE010000098.1, read on the forward strand.
GCCTGCGCGCCGTGCAGCGCCGCACCGCGGGTGCGCCAGATTCTCGACTGCAGTTCGGCGACGTGTCGCTCGACCTCGGCGCGCGCTGTGCCTACCTCTGCGGCATGCGCATCGACCTCACCGCGCGCGAGTGGGCGTTGACCGAGGCGCTGGCCTTGCGGGCCGGTCGCCTGGTGGCCAAGACCGACCTCGAGGCGCTGGTGCTGGGACTGGACGGTGAGGTCGCGAGCAACGCACTCGAAGTGCACGTTTCGGGGGTGCGCAAGAAGCTCGGCCGCAGTTTCATCGAAACCGTGCGCGGCATGGGTTACCGGGTCGGTGCGTGAGGCGGCTGCCTTCGATCAAGCAGCGGCTGTCGCGGGCGCTGGTGGTGGTTTCGCTGGCCTGGGGCCTGGCGGTTTCGGCCGTGGTCTGGCTGGCCGTGCGGCACGAGGTCGACGAGATCATGGACGCCACCTTGCAGGAGGCGGCCGAGGTGCTGTTCGGCGTGCTGCCGCCCGACCTGGATGCGCTGCCGCGCGCACCGGACGGCGTGTTCCCGGCGCCGCCGCACGAGGAACACCTGTCGTGGCAGGTCGTCGGGCCCGGGCCCAGGCTGGTGCTGCGATCGCATCGCGCGCCGCTGACGCCGCTGCTCGGGCCCGGGGCCAGCGGCTTCGCGACTGTCGAGGAGTGGCGCGTGCACGCGATCCCGATGGCCGGCTCCCGCGTGCTGATCGTTGGCCAGCCATTGACGGAGCGCACCGAGGCGCGGCTGGAGGCCGCCGAGTACACCGCCGGGGCGGCGCTCGTCGTCGGGCTGGCCTGCGCCTTGTGGCTGAGCCTGCGCGTGCGCCGTGAACTGGAGCCCGTGACGGCGCTGTCGAACGACGTGGCCGGCTACGACCCGCTGCTGCCCGAGGCCCACCTGGCGCCCGCCCAGCGCACCGAACTGCTGCCCATGCACACCGCAGTGACCGAGCTGGGCACGCGGCTGGCGCGCCGCATACGCAGCGAACGCGCCTTCGCGGCCCATGCGGCGCATGCGCTGCGCACTCCGCTGGCGGGCATGGTGGCGCAACTGGCCACCGCGCAGCGCGTGTCGCCGCCGCAGGCCCAGCCGATGCTGGCGCTGGCGCGGCAGGCGGCCGACCGCCTGCGCCGCGTGGTCACCGCATTGCTGGCGCTGTTCCGTACCGAGTCCGAACTGCGCTGGCGGGCGGTGGACCTGCCGCAGCTCGTCGCGCAGTTGCCCATCGAGGGCCTGCGCGTCAGCGCGGACGCCGCGCCGGGCCTGCAGGCCGACGCTGATCTGCTGGCCGCAGCGCTGGCCAACCTGCTGGACAACGCGGCGCGTCACGGCGCCAGCTCGGCGCACCTGAGTGCACGGTGCGAGGCCGGCGCCTGGCAGCTGGCGCTCAGCGACGACGGGCCGGGTATCGACGACGCGCGCCGCAAGCACCTGCAAACGGCGATCGACGAACAAGACTACGAGGGCCGAACCGGCCTGGGCCTGATGCTGGCGGACCTGGTGGCGCGCGCGCATGGGGGTGGACTTCGGCTCATGCCGTCGGTCAGCGGGTGCGCCGTGGCGTTGAGCTGGCCCGCGCCGACGCCGTGTGGCCAGAGCAGGGTGCCCGGAGCCTGACAGCCGCGACGCAGACCGGTTACGCCGACGGCCGGCTCGGCCACGCCGCTGCCATGGCCAGCAGCCCGGCTGCCAGCAGCAGCCACCCTTGTGGCGAGCCCATCGTCAGCAGGGTGGCGGCGCTGATCGCGCACCAGGCCAGCGCCACTGTCCACAGCCACCGCAGCAGCCAGCGCGCGGGTCGGCCGGGGGCGTCAGCCGCGAGCAGGAAGCCGAGCGTCGCAATCGCCGTCGGGTCGGGCGCCAGGCCGAAGACCTCGGCCTGCGTCCAGGGCCGACCGCAGGCCGCCGCCAGCAGCGGGTGGCCCAGCAGGGCCCACAGGCCCAGCAGCAAGCCGATCCGGCGCCGGGCGCCAGGCGGCGCGACGCGGAGCTTGGCCCGTGTGGCCAGGGCGGCCAAGCCGAGTGCCTGCACGAAGAACCCGGCAGCGAAGCCCGACGCGGCCCAGTTGATCGGTGCGTAGCGCGGCAGCAGGAACGACCCCGCCACGAAGGCCCAGGCCGCTGCCAGGCCCGCCGCCCCGACGCGCAGCGCGGGCACACCCTGGCTACCCCCTGGCAGGGTCTGCATCAGCCACGCCATCCAGGCCAGCGCGGCCAGCACCAGCAGCGGCTGCACCGGCCACCAGGCGTCGTTGTGCAGTTCGAACAAGCGCCAGTAGGTGCGCGGCGCGAACATCAGAAAGTCGGTGGGGCGGTAGGTCCACCACTCGCTCATCGCGGGCCCGCGTCGTGATGTCCGGGCGCAGCAGGGCGCGTCACGGCGGCGTCACAGCGCGGCGACCTCGGCGGCCATGCGCGAGCGCAATGCCGCGTCGGGCAGACGCCCGCGCGCCGCGCCCATGTTCTGGCGCACATGCGCCACCTGGCGAGTGGCCGGGATGGCGCAGGTCACGGCCGGGTGCGAGACTATGAACTTCAGCGCCACCTGCGCCCAGCTGTCGCAGTCGATCTCGGCCGCCCAGGCCGGCAGGCGGTGGCGGCGCAAGGCCTCGAGCAGGGCGCCCTCGCGAAACGAGCGGTTGACGATCACCGCGATGCCGCGCTGCTGCGCCAGCGGCAGGATGCGCCGCTCGGCCTCGCGGTCCAGCAGGTTGTAGCTGAGCTGCACGAAGTCGATCGGCTGCGTGCGCATGACCTGCTCGACCTCGGCATGGCGCCGGCCCTCCGAGGTGGTGATGCCGACGTAGCGCAGGCGGCCGGCGGCCTTCATCTCCAGCAGGCGCGGCAGGTGGTCGGCCCAGGCGAGCAGGTTGTGCACCTGCATCAGGTCCAGGCGCGGCACGCCCCAGAAGGCGCGCGAGGCCTCCATCTGCGCCGCGCCCCGCGCCGCGTCGCTGGTCCATACCTTCTCGGCCGAGAACAGCGCCGCCGGGTGCCCGAGCCGCGCCAGCGCATGGCCGATGGTGGGCTGCGACGAGCCGTACATCGGCGAGCTGTCGATGAGCCGGCCACCGGCGGCGAAGAACGCGCGCACGACCTCGGCGCAGGCGTCGCGCGCTGCTGCGTCGTTGCCGACGTTGAAGGTGATCCAGCTGCCCAGTCCCACCACCGGCAGCGCCTCGCCGCTGGCGGGAATGCGCCGGGTGAGCACGCTGCTGGCGTCCGGGGTCGCGCCGGTGGCCAGCCGCGGCATGCCGGCAAGCACCAAGGCAGCGGCCGAAGCGGCCAGCCACTGGCGGCGGTCGACGAGGCCGCCATGGCGAAGTCCCGTTTCTGCAGCATCCATGAAGCTCGGCATCCGACAGTGTGCAACGCCGAATATGACAGACCACGGCCGATGGAGTTCCGGTGTCTTGCGGCTCGGAGCCTGTGCAGACCCATGAGCTGGGGGCCCGAAGGGCCGGCAGTGCCGCCATCGGCGTGGGTCGAGACTGCCGCCGCAGCGCGGCGGGGACGTCTCGTTCGCGACTCAACGAGGCACGAAGAAGGTCGACTTCTCGCGCTGCACCACTGCACCCTGGTCGGCATCTTGGTGCTTCGTGACCTCGAACACCACCGGCACGGAGCGGCCGAGCAGACCCTGGGCCGCAGGCTGGGGCAGCTGGAGTCTGGCCACGATGGACTGGATGCCGGCGGGCGCGATGGTCACCTCGGGTGCCGACACGGTGAGGCCGGCCAGCCCGCTCGCCGCCACGCGATAGCTCTGCGACACCTCGGTGCGGTTCATGATCTGGATCCGGTACACGTTCTCGACGGCACCGTCGTCGACGACGCGTGCCAGCGTGCCGCGGTCCTTGATGACGTCGAACTGGAACGGGCTGCGCAGCGCGACGCTGGTGGCGAAGGCGACGCTGGCGGCCGTGAGCACGGCGCCGTAGATCAACACGCGCGGTCGAACCGCGCGTTTGAGCATCTGCAGCCGCGACCACCCGCCGGCCACGCCGTTCTCGGTGGCGTACCGAATCAGGCCCCGGGCGTAGCCCATCTTGTCCATGACGCCGTTGCAGACGTCGATGCAGGCGGCGCAACCGATGCACTCGTTCTGCAGTCCGTCGCGGATGTCGATGCCGGTGGGGCAGACCTGCACGCAAAGCGTGCAGGCGACGCAATCGCCCAGCCCCTGGGCCGCGGCCGTGGTCTTGCGCGAACGTGAGCCGCGCGGCTCACCGCGCGCGGCGTCGTAGGTGATGACCAGGGAGTCCTTGTCGATCAGCGCGCTCTGGAAGCGGGCGTAGGGGCACATGTACTTGCACATCTGTTCGCGCAGATAGCCCGCGTTGCCGTAGGTGGCCAGGCCGTAGAACAGGATCCAGAAGGTGTTCCACGGCGACACCGCGAAGGCCGCGACAGCCGGCGTGAGCTCGCGGATGGGGGTGAAGTAACCGACGAAGCTGAAGCCGGTGAACAGCGAGATGGCGAGCCAGGCGATCTGCTTGGCCCCCTTGCGGGCGAGCTTGTTCGCGCTCCACGGCGCCTGGTCGAGCCGCATGCGGGCGACGCGGTCGCCCTCGATGCGGCGCTCGACCCACATGAAGATCTCGGTGTAGACGGTCTGCGGGCAGGTGTAGCCGCACCACAGCCGCCCGGCCACGGCGGTGAAGAAGAACAACGCCAGCGCCGACAGCACCAGCAGTGCGGCGAGGAAGATCAGGTCCTGCGGATACAGCACCAGACCCAGGATGTAGAAGCGCTGCGCCTCCAGATCGAACAGCACCGCCTGGCGGCCGCTCCACTGCAGCCAGGGCAGGCCGTAGAACAGCAGCTGCGTCAGCCAGACGAAGGTCCAGCGCCAGCCGGCGAACCAGCCCTTGACCGCGCGCGGGTAGATGTCCGGCTGCTTCTGGTACATCGACACGAACTGCAAGTCGTCGCCCGCGGCCTGGTCGGCAGGCAGCGGCTGGATCGGGATGACCGGGAATCCGCGTCGCTTGCTCAACGCAGGCGCTCGATGCGTAGGTCTAGCCATCTATCTATCGGGCGCCGGCGGTTGTAAGATGCATTTCACTTGCATGTTATCTCGTGCTTTGACGCAAAGCAATACATCGCATGCATCTTTTGGAGTGCCTCCGCCGATGCGGCTGTCCGACTACACCGACTACACCCTGCGGGTACTGATGTACTGTGCGGCAAACCGCGACCGCCTGGTCACCATTGCCGAGATTGCGCACGGGCACCAGATATCGAAGAACCACCTGATGAAGATCGTCAACGATCTGGCGCGCCAGGGCGTGCTGGAAACCACGCGCGGACGCGGCGGCGGTCTGCGCCTGCTGAAGGCGCCCGCGGCCATTCGGGTCGGCGACGTGCTGAGAAGCGCCGAAACCGACTTCCGGCTCGTCGAGTGCTTCGATGCGTCCACCGACACCTGCACCTTGACGCCGACGTGTCGATTGAGAGGCGTGCTCGGCAACGCACTCAGGGCCTACTTCGCCGAGCTCGACGCCGTGACGCTGGACGACATCACCGGGTCGGGCGCCCGGCGGGAAAGTGCCGGCGCCGCCGCGACGAACCCGGTGACCGTCACTTCGATGCTCAAGGACCCGCTGCCGCGGCGCCCGCGCGAGCCGGGTCCCGACCGGCCTTGAAGGGGCTTGCCTGCGGGGCGGGGAGCGGGCAGAGTCGCCGCACCCGGGGCCGGGGGCCTGCCGCCGTGCCGTCCCGGCGGTCGCCCGGGCTGTCCCGGCCGCCTGCACTTCATCGCCCGCTTCGGGCGCTTTGTCGCAACCCTGTCCACCGGCGGCGCCGGCCCGCCGACACTCATGCCTGCGACCCCCAAGCGGGGTACGGACCTGTCTGGAGGAGCGGATCATGAAGAAGAAGTGACTGCTGGGCGGCGTGGCGCTGGTGATGGTGGCGGGCGCCGGCGTGGCGTTCATGAACGGCGTGTTCAAGGGACCGCTGGGCCAGGCGGTGGCCAAGAGCGAGGCCACGGCCGGCAAGGGCGGCAGGGACGCCAAGAAGCCCGACCCGCCGCTGGAGTTCGTGCCGCGCGAGGTGGTACAGCCGACGCTGGCACCTATGCCGTCGCGGGTCGAGTTCTCCGGCCCGCTGGTGGCGCCGCAGACCTCGCTGGTGCGTGCCAAGGCCGCCGGCACACTGGTGTCGATGAGCGCTGCCGAAGGCAGCCGGGTGCAGGCCGGACAGGCCATCGGACGCATCGACATGGCCGAAACCAGCAGCCGTGTCGCCGAGCGCAGCGCCAACCTGGAATCGGCGCGCGCCACCCTGGTGCAGGCCGAACGCGCGCATGCCAGCAACGAGCGCCTGGCGGCGCAGCAGTTCATCAGCCCGATCGCGCTGGAAAACTCGCGCGCCGCGGTGGACACCGCACGTGCGGCGCTGAATGCTGCGCAGGCGGCGCTGGACACCACGCGTGTCGCCCTGCGTGACGCCACCTTGCTGGCACCCATCTCCGGCATCGTCGCCAAGCGCCATGTGCTGCCCGGCGAGAAGGTCAGCATCGACCAGCAGGTGCTGACCATCGTCGACCTGGCACGGCTCGAACTCGCCGCCAGCGTCGGCACGCACGAGGTCGCCCGGCTGGCCGCCGGCATGCCGGTGGAGGTGCGGGTGGAGGGCGTGCTGCAGCCGGTGGCCGGGCGCATTGCGCGCATCGCGCCGGCGGCCGAGCCGGGCACAAGGTCCATCGGCGTCACGATCGAGCTGGCCAACCCCGGGGAGACGCTGCGCGCCGGCCAGTACGCGCTGGCCAGCGCCGCCCTGGCCGACGACCAGGAACGCCTCACGCTGCCGGCCAACGCGGTGGGCAACGCCGCCGGCCAGGACCATGTCTGGCTGATCGAGAACGGTGTGCTGGCGCGCCGCGCCGTCACCGTGGGCCGGCGCGACGAGCGCGCAGGCCGCATCGAGGTACTGCAGGGCGTCGGCCCGGCCAGCCAGGTGCTGGCCGCGCGTTTCGACAACCTGCGCGAGGGCGCCAAGGCGCTGGTGGTGGCCAACCGTGCGGCGGCGGTGGCCTCGGCCGCCGCCTCGTCGCCCGTGACCGTGAAGTAAGACGGCGGAGGCCATCATGTGGATCACCCGCGTCTCGATCAACAACCCGGTCTTTGCCGCCATGGTCATGGTGGCGCTGTGCGTGCTGGGCCTGTTCAGCTACGCCAAGCTGGGCGTCGAGCAGATGCCCGACATCAGCTTGCCCGGTGCCTGGATGAGCATCGAATACCCCGGCGCCGCGCCCGAGGCGCTGGAGCGCGAGGTGCTCAAGCCGCTGGAGGAGGCCGTCAACGGCGTTGCCGGCGTGCGCAAGATCATGGCGCGCGCCTTCGAGGGCCGCGCCGACATGAGCATCGAGTTCGGCCTCGACACCGACATGGACCGCGCGATGCAGGAGGTGCGCGACCGCGTCGCCGCCATGCAGTCGCAGCTGCCGCGCGATGCGCGTGCACCGACGCTGGCACGCTGGAACAACGACAACAACGAACCGGTGGTCACGCTGGCCATCCTGAGCCCGACGCGCAGCACGCGCGAGCTGTCGATGCTGGGCGAGAACGAGGTCGGCAAACGGCTGCAGCGCGGGGAAGGCGTGGCCCGCGTCGAGGTCAACGGCCTCACCGAACGCGAGGTGCGCATCGACCTCGACCCGCTGCGGCTGCGCGCCTACGGCGTGACGCCGGCGCAGATCGCCACCGCGCTGCGCGAAGCCAACGCCGACCAGCCGGTGGGCCTGCTGTCCGACAGCACGCAGGACACGCTGGTGCGCGTGGAAGGCCGCGTGCGCGACCCCAAGGCCTTTGCCGACCTGGTGGTGGCGCGCCGCAACGGCCTGGCGCTGCGTCTGGGTGACCTGGGCACGCTGAGCGAGCGTGAACGCGAGCCCGACTCGATGGCGCGTGTCAACGGCCAGCGCGCCATCAACTTCAACGTCTTCAAGCAGCAGGACGCCAACATCGTGGCCACCGGCGACGCCGTGAAGAAGGCGATGGACGAGGTGCGCAAGAAGCTGCCGCCCGACGTGGAACTGCGCCTCATCAACGCCAGCAGCGACTGGGTCAAGGGCTCGCTCGACGGCCTGCGCAGCACGCTCATCGAAGGCGCGCTGCTGACCATCGCCATCGTCTTCCTGTTCCTGCACAGCTGGCGCAGCACCATCATCACCGGCCTCACCTTGCCGATCGCGGTGATCAGCAGCTTCATCGCCGTCTACGCCTTCGGCTTCACGCTGAACTTCATGACGATGATGGCGCTCAGCCTGTGCATCGGCCTGCTCATCGACGACGCCATCGTGGTGCGCGAGAACATCGTGCGCCACGTGCACATGGGCAAGGACCACCACAGCGCGGCGCGCGAAGGCACGCAGGAGATCGGCCTGGCGGTGATGGCCACCACCTTTGCCATCGTCGCTGTGTTCGCGCCGGTGGCCTTCATGGGCGGCATCATCGGCAAGTTCTTCTACCCCTTCGGCATCACCGTCGTGGTGGCGGTGCTGGTGAGCCTGTTCGTCAGCTTCACGCTCGACCCGATGCTGTCGTCGGTATGGAAGGACCCGCCCTCGACGCGGCTGAAGACGCTGCCGGTCATCGGCCACGCCATCCGCGGCACCGACCGCCTCATGGACGCCTTGCACGCGGCCTACGGCCACGCCATCGGCTGGATCTTCAGCGCGCGCCGCTGGCGCGTCGGGCTGCCGGCCTACGGCCGCGGCTTCGCTGCCGATGGCCGGCGCGACAGGGCCAGCCCGCGCCGGTGGCGCAGCGCCACGATCACGCCGCGTGGCGTGGTCATGGCCGGCGGCACGGCCAGCTTCGCCATCGCGCTGGCACTGGCGCCGCTGGTCGGCAGCGAGTTCGTGCCCGAAACCGACCGCAGCTTCACGCAACTGGCGCTGAAGATGCCGGTGGGCAGCAGCCTGCAGCGCACCGACGTCAAGGTGGCGCAGATCGAACAGATCGTGCAGGCCATGCCCGAGGTCAAGCACATCTCGACCTGGGTCGGCGGCGCCGGCCAGCGTCACCAGGCGTGGCTGAACATCGCGCTGGTCGAACGCAAGGAACGCACGCGCTCGCAGAAGCAGGTGGAAGACGCCATCCGCGAGGCCATCGCGCGCGTTCCCGGCACCGACGCCAGTGTCGGCTTCAACCGGCCGATCTACGTCGCCATCCTGGGCAACGACCCCGAAGGGCTGGCGCGCCTGGCGGGCGAGTTCGCCGACAAGGTGAAGAAGATCCCCGGCGCGGTGGACGTGGAAACCTCGGTGCAGGCCGGCATGCCGGCCTACGCCGTGCGCCTGAAGCCCGGCGCCGTGCGCGAGCTCGGCTTGACGGCGAGCCAGGTCTCCAGCAACCTGCGCGCCTACGTCAACGGCGAGACGGCGACCACCTGGACGACGCCCGACGGCGACCAGGTCGACGTCGTGCTGCGCCTGGACGAGAGCCGGCGCGAACGCATCGACCAGCTGCGCACGCTGCCGGTGGCCTTCGCCGCCGACGGCACGCCGATCGCACTGTCCAGCGTGGCCGACATCGAGCGTGTCTTCAACCCGCAGAACATCCGGCGCCAGAACCTGCAGCGCCGCGAGGGGATCTTCGCCGGCGTCAAGGACCGCAGCCCCGGCGACGTCGGCGACGACGTGCACAAGCTGATCAAGGAGACGACGCTGCCGCCGGGCTACAGCTTCGATGTCGGCGGCCAGATGCAGCAGCAGGCCGAGGCCTTCGGCGGCCTGCTCGGCGCCATGGCGCTGGCGGTGATCTTCATCTACATCGTGCTGGCCAGCCAGTTCGGCAGCTTCGTGCAGCCGATCGCCATCATGGCCAGCCTGCCGCTGGCGCTGATCGGCGTCATGCTGGCCTTGCTGTTCTGGAGGAGCACGCTGAACGTCTTCAGCATGATCGGCCTCGTGATGCTGATGGGCCTGGTGACCAAGAACGCGATCCTGCTCGTCGACTTCGCCAACCACGCGCGCAAGGCCGGCGCCACGGTGCACGAGGCGCTGCTGCAGGCCGGGCAGATCCGCATGCGGCCGATCATCATGACCACCGCGGCCATGATCTTCGGCATGCTGCCGCTGGCGCTGGCGCTCAACGACGGCGGCGAGATCCAGGCCCCGATGGGCCGCGCCATCATCGGCGGCTTGATCACCTCGACGCTGCTGACGCTGGTGGTGGTGCCGGTGCTGTACAGCTACCTGGTTCGTGAAGGGTCGCGCGAGAAGCAGCCGCGCGCGGCGCCGGTGCTCGGCGGCAACGCCGCCGGGCCGCTGCCGATGCCGGCGGACAGAGACTGAGCGCTGCGCGCGCCTTGACGCCTACGCCTGCTCAGGTGGCAGCGTCTCGGCCGGCGTGTCGCGCTCAAGCGGCGTCGGACCTGGGCCGCCGTCGTGGCGGCGCAGGCGCTGCAGCAAGCGGCCGGCTTCACCGCGGCTGTCGGCACTGCCGGGTGGGCTGGCCGTGGCTGCCGTGAACTGCGTGCCCTCTGCCGCGTCGCCGTGCTGGCGCGGATCGGTCCGCAGCCGCTTCGCACCACTGCGCGCTGGCATGAACATGCGTATCAGGATCCACACCGACAGCAATGCCAGCACGGCCGTCAGTGCCAACAGCACTTCGCGTTCGCGGCGCGCGCCGTCGACGCGCCCGGCCAGCGTTTCGGCCACCACCGCGTGTGTGGCTTCGAGCAGCAGAAACTGCGCTTGCAGGGCTGCTGCGTCGGCCTGCACCGACTCTGGCGAACCGTCGCGCAGCAGCCTGAAATAGCGATCGGCGGAGGCTCCGGCTTCAGCCGTGGCCTCGGCAAGCGCGGGCCGCGGCACCACGGCGTGCTCGACGGCCTCGTTCAGGCGCCCGAGGACGCGCGCCAGCGTCGCCTCGGTGGCGGCGAGCTGGCGTTCGTCGTGACCGCTCCCGGCGGCCCCGCCTGCGGGCTTCAGGGCAGCGATCTCGGCGGCCAGTCGCGGCAGGCTGCGCGTCATCACCGACGCCAGCAGGGCGGCGCCGCTGTCGCGGTCGCGGCCCAGGCCCGAGGCGTCGGCAATGAAGTCGATGACCTGCAGCGTCTGCTCCACGAGCAGCCGGTGCGCGAGGTCGCTTTCCGACGCCGAAACCGTGCGCTCTTGCACATCGCGCGCCAGCAGCGCCCAGTCGTCGCGCAGCGCGCTGAACTCTTCATGGGTGCGCTCCGAAGCCACCACCAGCGCCCCGGCCAGCGCGACCACCCGTTCGTCGACCTTGTGCTGGCGTTTGCGGCGTTCGTTCTCCAGCACCACCTGCCCGCGCAGCACCTGGCCGGCGACGTCGCGGTGGGCCAGCAAACCTTGTTGCACGGCCACCGCACGTCTCACCGGGTCGAGCCCGGCCTGCTCGGCCAAGGCGGCCTGCAATTCCGTGTCCTGGTAGCGCAGCACCTGGGCCAGCGGCAGTGCGACCATGGCCGCGCCCACGATGCTGAGCGCGGCGAGCTTGTAGCGCGGGGTCGGGCGGTCCGGCGGGTAGGTGTCAGGCATGGGCGGGCAGGCGGGCGAGGCGGTTCGGCGGCCAGGCCTTGCGGCACCGACCACGCCATCAAGATATCGGCTGTCCGGCTGGAATGTTGAGCTCAGCACTCGACGATGTTCACCGCCAGCCCGCCGCGCGACGTTTCCTTGTACTTGGTCATCATGTCGGCGCCCGTCTCGCGCATCGTCTTGATGACCTGGTCCAGGCTCACGAAGTGCGTGCCGTCGCCGCGCAGCGCCATGCGCGCGGCGTTGATGGCCTTCACCGAGGCGATGGCGTTGCGTTCGATGCACGGGATCTGCACCAGGCCGCCCACCGGGTCGCAGGTCAGGCCCAGGTGGTGCTCCATGCCGATCTCGGCGGCGTTCTCGGCCTGCTCGGGGGTGCCGCCCATCACCGCGCACAGCGCGCCTGCGGCCATGCTGCAGGCCACGCCCACTTCGCCCTGGCAGCCGACCTCGGCGCCGCTGAGGCTGGCGTTTTCCTTGTACAGGATGCCGATGGCGGCGGCGGTGAGCAGGAAGTCGATGACGCCCGCGTCCGACGCGCCCGGAGCGAAGCGCGTGTAGTAGTGCAGCACCGCCGGCACGATGCCGGCCGCGCCGTTGGTGGGTGCGGTGACGACACGGCCGCCAGCGGCGTTTTCCTCGTTCACGGCCAGTGCGTACAGATTGACCCAGTCCAGCACCTGCAGCGGGTCGCGCAGGGCCTGCTCGGGCTGCGCCGTGAGCGCCTCGCGCAACGCCTTGGCACGCCGCTTGACCCTGAAACCGCCAGGCAGCACGCCGCTGGCGCGGCAGCCGCGCTCGACGCAGTCCTGCATGACGCGCCAGATCTTCAGCAGGCCGGCGTCGATCTCGTCGTCGCTGCGCCAGTGCCTTTCGTTGCGGCGCATGACCGCGGCGATCGGGCCGCCGAGGTCGCTGCAACGCCGCAGCAACTCCTCGCCGCTGTGGAAGGGAAACGGCAGCACCGTGGTGTCGGGCGCGATCACCTTGTGCCGGGCGCCGCCGGCCGCGACCTCCTCGCTGACGACGAAGCCGCCGCCGACCGAGTAGTAGACGCGGCTGCAGAGCTCGGCACCCGCGGCGTCGCAGGCGATGAAGCGCAGGCCATTGGCGTGGAAGGGCAAGGCCTCGCGACGGTGGAACTTCAGGTCGTCCTTCTCGGCAAAGGCCACTTCATGGCGGCCCAGCAAGGCCAGCCGCCCGCTGCCGCGGATGGCCGCCAGCAGCGCCGGCACGGCGTCGACGTCGACAGTATCTGGCTCGTGCCCGGCCAGGCCCAGCAGCACTGCCTTGTCGCTGCCGTGGCCCTTGCCGGTGGCGCCGAGCGAGCCGTAGAGGTGGGATTGCACGCGTGCCGTGCGCTCCAGCAGTCCTTCCTGGGCCAGGCGCAGCGCAAACAGCCGCGCCGCGCGCATCGGGCCCACGGTGTGGCTGCTGCTGGGGCCGATGCCGATCTTGAAGAGGTCGAAGACGCTGACAGCCATGGCGGCGATGCTATCGGCCCCGCCTGGCCCCGTGCGTGCCTATTTGTGCGCGTGCGCGGCCAGCACCTCCATGTGCTTGCCACGGGTGCTCATCTGCGAACCCACCAGCGGGATGGCACGGCCGGGCAGCAGCAGGTGCCAGTAGATCGGCTTGAAGGCGAGCTTGCCGAGGTGGTTCAGCCGCGTCTCCTCCAGCAGCGTCATCGGGCCGATGCCCGGCAGCGGGAACTTGCCCGGTACGGGCTGGACGTCGTAGTTGAAGTCGACCAGGATCGCCTTGCCGAAGCCGGTCTCGATGAAACAGTTGGCGTGGCCGTCGGCCAGCGGCTCGGCTTCCTGGCCGGCCATCTCGCGCAGCAGGTTGTGCACCACCACTTCGGCCTGGAAGTGCGCCACCGATCCGGCCTTGGAGGTCGGCACGTTGGTGTTGTCGCCGAGCAGGAACACACGCTCGGCCTTCTTCGCCTTCAGCGTGTGCTTGTCGGTCAGCCCGAAGCCCAGGCCGTCGCCCAGGCCGGCGTCGTCGATCAGTTCCGAGCCCTCGTGCGGCGGGATCGTGACCAGCAGGTCGTAGGGCACGGCCTTGCCGTCGGGGCAGGCAACCTCGTTGTCGGTGACGCTGGCCAGCGGGGCGTTCGGCACCACTTCCACGCCCTTGGCAGCCAGCATGCCGGTCAGCATGTCGTTGCAGATCGGCTTGGTGAAGGCGCCGCTCAAGGGCGTCATCAAGGTCAGCTTGGTGCGCGAGCGCAGGCCGCGCTGCGTCAGGTACTCGTCGACCAGGCAGACGAATTCCAGTGGCGCCACCGGGCATTTGATCGGCATCTCGGCGATGTCGACCAGCAGGTCGCCGCCTTGGAACCTGTCCAGCGCGTCGGCCAGCTTCAACGCGCTGTCGGGCGTATAGAAACCGTGCGCGCGCGTGCCCCAGCGCTCGGGCAGGCCTTCGATCGCATCGACCACCGTGCGGCAACCGAGCGCCAGCACCAGCCAGTCGTAGGCGTGCACTCCCCGGTCGGTGCTCACGGTGCGCGCCTGCGGGTCGATCGCGGTGATGGTTTCCGAGAAGTATTCGACGCCGGCGCCGACGAAATCCGTGTTCTTGCGCTGGATGTCGGCCAGCGTGCGGTAGCCCGGCTTGCGAAACGGCAGGAACAGCATCCCGGGCTGGTAGGTGTGCAGCGGCGAGTTGCCGATCAGCCGCACCTGGACTTGCAGGTCCTTGCGCCGGGCCTGTTTGGCGAGCAGGTTGGCGGCGACCAGACCGCCTGTACCGTCGCCGAGCACGAGTACGTTCGTTGTCATGGGGTTTGCTCCATCAGCCGAGTGCCGTCGCCGGCGTCATGCCAGTTCGAAGTACCCTGCAGGGCATGTTAGCCAGACGGCTCCCTTGCGCGTCGCGACAACAGCGGCAGATCTGCGCTGGATCAACAAGTCGGTGCGGACGGTTTGCGGCGTGCACGAGGGAGGCCCAAAGACGCGCCAGGATGGCGCGATGAGCCCCACGAAGTCGCATCGACGGGTGGCCGCCGCGAAGTCCATCAGCCGGCGTAGGCGCTGATCGGCACGCAACTGCAGAACAGATTGCGGTCGCCCCAGACGTTGTCCACCCGGCCCACCGGCGACCAGTACTTCTGCCGCTGCAAGCTCGCCACCGGGTAGGCCGCCTGTACGCGGCTGTACGGGTGCGGCCAATCGGCCTGCAGCAGCGACGCGGCGGTGTGCGGCGCGTGTTTGAGCGGGTTGTCGTCGCCCGGCCATTCGCCGCGCTCGACGCGGGAGATCTCCTGCCGGATGGCGATCATCGCGTCGCAGAAACGGTCCAGTTCGACCAGCGGCTCGCTCTCGGTGGGCTCCACCATCAGCGTGCCGGGCACCGGGAAACTCAGCGTCGGGGCGTGGAAGCCGTAGTCGATGAGTCGCTTGGCCACGTCCTCGGCCGAGATGCCCTTGTCCTTGCCGGTGGCGTCTTTCAGCGGCCGCAGGTCGAGGATGCATTCGTGCGCCACGCCACCGCCCTTGAGCGTGGCATCGCCGCCGCTGTAAAGCACGGGGTAATGGTCGGCCAGTCGCGCGGCAACGTAGTTGGCGCTCAGGATCGCCACCTCGGTGGCGTCGCGCAGGCCGTCGGGGCCCATCATGCGGCAGTACATCCAGCTGATCGGCAGCACCGCGGCGTTGCCCAGCGGCGCGGCGCTCACCGCGCCGACCGACTGTTCCCCACCGAGGCCTGCCGTGCGGTGTGCCGGCAGGAAGGGCACGAGGTCGGCCACCACCGCCACCGGGCCCACGCCGGGCCCGCCGCCGCCGTGCGGGATGCAGAAGGTCTTGTGCAGGTTCAGGTGGCTGACGTCGCCGCCGAACTCGCCCGGTGCGGCCACGCCGACCAGCGCGTTCATGTTGGCGCCGTCGACGTAGACACGCCCGCCGTGCTTGTGCACCAGCGCGCACAGTTCCTTGACGCGTACCTCGAACACGCCGTGCGTGCTGGGGTAGGTGATCATCGCTGCGGCGAGCCGGGCGCTGTGCTGTTCGCACTTGGCCTGCAGGTCGTCCATGTCGACGTTGCCCATCGCGTCGCACTTCACCACCACCACCGTCATGCCCGCCATCTGCGCGCTGGCCGGGTTGGTGCCGTGCGCCGATTCGGGGATCAGGCAGACCGTGCGGTGACCCTCGCCACGCGACGCGTGCCAGGCGCGGATGACCAGCAGCCCGGCGTATTCACCCTGGCTGCCGGCGTTGGGCTGCAGGCTCACGCCGGCATAACCGGTGGCCTGCGCGAGCCAGTCGCAGAGCTGGTCGTTCAGTGCCCAGTAGCCGGCCAGCTGTTCGCGTGGGGCAAAGGGGTGCACCTGTGCGAACTCCGGCCAGGTGATGGGGATCATCTCGCTGGTGGCGTTGAGCTTCATCGTGCACGAGCCCAGCGGGATCATGCTGCGGTCCAGCGCCAGGTCCTTGTCGCTCAAGCTGCGGATGTAGCGCAGCATCTCGGTTTCGCTGTGGTGGGTGTTGAACACCGGGTGCGTGAGGAAGGCGCTGTGGCGGCGCAGCGCCGGCGGGATCAGCGGCGCGATGCCCTTCTCGAAGCCGGCCAGCGCCGGCAGCGTCTGGCCCGGTTTGGCGAACACCTGCCACAGCGCGGTGATGTCGTCGCGCGTCGTGGTCTCGTCCAGCGCGATGCCCAGCAACGCATCGCCCCACTCGCGGAAGCGGCGCAGGTTCATGCCGGCCGCTTCGGCGCGTGCGGCCAGCGCTGCGGTGTCGGCGCCGGTCTTCACGGTGATCGCGTCGAAGGCGGTGTCGCTGGCCAGGGCCCAGCCGAGTTCCTTCAATCCGGCGGCCAGGATCGCGGTGTACGACGCCACGCGCTCGGCGATGCGCTTCAGGCCCGCGGGCCCGTGGTAGACGGCGTACATGCTGGCCATCACCGCCAGCAGCACCTGCGCGGTGCAGATGTTGGAGGTGGCCTTCTCGCGCCGGATGTGCTGCTCGCGCGTCTGCAGCGCCAGCCGGTAGGCCGGCGCGCCGTGCACGTCGACGCTGACGCCGACCAGCCGGCCGGGCAACGAGCGTTTGTATTCGTCGCGGCAGGCCAGGTAGGCGGCGTGCGGGCCGCCGCCGCCCATCGGCACGCCGAAGCGCTGCGTGGTGCCCAGCGCGATGTCGGCGCCCAGCTCGCCCGGCGGTTTGACCAGCGTCAGCGCCAGCAGGTCGGCGGCGACGATGAAGGCCGCCTGCTGGGCGTGGATGCGTGCGGCGTCGGCGCGCAGGTCGTGGACGGAGCCGTCGGTGGTGGGCAGCTGTGCCAGCACCGCGAAATAGTCGCCGCCATCGAGCAGGCGGCGCCACTCATCGGCCGAGTTGGCCAGCTGCACCTTCAGCCCCAGCGGCGCGGCGCGGGTGCGGATGACCTCGATGGTCTGCGGGTGGCAGTCGCCGGCCACCACGAAGGTGTCACTCCTGCTCTTCACGCTGCGCCGGGCCAGCGTCATGGCTTCAGCGGCGGCGGTGGCCTCGTCGAGCATCGACGCGTTGGCGATGGCCATGCCGGTGAGGTCGCAGACCATGGTCTGGAAGTTGACCAGCGCTTCCATGCGGCCTTGCGAGATCTCGGCCTGGTAGGGCGTGTAGGCGGTGTACCAGGCCGGGTTCTCGAGGATGTTGCGCAGGATGACCGCGGGCGTGTGCGTGCCGTGGTAGCCCTGGCCGATGAAGCTCTTGAGCAACCTGTTCTTCGCCGCCATCGCCTTCAGCTCGGCCAGCGCCTGCGCCTCGGTCAGTGGCGCCGGGATCGCCATCGGCTGGCGGCGCGCGATGGCCCGCGGCACGATGGCGTCGATCAGTGCGCGGCGTGACGCCGCGCCGATCACCGACAGCATGTGCTGCTCGTCGGTGGCGTCGGGCCCGATGTGGCGGGCGGAGAATTCGGCGGCGTCTTCCAGCTCGCCGAGCGGTTTCAGGGCTGACATCAGCATGGGGGGCTTGCGGGCAGGCGCGGGCCGTTTCAGAGTGTCTTCAGCAGTGCGTCGTAGGCCGGCGGGTCCATCAGCTGGTCGAACTCGGCCATGTCGGCCACGCGCACGGTGAAGAACCAGCCGTTGCCCAGCGGGTCGCGGTTGGCCAGCGAGGGGTCGGCGCGCAGCGCTTCGTTGGCCTCGACGATTTCGCCGCTGACCGGCATGTAGATGTCTGCGGCAGCCTTGACCGATTCGACGACGCCGGCGACCTCGCCCTTCTTGTAGCTGCGGCCGACCTCGGGCAGTTCGACGAAGACCACGTCGCCCAGGGCCTCCTGAGCATGGTGCGTGATGCCGACGACGGCGGCTTCGTGGTCTTCGATGTTGACCCACTCGTGGTCGGGCGTGTACATGGTGGTCATCGGTAGGCTCCTCGTGTGGCTGTCGACGGCGTCAACGCTGGTAGTGGTGGGGGTGGAAGGGCATCGGGGTGACGCGCATCGGCAGGCGTTTGCCGCGCACTTCGGCATACACCTCGTGCTGCGGCTGTGCGTGGTCGACGGGCAGGTAGGCCATCGCGATGGGCTGGTCGACGCTGGGCGCCAGCGTGCCGCTGGTGACGGTGCCGAGCTTGCGGCCGTGCGCGTCGCAGATGACGGTGCCGGCGCGCACCGGCACCCGCTCCAGGCCCACCAGACCCACGCGCCTGCTGGGGGCGGCGCCGGCCAGGTGGCTTTCGATGACGGCCGCGCCGGGGTAGCCGCCGGCGCGGGCACCCCCCGGGCGGCGCACCTTCTGGATCGCCCACGCCAGCCCCGCTTCGACCGGGCTCGTGGTCTCGTCGATGTCGTGGCCGTACAGGCACAGGCCGGCTTCCAGGCGCAGCGTGTCGCGCGCGCCGAGGCCGGCGGGCTTGACCTCGGGCTGCGCCAGCAGCGCCTCGGCCAGCGCGCTGGCCTGTTCGGCAGGCACCGAGATCTCGAAGCCGTCCTCGCCGGTGTAGCCCGAGCGCGTCACGAAGCAGGGCACGCCCAGGAGTTCGAACAGGCCGCCGCTCATGAACACCAGCGCTTCGACGTTGGCGTTCAGCCTGGCGAGCGCCTTCACCGCCTGCGGTCCCTGCAGCGCCAGCAGCGCACGCTCGGGCAGCGGCACCACGGCGACGCGGTGGCCGATGTTGAGCTGCAGGTGGCGCAGGTCGGCGTCCTTGCAGCCGGCGTTGACGACCAGGAACAGGTCGCCGAACCCGGCATCGACGGCCGGCCGCACGACCATCAGGTCGTCCAGCAGGCCGCCGCTGGCGTTGGTGAAGAAGGCATAACGCTGCCGGCCGGCGGCGAGGTCGATGAGGTCCATCGGCACCAGCGTTTCCAGCGCCGTCGCGGCGTCGGTGCCTGCCAGGCGCAGTTGGCCCATGTGCGAGACGTCGAACAGCGCCGCCGCCGCGCGGCAGTGCTTGTGCTCGGCCATCAGGCCGGCGGGGTACTGCACCGGCATGGCGTAGCCGGCAAAGGGCACCATGCGTGCGCCCAGGCGCAGATGGAGGTCGTGCAGCGGGGTCTGGAGTAGTGGGGCGGGGCTCATGGCGGAATCCTTCGAGGGCGTCGGTCCATGCACCGAATGGTGGCGCACGTGACCCCCGCTGTCCGCTTTACCTGAGAGATTCGATCAGCCCCGTCGGCTGACCTTGCCCCTTCGGTGGCCTGCCTGGCCGCAGGGCCGTGCAAGCTCTCTCCAGTGAGGAAGAAAGTCAGTCCTTTTGCCTGAGCGTTCGAGCGTTTGCCTCTGCGCCTTCGGCGGCCTCGATGTCGAAGCTCTCTCCTGACGAATGCCAGTGTAGCAGCGGCCCCGGCGCGGGCCGCAATGCGCCGCCGCGAGCATGATGCACACCTTCCTGCAGGGGCATTCCCTGCACGGCTGTGGGAATCCCCGATACGCGGGACCGCCGCCGCCTGTAAGGTACGGGGGTTTCTCGCAGACCTTTTCCTCAAGGAGATTTTCAATGCGCATCGTTCGTTGGGTGGCGCTCGTCGCCGCCACCGCTGCCGCCCTCACCAGCACGCTGGCGCTGGCGCAGCAGCAGTTCGTCAACATCCTCACCGGCGGCCAGGCCGGCATCTACTACCCGCTGGGCGTGGCGCTGTCGCAGATCTACAGCAAGGCGATCCCCAATGCCAAGGCCACGGCGCAGGTCACCAAGGCTTCGGCCGAGAACCTCAACCTGCTACAGGCCGGCCGCGGTGAACTGGCGCTGACGCTGGGCGACGCGCTGTCAGACGCCTGGCAGGGCAAGGAAGAGGCCGGCTTCAAGACCAAGCTCGACAAGCTGCGCGGCTTGTCGGCGACCTACAGCAACTACATCCAGATCGTCGCCAATGCCGACTCCGGCATCCGCACCCTGGCCGACCTGAAGGGCAAGCGCGTTTCGGTGGGTGCCGCGAAGTCCGGCACCGAGCTCAACGCGCGTGCCGTCTTCAAGGCCGCGGGGCTCAGCTACTCCGACCTGGCCAAGACCGAATACCTGCCTTTCGGCGAGTCGGTCGAACTGATCAAGAACCGCCAGCTCGACGCCACCTTGCAGTCGGCCGGCCTGGGGGTGGCCTCGATCCGGGACCTGGCCACTTCGGTGAAGATCGTGGTCGTCGCGGTGCCGGCCGACGTGGTGGCCAAGATCGGCGACCCCGCCTACCAGGCAGCCTTCATCCCGGCCGGCACCTACGAAGGTCAGACGGCCGACGTGGCCACCGCGGTGATCCCCAACTTCCTGGTCACGCACAGCGGTGTCTCCGACGAGCTGGCCTACCAGATGACCAAGGCGCTGTACGACAACATCGACACCATGTACGCCGCGCACAACGCGGCCAAGGCCATCAAGCGCGAAAACGCCGCCAAGGGCATGCCGGTGCCGCTGCACCCCGGCGCCGCGCGCTATTACCGCGAGGTGGGCGTGATCAAATAGTCTGCTCCGTGCGCTCGTCCGGCAGCGCTTGCTGCCTGCACCCCCTCACCCCAACCCTCTCCCCCCGTGGCCGGGGGAGAGGGGGTTTTTCACCCTCTCCCGCGCGCTGGAGAAGGCCGGGGTGAGGGCGCATCGGGGAGACGACGATGACCACAGCCACCCCTCTCGACCCGGCCGCCGCCGCTACAGAAGCGGCACACAAGCCGCTGACACGCGCCGTGTTCGCGGTGGCCATTGCGTTCTCCAGCTTCCAGATCGTCACCGCGGCGTTCAGCCCCATCTCCAGCCAGGTGGTGCGGGCGATCCACGTCGGCTTCGTGCTGCTGATGGTCTTTGCGCTCTACCCACCCCGCTGGGGCGAACGGCGTTTCACGGCGCTGGCCTGGGTGCTGGGCATCGTCGGCCTGGTCTTCAGCTTCTACCACTGGGTCTATGAAGCCGACCTGACGCTGCGCGCGGGCGACATGACGCAGGCCGACATGGTCATCGGCCTCGTCACGCTGGCGCTGGTGTTCGAGGCCGCGCGCCGTGTCATGGGCTGGGCCCTGCCGGCGATCTGCCTCGGCTTCCTGGCCTACGCGCTGTTCGGCCAGTACCTGCCCGGCGGGCTGGCGCACCGCGGCTACGGCTTCGACCAGGTCATCGGCACGCTGACCTTCGGCACCGAAGGCATCTACGGCGTGCCGGCCTACGTCTCGTCGACGTACATCTTCCTCTTCATCCTGTTCGGCGCCTTCCTCGAGCAGGCCGGCATGATCGGCCTGTTCAACGACTTCGCGATGGGCACCGTGGGCCACACCCGCGGCGGGCCGGCGAAGGTCAGCGTCGTGACCTCGGGGTTGATGGGCACCATCAACGGCTCGGGTGTCGCCAACGTGGTGACCACCGGGCAGTTCACGATCCCGCTCATGAAGCGCTTCGGCTATTCGAGCGCCTTCGCCGGCGGCGTCGAGGCCACCTCGAGCATGGGCGGTCAGATCATGCCGCCGGTGATGGGGGCGGTGGCCTTCATCATGGCCGAGACGATCAACGTGCCCTACATCGAGATCTGCAAGGCCGCCATCATCCCGGCGCTGCTGTATTTCTGCACCGCGTTCTGGATGGTGCACCTGGAAGCCGGGCGCAAGGGCCTGGTCGGCCTGGCCAAGGAGGATTGCCCCAACCCGTGGACGGCCGTGCGGCTGCGCTGGTACCTGCTGCTGCCGCTGGTGGGCCTGGTGGCGCTGCTGTTCTCGGGTTACACGCCGCTGTTCAGCGGCACCATCGGGCTGGCCCTCACGGTGGTGCTGATCTTCGGCGCCGCGCTGCTCAGCGGTGTGGCCAGCATGCCGCTGCGTGTGCTGTTCTGGGTGCTGCTGGGTTTTGCCTGCGCCGGCTTCCTGCAGTTCGGCGTCATGACCTTCTTCGTCGTCACCGCCGTGCTGGTGGCGCTGATGCACCTGCGCCGCACCGGCGGCGACGCCATGCGGCTGGCCGTGCGCGCGCTGGCCGAAGGCGCGCGCCACGCGCTGCCGGTGGCCATCGCCTGCGCGTTGGTGGGCGTCATCATCGGCGTCATCAACCTCACCGGCGTGGCGGCTGCATTCGGCGGCCAGATCATCGCCATCGGCGAGAAGAGCCTGTTCCTGGCGCTGCTGCTGACCATGGTCACCTGCCTGGTGCTGGGCATGGGCATCCCGACCATCCCCAACTACATCATCACCAGTTCGCTGGCGGCACCGGTGCTGCTGCAACTGGGCGTGCCGCTGGTCGTGTCGCACATGTTCGTCTTCTATTTCGGCATCATGGCCGACCTCACGCCGCCGGTGGCGCTGGCGGCCTTTGCCGCGTCGCCGATCGCCCGCGAGACGGGGCTGAAGATCAGCATGCAGGCGCTGCGCGTGGCGATCGCCGGTTTCATCGTGCCCTACATGGCGGTTTACTCGCCGGCGCTGATGCTGCAGGGCGACAGCTGGCTGGCCACGATCTATGTTGTGCTGAAGGCGTTGGTGGCGATCGGGCTGTGGGGCTGCGGCGCCATCGGCTACGGCGTGGCACGGTTGAACTGGGCCGAGCGCGTGTGGGCCGTCGTCGCGGCATCGTTCCTCGTCGCGGCCATGCCGTGGACCGACGAGGTGGGGCTGGCTGCCGCCGCCGCCTTCGTCGCCTGGCACCTCTGGCGCCGCCGCCTGCAGGCGCGCGCCGCCACCGCCGGCAGCGCTTGAGCGGCGCCACGATCGGCATCTGCCTGGCGCTGGCCGGCGGCGCGCCGGGCGCCGCTGACGCCACGACCTTCGTCGCTGCGCAACGATTCACGCTGGCGTGGACGCATTCCATCGAGCTCGTGCGCTGGGAGGAAGACTACGAAGTGCACGCCGCCATGCCACCCGCCACGCCGGCGCTGTGGGCCGTGCAATCGCGTGTGCGCGGTTCGGGCGCCGGCATGGAGCCGGGGCCAGGCGCCGTGCTGCGCGGCGGCTGGTACCACTACGCGCCGGCACGCAAGGACCACACCGATCTGTGGCTCACACGATCGGCCTACACCGCCGACTACGAGCTGTGCGTCGACGGCGCCGCGTGCCGGCCCCTGTCGCACTGGCTGCCCAGCGACGGCTGGCGCACGCGCTTGTGGCCGTGCCGGCGCGGGCAGTAGCATGGCGCGATGAGCGACGACATTCCCACCCTGCGCCGCATCCTGCGGACCTGCAAGACCGTCGCCATGGTCGGCCTGTCGGCCGAATGGCACCGGCCCAGCAACTTCGTCGCCAAGTACCTGCAGTCGCACGGCTACCGCGTGATCCCGGTCAACCCACGCTACGACCACATTCTGGGCGAACGTTGTTACGCGCGGCTGGAAGACATCCCCGAGCCGGTGCACATGGTCGACGTCTTCCGCAAGCCCGCCGACGTGCCGCCGATCGCCGCCAGCGCCGTGGCCATCGGCGCCCGGTGTCTGTGGCAACAGCTCGGCGTGGCCAACCTCGAGGCCGATGCCATCGCGCGTGCGGCGGGGCTGGATTCGGTGCTGGACCGCTGCGTGAAGATCGAACACGCGCGGCTGTTCGGCGGCCTGCACTGGGTCGGTGTCGACACGCAGGTGATCAGCGCGCGGAGGCCGTCGTGAGCGACCACCGCTACCGCGCCGAGACGCTGGCCATCCACGCCGGGCAGATTCCCGACGCCGCCACCGGCGCGCGCGCCCTGCCGATCTACCAGACGACGAGCTTCGTCTTCGACAGCGCCGACCATGCGGCGTCGCTGTTCAACCTGCAGACCTTCGGCAACGTCTATTCGCGCCTGAGCAACCCCACGGTGGCGGCACTGGAAGAGCGCGTGGCGGCGCTCGAAGGCGGCCGCGCCGCGGTGGCCAGCGCGTCGGGCATGGCCGCCGAGGCGATGGCGCTGATGACCCTCCTGCAGGCCGGCGACCATGTCGTGGCCGCCGGTGCTCTGTACGGCGGCAGCGTCACGATGCTGGCGGTGAACCTGCGCAAGTTCGGCGTCGAGACGAGCTTCGTCGATGCCACCGACGCCGCCGCCTTCGCGGCCGCGATGCGGCCGAACACACGCGCCGTGTTCGCCGAGAGCCTGGGCAACCCGAGCCTGGTGGTGCTGGACATTGCCGCGGTGGCCGCGGTGGCACATGCGCACGGTGTGCCGCTGATCATCGACAACACCGTGCCTTCGCCTTTCCTGTGCAATCCCATCGAACACGGCGCCGACATCGTCGTGCACAGCGCCACCAAGTACCTCGCCGGCCACGGCACCACGCTCGGCGGTGTGGTCGTCGAAAGCGGCCGTTTTCCGTGGGACAACGGCAAGTTCCCCGGCATGACCGAACCCAGCCCCGGCTACCACGGCGTGAAGTTCTACGAGACCTTCGGCAACTTCGGCTTCTCGATGCGCTGCCGCATGGAGAGCCTGCGCGTCTTCGGCGCCGCGCTCTCGCCGCTGAGCGCCTGGCAGATCCTGCAGGGCGTGGAGACGCTGCCGCTGCGCATGGAGCGGCACTGCAGCAATGCCCTGAAGGTGGCCGAGTTCCTGCGTCAGCACCCTGCCGTGGGCTGGGTCAACTACCCCGGCCTGCCCGAGCACCCGCAGCACGCCTTGCTGCAGCGCCAGATGCGCGGCGCTTCCGGACTGCTGGCCTTCGGCGTCAAGGGCGGTGTCGCCAACGGCGTGAAGTTCATCGAGAGCGCGCAGTTCATGAGCCACCTCGTCAACATCGGCGACACGCGCACGCTGATCAGCCACCCGGCGAGCACGACGCACCGGCAGCTCGACGCCGACCAGCAACTGGCGGCCGGAGTGCGGCCCGACATGGTGCGCATCTCGGTCGGCCTCGAGCACATCGACGACATCCTGTGGGACATCGACCAGGCGCTGGCCGCGGCGAGCGCATGACAGCCCAGGCCGTGGCCGACGACCTCGCCTCCGTGTCCCTGGCTGCTGCCGCGTCCGGACCCGAAGCCCGCTGACACCCCGATCGAAGGAGCCCAGGCCATGTGGAAGACCGACGACGAACTCTTTGCACTGATGCGCCGGCAGTTGTTCCCGGCCGTCGTGGGCGACATCCTGGACACCCTGGGCTATCTGCACCAGTTCCTGAGCCCAACGATCCGGCCGCTGCGCAGCGACCTGGTGGTCATCGGCCGCGCCATGACCGTGCTGGAAGCCAATTACTTCGCGGCCAGCGAACCCGCCGGCCAACTGCCGCTGAGCCGGCAGCCCTTCGGCCTGCTGTTCCAGGCCTTGGACGACCTGCAGCCCCACGAGGTCTACGTGGCCACCGGCTGCGCGCCACAGTTTGCGCTCTGGGGTGGCCTGATGACGACGCGGGCTCAGCACCTGAAGGCCGCCGGCGCGGTGCTCGACGGTTATTCGCGCGACACGCCCGAAGTGCTGCAGTCGGGCCTGCCGGTGTTCTCGTACGGCGGCTACGCGCAGGACCAGGGCCCGCGCGGCAAGGTGGTGGACTACCGCGTGGCGGTGGAGATCAACGGCGTGCGCATCGCCCCCGGCGACATCGTGTTCGGCGACCTGGACGGCGTGCTCGTCATCCCGCGGCAGGCCGAGGAAGAAGCCATCCGCCGCGCGCTGGAGAAGGTCAGCACCGAAAACCAGGTGCGCGCCGCCATCGAGCGTGGCATGAGCACGGTCGAGGCGTTCAGGACCTTCGGCGTGATGTGAGGGGGCATGCAACGGTTCGCCCAATGAAGATCTTCGACGCCGCCGCCACCCGTGCGGCCTTGCCCTTCGACCGCCTGATTAGCGCGCTCGAGCGCCTGTTCATCAGCGGCTGCGAGGTACCGGCGCGCCACGTACATACGCTCACCGCCGCCGACGGCAGCCAGGGCACGGTGCTCATCATGCCGGCGTGGCTGGCCGACCGCTACCTCGGCATCAAGACCGTCAGCGTCTATCCCGGCAACGCGGCGCGCGGCCTGCCGGGACTGTTCTCGACCTACACGCTCTACGACGCACGCACCGGCCAGCCGCTGGCGCAGATCGACGGCGACGAGATCACCTCGCGCCGCACCGCCGCGGCGTCGGCGCTGGCGGCGTCGAAGCTGGCGCGGCGCGATGCGAGGCGACTGCTGGTGGTGGGCGCCGGCCGTGTCGCGGCGCTGCTGCCGCAGGCCTACCGCGAGGTCTTGCCGATCGACGATGTCGTAGTGTGGGCGCGCCGGCCGGCGCAGGCCGCAGCCCGCGCCGACGCCTGGCGCAGCGAAGGTCTGGCGGCAAGGGTTGCCGCGGACCTGGCCGCTTCCGTGGCGCAGGCGGACGTGGTGAGCTGCGCCACGCTGGCCACCGCGCCCCTGGTGCACGGCGCCTGGCTGCGCCCGGGCAGCCACCTCGACCTCATCGGCAGCTTCGCGCCGCAGATGCGCGAGGCCGACGACGCCTGCTTCGCCGGCGCCGGCGTCTACGTGGACACCGACGAGGCGGCCAGGAAGAGCGGTGATCTGCTCGGGCCGATGTCGCGCGGCGTGCTGTCGGCCGCGGACATCCGCGGCACGCTGGCCAGCTTGTGCCGCGGCAACGCGCCGGGCCGGCAGTCGGCCGAGGAACGAACCGTGTTCAAGTCGGTGGGCACGGCGCTGGAGGACCTGGCGGCGGCGATGCTGGTCTACGAAGGCCGTGCGTGATGGCCGTGGCGTGGGGCGAGCCGGAGACGCTGGCTCGCCGCGTTTTCAGTTTCCGCAACCCTTCGAGGCTATCCGGTCGACGGCCGCCTTGGCCTGCACCAGGCCATAACCGAACTTGTTGTCGCGCCCCACCGGTCCGAGATCCTGCGCACTGAGGTTCAGCGAACTGCGAATCTGGCTGCCGGTACACGTGGGGAAGTAGCTCCACACCAGCGCCGCTACCGCCGCCACATGAGGCGTGGCCATCGACGTGCCGTCGAAGAAGGCGTGGTTGGTGGCAGTGACGGCCACCGTGGCGCTCTGGCCGAGCTGCAGGTTCATCGCCGCGCCTTCGGTGTTGGACGCCGTCAGCGACGGGATGGTCGTGGCCACCCCACCCAGCGTGCCGCCGAAGCTGCCGGCCGCGTTGTTGTAGACCACGGCGCCGACACCGCCCGAGGCCTGGCAGTTGCCCACCTTGGTGGCGAAATCATAGGTGCCGCGCTGGATCAGGCAGACCTTGCCGGTCATCGCCCCGGCCACGGCCGTGCCACCCAGACCGAAGTCGGCCAGCGCCGCAGTGACGGTCGCTCTCGGTGAACCGTCCATGCCCCCGGGTGCGTAGACCGTGCTGCCCACGGTCAGTGCCGAGGCCGAGCCGGTGCCCATCGGCACCGTCGACAGCACGTTGACGCCCGGCGCCGCGATCTCGACCTGCTTGTTGTACTGCGAGAAGGTCGCCCAGGCCTTGGCCTCGTCGATGGCCGCCACCGACATCACGCTGCTGTACGAAGCCGGGTACGACTGCGCCGTCGTGCCGGCGTTGCCGGCGGCGGCGATCGACAGCACGCCCTTGCTCCGCAGGCTGTCGAAGGCCAGTTGCTCGGTGCGGTTGGATCGGCTGCCGCCCAGCGACATGCTGATGACGTTCGCGCCCGCGGCGTGGCACTTGTTGGCCGCGCTGGCCAAGGTCGACGAATAGGCCCAGGCCTCGGCACCGAAGACCTTGACGATGTGCAACTTGAGTTGCTTGTTGGGGTTGACGCCGACCACGCCGACACCGTTGTTGACTGCGGCAATGGTGCCGGCCACGTGCGTGCCGTGGTGGTTCTCGTCCGTGTACCACCAGCCCGTGCCGCTGTCGTATTCGCCCGTGACCTCGGTGCCGGAGGACAGGTCCTCGTGGCTGAGGTCATAACCCGAGTCGATGATGCACACCTTGCGATTCGCCGCGTAGGTGTCGGGCAACTGGTCGGCCTGCACCATCGGGATGCCGTAGGGCACGAGCTGGCCCAGCGCGTATGGTGAACCGGTGGAGGGCGTCGTGCCGGCCATCGGGAAGCGCTTGAGGTCCTCCTCGACATACTCGACGTCCGGGTTGCGCTGCAGCCCGGCCAGCTTCGCCGCGGGTACTTCGATGGCCAGCGCATCCATGCCGAAGATCTCGTGCTTGACCGTGCCCGCCGCGCTGGCCACGGCGGCCCTTGCAGACGCTGCGGCGCCGGGCTTGAAGGCGACGATCACGCGCGTGGTGTCCTGGGCCGCCCAGGCGGCGGAGCCCAGCAGGACCAGGGCTGCCATGGCGGCAGGGCGGAGGCAGCGGGTCGCGGCGGAGCTCATCGGATGTTTCCTTCGGATGTCGCGTCTGGAAAGTGGTGCTTCTGGCGCGCCATCGGCGGCGTGGCCGGGCAGGCAGCCCTTGCAGTTTTCAGGCTAACCGAGCCGACGCGTTGCTAGCGAACCTGTCGCCCCCGGACTTACCCTGGCTCGCCGGCGCAGACCGGCGGCGCGCGTGAACCCTGACACATCGGGCGCCGTGGCCGCAGCCGACCTGCGCGCGGCTAACATGCGGGAACGAAGTCGCGATGGGGGCCCCATGAGCATCTACGACCAGGATCTGGACCGCAACGCCGCCAACTTCGTGGCGCTGTCGCCGGTGAGCTTCGTCGAACGCAGCGCCGAGGTCTTCGGCGACCTGCCGGCCGTCATCCACGGCGCGCGGCGGCTGAACTGGGCGCAGCTGCGCGACCGTTCGGCGCGGCTGGCGGCGGCCTTGCGCGCCCTGGGCGTCGGCCGTGGCAGCACGGTCAGCGTGATGCTGCCCAACACGCCCGAGATGGTCGAGGCGCACTACGCGGTGCCGGCGCTGAACGCCGTGCTCAACACGCTCAACACGCGGCTGGACGCACCGCTGCTGGCCTGGCAGATGAACCATTGCGAGGCGCAGGTGCTGATCACCGACCGCGAGTTCGCTCCGGTGATGGCTGAAGCGCTGCGGCTGCTGCGTACGCAGCACGGCCGCGACCCCGTGGTCATCGATGTCGCCGACAGCGAATACACCGGAGCCGGTGAGCGCATCGGCAGCCACGATTACGAGAGCCTGCTCGCCGCACACGAGCCGCTGTCGCGCCTGGACGGGCCGGCCGACGAGTGGGACGCCATCGCCGTGAGCTACACCAGCGGCACCACCGGCGACCCCAAGGGCGTGGTCACCCACCACCGCGGCGCCTACCTCAACGCCGTGTGCAACGCCAGCACCTGGACCCTGCCGCACTTTCCGCGCTACCTGTGGACGCTGCCGATGTTCCACTGCAACGGCTGGTGCTTCCCGTGGACGGTGGCGCTGCTCGGCGGCGTGCACGTCTGCCTGCGCCGGGTCGAGGCGCAGGCCATCCTGGGCGCGATGCGCGATCACGGCGTCGACCACTACTGCGCGGCGCCGATCGTGCACAACCTGCTCATCAATGCGCCGGCCGAGTGGCGCACCGGCATCACGCAAAGAGTGCGCGGCATGGTGGCCGGCGCTGCGCCGCCGGCGGCGATGATCGAAGGCATGGCCAGGCTCGGTTTCGACATCACGCATGTCTACGGCCTGACCGAGGTCTACGGCCCCGCCGCCGTGGCCGTCAAGCGCGCCGCCTGGTCCGCTGCCAGCCTGTCCGAGCAGACGCGGCTGAACGCCCGCCAGGGTGTGCGCTATGCCCTGCAGGAAGGCATGACCGTATTCGACCCGGAGACGCTGGCCGAGGTGCCTGCCGACGGCCAGACCATGGGCGAGATCATGTTCCGCGGCAACATCGTAATGAAGGGCTACCTGAAGAACCCGGCGGCCACCGACAAGGCCTTTGCCGGCGGCTGGTTCCGCACCGGCGACCTGGCGGTGATCGAGCCCGACCGCTACGTCAAGATCAAGGACCGCAGCAAGGACGTCATCATCAGCGGCGGCGAGAACATCAGCTCGATCGAGGTCGAGGACGCGCTCTACCGCCACCCGGCTGTGCTGGCCTGCGCCGTCGTCGCGCGGCCCGACCCGAAGTGGGGCGAGACGCCGGTGGCCTATGTCGAGACGCAGGCCGGCGCCACGGTGACGGCGCAGGATCTGATCGACCACTGCAAGGGCCTGCTGGCCGGCTACAAGGTGCCGCGCGAGATCCGCTTCGAGCCGATCCCGAAGACCAGCACAGGCAAGATCCAGAAATTCCAGTTGCGCGAACGAGCCAAGACTTCTTCGGCCATCGAATAGGAGACCACCCTCATGTCCACCCTCGAACCCCTCGTCGTCTACGAAGCCGATTCGCGCGGCATCGTCACCCTCACGCTGAACCGGCCGCAGGCCTTCAATTCGCTGTCCGAGGCCATGCTCGACGCGCTGCAGGCGGCCCTGGACCGCGTGGCCGCCGACGAGACTGCGCGCGTGGTGGTCATCGCCGCCGAGGGCAAGGCCTTCTGCGCCGGCCACGACCTGAAGGAAATGCGCGCCGAGCCTTCGCTGGGTTACTACGAGCAGCTGTTTGCGCAGTGCGCGCGCATGATGCTGACGATCCAGCAGCTGCCGCAGCCGGTGATCGCGCGCGTGCACGGCATCGCCACCGCCGCCGGCTGCCAGCTGGTGGCGACGTGCGACCTGGCGGTGGCTGCGCGCGAAGCGCGGTTCGCGGTGAGTGGCGTCAACCTGGGCCTGTTCTGCGCCACGCCCAGCGTCGCGCTGAGCCGCAACCTGGGGCGCAAGGCGGCTTTCGAGATGCTCGTCACGGGCGACTTCATCAGCGCCGAGCAGGCGCGCGAGAGGGGGCTGGTGAACCGCGTCGTCGATGCGGCGCAACTGGACGCCGAGGTCGACGCGCTGGCCACGCGCATCGCCGCCAAGCCGCGCGTCGCGCTGGCGCTGGGCAAGGCGCTGTTCTACCGCCAGCTCGAGGCCGGCATCGAAACCGCGTACGACGACGCCGGCCGCACCATGGCCTGCAACATGATGGACGGCGCGGCGCTGGAAGGCGTGCAGGCCTTCATCGAGAAGCGGCCGCCGGACTGGCGCTGAGCCCAGTGCTGCTGAACAAGTCGCGCCCAAGACACGGCACATTTCGCGGTGGCGCCTGCAGAGGTTTCAGACCGCTGTCGACTGGAGCTTGGCTGATTGCCCGTTGCTTCGCAGGCGCCGCTTGACACGCTGGCGACTTCTGTCCAACTTGTCGACGCCGCGCCAGGGGCCGCATGCAGAAGTTCCGCTTCGAATGTCGGGCAACGAGGTCCTGTCGGTGCAGATGCCCGGCAAGCAGACCGCGGTCGGTTCAGGACCTGCGCGGCCAATTCGCCGCCGTCAGGCCGCCAGGCGATTCGGCAGTTTCAGGTCCAGCACGATCTCGGACCAGGGCACGTGCACCCGGCCGTCTGCCCTGCGCTCGACGGCAAGCCACTCGGCAAGCGCAGCCACGTCGGCATGCACGTTCTTATAGTCACGATTCAGCTTGCGGGCCAGTTCAGCCGTCGTCAGTGGCCCCGTTTCACGCAGCGTCGCGATCAACTCCCACCGCTTCGGCGTGAAGACCCCAAGCATCTGGCCGACCTGCGCAAAGCTGATGCCGAAGTGCGGTTTGGGTGTCCTGCCCCGCTGCAGTGCCTCCATGACCGTGCGCGCGCGCGCCAGGCTGCGGGCCATGGACTCTCCCACGGTGACATTCAGCACCGGCTGGGCAGGCAGGGTGGTCGACAGCTTGCTCATCTCGAGGCCTCCACATCACGCATGAAATCCGCCAGCAAGGTCGGCACGTCGACGAAGGTGTACGGCTTCTGCGCAGTGCCGACATGCCTATGGTCGCCTTTGCCTCGCTCGTTGTCGTAGCCGACGACGCGCTCGCCACCACGCACAAAGACGAGCCGGTACTTGAAGCCGTGATCCGACGGCGGCACCGGCTTCGGCACCGCCCAGACGACGATTTCGATCGACCCGCCGGCGTAGGCATCGCGCGTACGCAGCACGAGCGTGGCGTCGGACATAGGGTGTACTATGCCATACAGTCATGGCCAGTGGCGCCATGACGTGAGCGGCGCTCTGGTGCCGGCCGCGCCGCCTTACGATGCCGCCATGAACACACCGCCACGCATCCCCGGCCGCCGCTTCCTGCACTCGCCCGGCCCGACGCCGGTGCCCGACGAGGTACTGCACGCCATGAGCCGGCAGCCCATGGACATGGGCGACCCGCGCGTCGACGCCGTCATCGCTGCCTGCGAACTGGGCCTCAAGCGTCTGCTGCGCACCGAGACGGCCGAGGTCTTCTTCTACGCCGCCAACGGCCATGGCGTGTGGGAGGCGGTGGTGCAGAACCTGGTGCCGCCGGGCGGCGCGGCGCTGGTGCCGGGCACGGGACACTTCTCCGAGTCGTGGGCCGTGGAGACCGAGGCGCTGGGCCGCCGTGTCGTGCGTACGCCCTGGCATGAAGGCCTGCCGATCGATCCCGTGGCGGTGACGCAGGCGCTGCGCGAGGACCGCCAGCACGAGATCGCGGCTGTCTTCGTCGTCCACACCGACACCTCCAGCGGCATCACCAGCGACCTGGCCGCGCTGCGTGCGGCCATCGACGCCGCCGACCACCCGGCGCTGTTCGTCGTCGACGTCGTGGCGTCGCTGGCGGCCGAGCCGTTCGACATGGACGCGCTGCGCGCAGACGTCGCGGTGGGGGCGTCGCAGAAGGGGCTCATGTGCCCGCCGGGCGTGGGCTTCGTCGCCGTCAACGCCACGGCCTTCGATGCGGCCGAGCGCAACCCGGCGCCGCGTTACTACTGGGACTTCGTGCGGCGCAGGAGCGAACTGTCGTACCGCAAGTTCTGCGGCACGCCGCCGCAAAACCTGATGGCCGGGCTGGAGGCAGCGCTGGCGCTGCTGCACCGCGAGGGCCTGGACGCCGTGCTGGCGCGCCACCGGCAACTGGCCGGCCTGGTGCACGCGGCGGTGGAGGGCTGGCGCGAGGGCGGGGCCATGGACTTCTTCGCCCGCGAGCGGGTCAGCCGCTCGGCCGCCGTGACAACGATCACCGTGCCGCCGGGCACCGACGTCGATGCGCTGCGTGCCGTTGCGCGCGAGGAATTCCAGGTTGCCTTTGCCGGCGCACTGGGGCCGCTGCAGGGGCGCGGCTTCCGCATCGGCCACCTCGGCGACCAGAACCCGGCCGGCGTGCTGGGCTGCCTGGCGGTGGTGGAGGCGGCGCTGCGGGTGCAGGGCATCCCGGTGGGCGCCGGCGGCGTGCAGCGCGCGGTGATGGCGCTGGCGCAGATGGGGCGCGCCGCGTAGCCTGCACGCGTGCTACAGCGCCGGGGCGGCCAGCACCCGGATACGCACGCCGGCCAGCGCAACCACCTGGCCCGCGCGGACCTTGCAGGTCTTGCGCAGTTCCAACTGGCCGTCGACCTGTACACGGCCGGCGGCCACCAGGGCCTTGGCCAGGCCGCCGCTGGACGCCAGGCCGGTGGCCTTGAGCAGGGCGTCGAGCGCGATGTGCTCGCCGCGCAAGGGGAAGTCGATCTGCTGCATGAGCGGGGGTCCTCGGGGCTAAGACCGGCGTGCCGTAACGCGCGCGTAAGGGTCAGGTACGAAGTCTGGAAAGTCTGCGGCCAGAATGGCGGTATGCCCGAGCCGCCGCCTGTCCCCACCCAGCCGCGCAACCCGCTGCACGGGATGACGCTGGAGGCCGTCGTCGCCGCCCTCGTGGCGCACTACGGCTGGCCGGGCTTGAGCGAGCGCATCCCGCTGCGTTGTTTCACCAGCGAGCCGAGCGTGGCCTCGAGCCTGAAGTTCCTGCGCAAGACGCCGTGGGCGCGCGAGAAGGTCGAGGCGTTGTACCTGTTCATGCTGCGCGATGCGGCCCGGGCGCAGCGCATTCGTGTTTCTCCCTCTCCCGCTCGCGGGAGAGGGCAGGGGTGAGGGTGTAGGCGTGCTGCCTTCCCACCCTCACCCCAACCCTCTCCCGCCCTGGCGGGAGAGGGAGCAACACCGCGCTCACATCCCCGCGTAGTTCGGCCCGCCGCCGCCCTCGGGCGTGACCCAGACGATGTTCTGGGTCGGGTCCTTGATGTCGCAGGTCTTGCAGTGCACGCAGTTCTGGGCGTTGATCTGCAGGCGCGGGCTGCCGTCGGCGGCGGCCACGAACTCGTAGACGCCGGCCGGGCAGTAGCGGCTTTCGGGGCCGGCGTAGGTCTCCAGGTTGACCGCCACCGGCACCGATGCGTCCTTCAGCGTCAGGTGCGCGGGCTGGTTCTCTTCGTGGTTGGTGTTGCTCATGAACACCGAGGACAAGCGGTCGAAGGTCAGCACGCCGTCGGGCTTCGGATAGCGGATCGGCTCGACCTGCGCCGCCGCGTGCAGCCGGGCGTGGTCGGGCGTGCGGTTGCGGATCGTCCACGGCGGGCTCTTCACCCCGAGTTTGGGCAGCAGCCACTGCTCGACGCCGGCCATCAGCGAGCCGATGGTGTTGCCCTTCTTGTACCAGGCCTTGAAGTTGCGCGCGGCCTTCAACTCGTCGTGCAGCCAGCTCTTCTCGAAGGCTTCGAGGTAGGCCGTGAGCTCGTCGCCCGCGCGGCCGGTTTTCAGGGCCTCGGCGATCGCCTCGGCGGCCAGCACGCCGCTCTTGATCGCCGCGTGGCTGCCCTTGATGCGTGCCGCGTTCAGCATGCCGGCATCGCAGCCGACCAGCATGCCGCCCGGGAACACCAGCCTGGGCAGCGCGTTCAGCCCGCCGGCGGCGATCGCGCGCGCGCCGTAGCCGACGCGCTTGCCGCCTTCGAGGTGGGCGCGGATGGCCGGATGCGTCTTCCAGCGCTGCATCTCCTCGAAAGGGCTGATCCAGGGGTTCTGGTAGTCCAGGCCGGTGACCAGGCCCAGCGTCGCAAGGTTGCCTTCCAGGTGGTAGAGGAAGCCGCCGCCGTAGCTGTGGTCGTCCATCGGCCAGCCGGCGGTGTGCACGACCAGGCCGGGCCGTGCCTGCGCGGGGTCGATCTCCCACAGCTCCTTGATGCCGATGGCGTAGGTCTGCGGGTCGCGCCCGGCGGCGAGGTCGAAGCTGGCGATGAGCTGCTTGCCCAGGTGCCCGCGCGCGCCCTCGGCAAACACCGTGTACTTTCCGAGCAGCTCCATGCCGAGCTGGAAGCCTTCGTGCGGCTGGCCGTCCTTGCCGACGCCGAGGTTGCCGGTGGCCACGCCGCGCACCGCGCCGTGTTCGTCGTACAGCACCTCGGCGGCGGCGAAGCCGGGGAAGATCTCGACGCCCAGGGCCTCGGCCTGCGTGGCCATCCAGCGCACCACCGCGCCCAGGCTGATGACGTAGTTGCCGTGGTTGTTCAGTGCCTCGGGAACCAGCCACGACGGCACGCGCGTCGCGCCGCTGGCGTTCAGGAACAGCACGTCGTCTGCGGTGACCGGCTGGATCAGCGGCGCGCCCTGGGCCTGCCAGTCGGGCAGCAGCTCGGTGATCGCACGCGGGTCCATGACCGCGCCGCTGATGATGTGGGCGCCGGGTTCGGAGCCCTTTTCCAGCACCACCACGGACAGGGCGGCGTCGATCTGCTTGAGGCGCATCGCGGTGGCCAGGCCGGCCGGCCCGGCGCCGACGATGACCACGTCGTACGCCATGGCTTCGCGCGGGCCGTACCGGGCCAGGATTTCTGCTGGGGACATGGACGCTCTCCGTAGGGAAGGAAGATTCTAGGAGGCGTCAGCAGCCGTCAGCCGGTAAGGAATTCGGCACTGGCGATGCCCGCCAGCGTCGGCGCAGCGAGTCCGGCAGGTGCGTCGCCGCCGGCCGCCGCAGCCGGGTCGGCGGCGGGCCTGCACTTGGATACCATCGCGGCCGGGAGGGCTGGCCGTGGAGGTGGCGATGGCAATGGATGGGGTGGACTGCGCAATCCTGGGCGCCGGGATGCACTTGCAGCCGGGGCGCCATTCGCCGGGGCACACCACCGGCAAGGCGAGCCGAGTGCCGCAAGCCGCATGAACGCCGTCCTCGACGCCTTCTGGCGCGCTGCCGCCTACTGCCTGCATCCGCGGCTGATGCTGTGGTCGCTGCTGCCGCTGCTGCTGGCGGGCGGCACGGTGGCGCTGCTCGGCTGGGCCTACTGGGAGCCGGCGGTGGCCGCGGTGCGCGGCACGCTGGAGCGGTGGGCGCTGACCTCGGCCATGCTGGAGTGGCTGGAATCGGTGGGTGCAAACCAGCTGCGAACGCTGGTCGGGCCGATGATCGTGGTGGCGCTGGCGGTGCCGGTGCTGGTGCTCGTCTCACTGTTGCTGGTGGCCACGCTGATGATGCCGGTCATCGCGCGCATGGTGGCGGCACGGCGCTTCCCCGACCTGCAACAGCGCCGTGGCGCGACCTGGTGGCACGGGCTGCTGTGGGCCCTGGCCTGCGCTGTGGCGGCCTTGCTGGCACTGCTGCTGAGCGTGCCGCTGTGGCTGGTGCCGCCCCTGGTGCTGGTGCTGCCGCCGCTGATCTGGGGCTGGCTGACTTACCGCGTGCTGGGCTTCGACGCGCTGGCACTGCACGCCAGCGCGGTCGAGCGCCACTTCATCCTGCGCCGCCAGCGCTGGGCCCTGCTGGCCATGGGCATCTTCTGCGGCTACCTGGGTGCGCTGCCGTCGATGATGTGGGCGCTGAGCGCAGCGACGCTGATCTTCGCGCCGCTGCTGGTGCTGGCCTCGGTGTGGCTGTACACGCTGGTCTTCGCCTTCGCCGCGCTGTGGTTCGCGCACTTCACCCTGGCCGAGCTGCAGCGCCTGCGCGGCGCCGAGGCGGCGTCGGCCGCAAGCACCATCGAGTCGGGCGTCAGCGCATGAACATCGGCCTCATCATCGTCGGCGACGAAATCCTGTCGGGCAAACGCCAGGACAAGCACCTGGCCAAGGTCATCGAGTTGCTGGCCGCGAGGGGGCTGATGCTGTCGTGGGCGCGCTATGTCGGCGACGACCGGCCGCGCATCACCGCGGCGCTGCAGCAAGCCTTTGCCGGCGGCGACCTGGTGCTGTGCACCGGCGGCATCGGCGCCACGCCCGACGACCACACGCGCCAGTGCGCTGCCGCGGCGCTGGCCGTGCCGCTGCAACTGCACCCCGAGGCCAGGGCCTTGATCCTGGAGCGCATGCGCGACGTGGCGGCCGAGCAGGGCCAGCCCTTCGATCCCGAGCGCGCCGACAACGTGCACCGCCTGAACATGGGCGTGTTCCCGCAGGGCGCGCTGATCATCCCCAACCCGTACAACAAGATTCCGGGCTTCTCCTGCGGCCACGTGCACTTCGTGCCCGGCTTCCCGGTCATGGCCTGGCCGATGATCGAATGGGTGCTGGACCAGCGCTACGCCCACCTGCAAGGCGGCGCGCGCACGCTGGAGCGCTCGGTCATCGTCTTCGGCACCATGGAGGCCAGCCTGACGCCGCTGATGGAGGACATCGAGGCGCGCTACCCCGGCGTCAGGGTGTTCAGCCTGCCCAGCGTCGACCACCCGCAGTGGGGCCGCCACATCGAGCTCGGCGTCAAGAGCGCGGCTGACCCGGCGCAGGCCTACGCCGCGCTGCGCGCGGGTCTGGAGCAGGCCGGCGCGCGCCTGGGCCCTGAACTGGTGCGCTGACCTTGGCCAGAAGGCCCTTTATTGGTGCGATTTCCCGCACCGACTCGATGCGCAGGCCTGTCGATGCCGGGCGAGATGGTGCCCGGATGCGGGCATGGATTCTGCTAAATTGAGGTGCATCCTGTCGGGGCCTGCCCCGTCTGCTGCCCAAGACCGAACCCAATCCACGAGCCCCGCTAGGAGAGATTTGAATGGCCAAGACCGTTGCCGACGTCATGAAGATGGTGAAGGAGAACGAAGTCAAGTTCGTCGACTTCCGCTTCACCGACACCCGCGGCAAGGAACAGCACGTGACCGTGCCTGTTTCCCACTTCGACGAAGACAAGTTCATCTCCGGCCATGCCTTCGACGGTTCGTCGATCGCCGGCTGGAAGGGCATCGAGGCCAGCGACATGCTGCTCATGCCCGACCCCAACACCGCCAACCTCGACCCCTTCTACGAAGAGCCGACGGTGATCCTGAGTTGCGACGTTCTCGAACCCGGCGACGGCAAGCCCTACGAGCGCGACCCGCGCAGCCTGGCCAAGCGCGCCGAGGCGTATCTGAAGAGCAGCGGCATCGGCGACGCTGCCTACTTCGGCCCCGAGCCCGAGTTCTTCATCTTCGACCAGGTCCATTGGCACATCGGCATGGACGGCAGCTCGGTCAAGATCAGCTCCGAAGAAGCGTCCTGGGCCACGAACAAGGACCTCGAAGGCGGCAACATGGGCCACCGCCCCACCGTCAAGGGCGGCTACTTCCCGGTGCCCCCGGTCGACAGCTTCCAGGACATGCGTTCCGAGATGTGCCTGCTGCTCGAGCAGTGCGGCATCCCGGTCGAAGTGCACCACCACGAAGTGGCGGGCGCCGGCCAGAACGAGATCGGCACCCGCTTCAGCACCCTGGTGCAGCGCGCCGACTGGCGGCAGTTGCAGAAGTACATCATCCACAACGTCGCCCATGCCTATGGCAAGACGGCGACCTTCATGCCCAAGCCCGTGGTCGGCGACAACGGCAGCGGCATGCACGTGCACCAGAGCGTGTGGAAGGACGGCAAGAACCTGTTCGCGGGCGACGGCTACGGCGGCCTGAGCGAATTCGCGCTGCACTACATCGGCGGCATCATCAAGCACGCGCGGGCGCTGAACGCCATCACCAACCCCGGCACCAACAGCTACAAGCGCCTGGTGCCGGGCTTCGAGGCGCCGGTGAAGCTGGCCTATTCGGCGCGCAACCGCTCGGCGTCGATCCGCATCCCCTACGTGGCCAACCCCAAGGGGCGCCGCATCGAGGCGCGTTTCCCCGATCCGCTGATGAACCCCTACCTGGGCTTCGCCGCGCTGCTGATGGCCGGCCTGGACGGCGTCGAGAACAAGATCCACCCCGGTGAAGCCGCCACCAAGGACCTCTACCACCTGCCGCCGGAAGAGGACGCCAAGATCCCGACCGTCTGCCACAGCCTGGACCAGGCGCTGGACTACCTGGACAAGGGCCGCGCCTTCCTGACCAAGGGCGGCGTCTTCACCGACACCTACATCGACGCCTACATCGAACTCAAGATGCAGGAGGTGCAGCGCTTCCGCATGACCACGCACCCGCTCGAGTTCGACATGTACTACTCGCTGTAGGCGGTGGGCCCGTGGGCCCGCCTTTTTCGTGGCACGAGGGGACACGCCGGCGACAGCGGCGGCCTGCGCCACAATCCGCCCATGGCTGAAGCGACCCTGCAACCCCGCCGCCCTGCCGCATGGCAGGCCCTGGCCACGGCGGCCGCACTGTGCGCGGCCGTGCCGCCGGCGGCTCACGGTCAGGACACGGCAAGGCCGGTCTACCGCTGTCCCGGCCCACCCGTGCTCTACACCGACACGCTCAGCGTGCAGGAAGCGCGCGATCGCGGCTGCCGCACCATCGAAGGCGCGCCGGTGACCATCGTGCAGGCCCCCCGCCCTCGTGCGCCGGCTTCGGCGCCCGCGGCTGCGGCACGGCCCGGTGAAGGCAAGGTCGACCCCGCGGCGCAGCGCACCCGCGACAGCGACGCGCGCCGCATCCTCGGCGACGAACTGCAGCGCGAGGAACAGCGCCTGGCCGAACTGCGCAAGGAGTTCAACAACGGCGAACCCGAGCGCCGCGGCGACGAGCGCAACTACCAGCGTTACATCGACCGCGTCGCCGAGATGCGGGCGGCGCTGGCGCGCAAGGAAGCCGACATCGCGGCCTTGCGGCGCGAGATGGCCAAGCTGCAGCAGTGAGCGCGCAGGCTGGGCAGAGCGCTCGCTGCCGCCTGGCGGGTGCGGCCGCCGGCTGTGGAGGGCCCCAGTGACCGCCCAGTTGCCGCCGATCGACTTCGATGCCTACGACCAGTTGGCCACCATGGTGGCCCTGGCCGACGCCGAGGGCCGCTGCCTGCTCGCGAATGCCACGCTCGAAAACACCGTCGGCCTGTCGCGGCGCGCCCTGCAGCGCGGCAGCGTGCTCGACTGGATGGCCGACCCGGAGCAACTGCGCGAGACGCTGGTGAGGGTGGCCGGCCAGCAGGTGGCCAGCAGCCGCTTCGACGCACAGATGAAACGCCTGGGCGCCGCCGGCGGCGAGGTGCCGGTGCACATCATCGTCTGCCTGACCGACTGGCCCGGCTGCGTGCTGGTGGAGATGATCGAGATCGAGCAGCAGATCCGCCTCGACCGCGAAGAGCGCACGCATGGCCTGGCGCAGGCCAACAAGGAACTGGTGCGCAACCTGGCGCACGAGATCAAGAATCCGCTCGGCGGCATCCGGGGTGCGGCGCAACTGCTGGCCATGGAGGTCACCTCGCGTGAGCTCACCGAGTACACCCGCGTCATCATCCATGAGGCCGACCGCCTGCAGGCCCTGGTCGACCGCCTGCTGGCGCCGCACCGGCGGCCGCAGGTCATGGCCGACGTCAACATCCACGAGGTCTGCGAGCGCGTGCGCTCGCTGATCCTGGCCGAGTTCCCGCGCGGGCTGACGGTGGCGCGCGACTACGACACCTCGATCCCCGAATTCCGCGGCGACCGCGAGCAGCTCATCCAGGCCGTGCTCAACATCGTGCACAACGCCACCCAGGTGCTGGGCGAACGCATCGCGGCCGGGGACGCGCGCATCGTGCTGCGCACGCGCGTTGCCCGCCAGGCCACCTTCGGCCGCCAGCGTTTCCGTCTGGCACTGGAATTGCATATAGAGGACAACGGGCCGGGCGTGTCCGAGGCCATCCGGGACCGCATCTTTCACCCACTGGTGTCAGGGCGCGACGGTGGCTCCGGGCTCGGGCTGACGCTGGCGCAGACCTTCGTGCAACAACACCACGGCACGATCGACTGCGACAGCGTCGCCGGACGCACGGTGTTCAAGATCCTCATTCCGCTGCCCTGACGGCGCCACGCCAGCATGAAACCCATCTGGGTCGTCGACGACGATCAATCCATCCGCTTCGTGCTCGAGAAGGCGCTGCAGCGCGAAGAGTTCCAGGTGCGCTGCTTCGCCAGCCCGCGCGAGGTGCTCAAGGCGCTGCAAGACGACGCCCCGCAGGTGCTGGTGAGCGACATCCGCATGCCGGGCGGCAGCGGCATCGACCTGCTGGCCGAGGTCAAGCGGCGCCACCCGGGGCTGCCGGTGATCATCATGACGGCCTACTCCGACCTCGACAGCGCCGTCTCGGCCTTCCAGGGCGGCGCCTTCGAGTACCTGCCCAAGCCCTTCGACGTGAACAAGGCGGTGGAGCTGATCCGCCGCGCGGTCGAGGAAAGCCTGCGCGAGGAAGTGGCCGACGCGGCACAGGCGCAGGCGCCCGAGATGCTGGGCCAGGCCGGCGCCATGCAGGACGTGTTCCGCGCCATCGGGCGGCTGAGCCAGAGCAATGTCACGGTGATGATCACCGGCGAGTCGGGCACCGGCAAGGAACTCGTGGCGCGTGCCTTGCACAAGCACAGCCCGCGCGCGCAGGGGCCGTTCGTCGCCATCAACACCGCGGCGATCCCCAAGGACCTGCTCGAGAGCGAACTCTTCGGCCACGAGCGCGGCGCCTTCACCGGCGCGCAGACGACGCGCCGCGGCCGCTTCGAACAGGCCGACGGCGGCACGCTGTTCCTGGACGAGATCGGCGACATGCCCTTCGACCTGCAGACGCGGCTG
Source organism: Rubrivivax sp. (assembly GCA_030680415.1). GTDB lineage: Bacteria > Pseudomonadota > Gammaproteobacteria > Burkholderiales > Burkholderiaceae_C > Rubrivivax. Next base: position 75,821 of record JAUXVE010000098.1, read on the forward strand.
CTGCGCGTGCTGTCCGACGGCCAGTTCTACCGCGTCGGCGGCCACCAGCCGCTGAAGACCAATGTGCGCGTCATCGCGGCCACGCACCAGAACCTGGAAGAGCGTGTGCGCCAGGGCGGCTTCCGCGAAGACCTGTACCACCGCCTCAACGTCATCCGGCTGCGCCTGCCGCCGCTGCGCGAGCGGCGCGACGACATTCCGATGCTGACGCGCTTCTTCCTCGGCAAGAGCGCGCGCGAGCTCGGCGTCGAGGCCAAGCGCATCACTGACAGCGCTCTGGCGCGGCTGGCCACCTTCGACTTTCCGGGCAACGTGCGGCAACTGGAAAACCTGTGCCACTGGCTCACCGTCATGGCGCCGGCGCAGGTCGTCGAACCCAAGGACCTGCCGCCCGAACTGTTGGGTGTGCCGACGGCGCCGGCCGTGCCTGCCGCGCCCGCGGATGCCGTGGCCGGCGCGTCGCCGGCGGCGCTGCCGGCGGCCGCCGAAACTGCTCCGGCGTCCACGGCCAGCTGGCTGGCCGAGCTGGAGCGCGAGGCGCGGCGGCGGCTCGAGGCCGGCGAGCCCGAGGTCTGGGCGTCGCTGACCCGGCTCTTCGAAGGCGGCCTCATCCACACCGCACTCGACCTGACACGCGGCCGCCGCATCGAAGCCGCGCAGCGCCTGGGCATCGGCCGCAACACCATCACGCGCAAGATCCAGGAGTTGGGGCTCGACGACTGAACGGCCGGAAGTGGCAACGCCCGGCATGCCGGGCGTTGCCTGCTCAGCGCGGGGCCATGCTTAGAAGCTGGTCCAGTCGCCGTCGGTGCCGGTCTTGGCCGGCACCGCTGCGGTTGCCGTGGCCAGCGCGGCTGGCGCCGCCGCCGGGGCTGCCGTTGTCCTGGCCTTGTTCTGGCCGAACGGCGGCCGCGCCACGTTCCTGGCCCGGTCCGGGCCGCGGCGCTCGACGCTGGCGTGGCCCGGTGCGGGCGCTGCGGCTGCATGGTGCACTGCTCCACCGTGCGCCAGCTTGAACACCGCCACCGCCCGCACCAGCTGCTGCGCCTGGGCCTTCGGGCTCTCGGCCGCGGCAGCGCTTTCCTCCACCAGCGCGGCGTTCTGCTGTGTCGCCTGGTTCATCTGGCTCACCGCCTCGCCCACCTGCGCCACCCCCGAGCTCTGCTCGCTGGATGCAGCACTGATCTCGCCCATGATGTCGGTCACGCGCTTGATCGAGCTGACCACTTCGGTCATCGTCGTGCCGGCCTGGTCCACCAGCGCCGTGCCTTGCGCTGCCCGCTCGATGTCATGGGGAGCAGTGAAGGCCGAGAAGCGGGCCCTTCCGCCCGTACCTTGGTATCGGCCCGGCGTGCCCTGTTGCTGAACGCCGCGGGAGCGTGCCGGCGCGCGGCCGTGATGCACTGTAGTGCCATCCATTCGGTCGCGCGCATGGCAACTCCCTGTGAAATGCCCGACTTGGTGCCCCCTTTTCGGGCGACCGTGCCTCAGGTTTCTGACCACACTGCCGAAAGCCCCCAAGGACCGGCTTGCCTGCCGGATCTCAACCCATTGCTCAGCGGAGTGCGACCTTGAAAACCTTCCCCCATGCCCTGGCCGCGATGGCCGTGTTCGCGACGTCGATATCGGCCTTGGCCTACGACCCCAAGGCCACCATCGCCGACCTCGATGCGCGCCTGGCCAAGATCGGCGCTGCCAAGCTCGAAGGCACCGATACCTTGGCCGGCAAGACCGTGCCGGCCATCTACTTCGGCGAGCGCAAGATCAACAACTACGACGTCGTGGACGCCGTGCGCAAGGCCCACAGCGCCACCGCCACGGTGTTCGTGAAGGACGGCGAAGAGTTCGTCCGCGTTAGCACCAACGTGCTCACGCCCGAGGGCAAGCGCGGCATCGGTACCCAGTTGGCGCGCAACGCCGCCTACGCCGCCGTCAGCCAGGGTCAGCAGTACTGCGGCCCGATCGACGTGCTCGGCACCGCCTTCGACGCCTGCTACAACCCGATCAAGGACGCCGGCGGCAAGATCATCGGCGTGAGCTACATCGGCCACAAGAAATGAGTCGAAGGCTCGAGCCGTGGGCGTGCCGCCCTGCGTGCAATGGCCGCCCGTGCGGTGTGATCCCTTCCAGGAACCAAACACGATGAAGATCCTGACCGTGGCGACGAACGCATTCGCCCGCATGAACGTGGGGCGCCAGTTCGCCGCCGGTTTCGCCATGGTGCTGGTGCTGATGGCCTTGCTCGGCGCGGTGTCGGTGCTGTCGCTGGGCAAGGCGGACGAACGCGCGCGTGAACTCGAAGGCAAGTGGCTGGCCGGCGTGGGGCACCTCGCCGAGGCTCGCGCCGCCATCATCGAGATGCGCGACCTGGAGCTCAAGCACAGCCGTACCGACGACCGCAGCTATCACTCCGAATACGAGGAGAAGTTCGCCGCCGCGCGCAAGACGGTTGCCACCTCGCTGGCCGCTTACAAGGCGCTGGTGGTGGGCGAAGACGAAGCCAAGCTGCTGGCCGCCTTCGACAAGGGCTGGGCCGAGTACCAGAGGTTCAGCCAGCAGGTGCTGGCCCTGGGCCGCGACAAGAAGCAGACCGATGCTGCCGACATTGCCGATGGCGCTTCATCCATGAATCTGGACGAAGCGCTGCGCGCGTTGACAGCGATCACCCGGTTCAACTTCGAGGGCGGCCATACGGCGGCAACAGCGGCCCACACGACTTCCGTGCAGACCAGGAGCGTGGTGCTGGGGCTGTTGGTGGCGGCGCTCGTGCTGGGGGCCGCGATGGCCCTGCTCATCACCCGCAGCCTGCTGGGCCAGTTGGGTGGCGAGCCGCGAGCCGCGGTGCAGTTGGCCCGTGCAGTGGCCGCCGGCGATCTGAGCACGCCCATCGCTCTGAAGCCGGGTGACTCCACGAGCCTGATGGCGGCGCTGCAGGCCATGCAGCACGGCCTGACCGATGCCGTGCGCCAGGTGCGCCAGGGCTCCGAGGGCGTGGCCAGCGCCAGCCAGCAGATCGCGCAGGGCAACCAGGACCTCAGCCAGCGCACCGAGGAGCAAGCCAGCGCGCTGGAAGAAACCGCCGCGTCGATGGAGCAGCTCGGCTCGACGGTGAGGCAGAACGCCGACAACGCCAGGCAGGCCAATCAACTGGCGCTTGGCGCCTCCACCGTGGCCGTCAAGGGCGGCGAAGTCGTCGGCCAGGTCGTGCAGACGATGAAGGGCATCAACGACAGCAGCAAGAAGATCGCCGACATCATCAGCGTCATCGACGGCATCGCCTTCCAGACCAACATCCTGGCCCTCAACGCCGCGGTGGAAGCGGCGCGTGCCGGCGAGCAGGGCCGCGGCTTCGCGGTCGTGGCCGGTGAAGTGCGCAACCTGGCGCAGCGCAGCGCCGAGGCGGCCAAGGAGATCAAGGGCCTGATCACGGCCAGCGTCGAGCGCGTCGCGCAGGGTACGGCGCTGGTGGACCAGGCCGGAACGACGATGACGGAGATCGTGGCCTCGATCAAACGCGTGACCGACATCATGGGCGAGATCAGCGCGGCGTCCAACGAGCAGAGCTCGGGCGTGGCGCAGGTGGGCGAGGCGGTGAGCCAGATGGACCAGGCGACGCAGCAGAATGCCGCGCTGGTGGAAGAAAGCGCCGCCGCGGCCGAGAGCCTGAAGGGCCAGGCGCAGCAACTGGTGCAGGCGGTGGCGGTGTTCAAGCTCGCCCAGGACGCAGCGGCGGTGGCTGCCGCGCCGGCCAGGGCTGGGGCAGAGCGTCGCGGGCCCGACCGCGCGAAGAACGTGACGCGGCCGAGCTTCGGCAAGGCCAAGGCCAAGACCCCGGTGGCTGCGGTGCCTGCGGTGTCTGCGACAGCTGCAATGCCTGCGGTGGCCGTGGCGGCGGCAGCTGTGCCGGCCAAGACCGGCACCGACGGCGACTGGACCAGCTTCTAAGCCCGGCCCCGCGCCCCTGAGACTACGCCCGGCATGCCGGGCGTAGTCACGTTCGGCGCGGCCAAACGCTGACCTCCCCCCGCCTCGTCCTCCCGCCGCGCCGTTCAGACGATGCCGAAGCCCCCGAGCAGCGCGCCCGCGCCCAGCAACCACAGCAGGTGCAAGCGCGTGCGCCAGACGACCAGCGCCACCCCGGCCGCCAGAGCGCCCAGCGGCGCCAGGCCGTGCGGCCCGCTCTGCGCCGTGGCCACGATCCAGGCCGTGGCCAGCAGCAGCCCGACGACCACCGGCGCCATGCCCTGCTTGAAGGCGCGCACCGTGCGGTCCTCGCGGTGGCGGTGCGCCCAGCGCGTGAGCGCCAGCGTCAGCAGCGAGCTCGGCAACAGGATGCCAACGAGCGCCAGCGTCAGCCCCAGCGCCGCGACGGCCAAGCCGCCGGATTGCAGACCGACGTTCCAGCCCAGCAGCGCAATGAACAGCACGTTGGGCCCGGGCGCCGCCTGCGCCAGCGCGATCGAGGCGCTGAACTGCGCGTCGTCCAGCCAACCCTGCTGCACCACGAGATAACGATGCAGGTCGGGCGCCACGGCCATCGCGCCGCCCACGGCCAGCAGCGACAGGCCCAGCAGATGCAGCGCGAAGCCGGCCCAGTCGGCCGCCGTCATCGCGCCGGCCCCAGCCGCTGCCAGGCCCAGGCGCAGGCAGGCCCGGCGATCATCAGCAGGGCCCAGGCCAGCGGCAAGCGCCACAACGCCACCGCGGCAAACATGCCCAGCACGGCCAGGGCGCACAGCGCGCGCCCGAGTACGTTGTTGGCGAGCGGAGCCGCCAGCTTCAACGCGGTGCCGGCCACCAGCCCGGCGGCCACCGCGCCCATGCCGCGCAGCGCACCCTGGGCCGCGCTTGTATCGCCGACGCTGGCCAGGGCCAGCACCAGCGGGATCAGCACACCCAGCGGCAGCACCAGCATGCCGGCCACCGCGGCTAGCGCGCCGCGCACGCCGAACCAGCGGTCACCGAGCATCAGCATCAGGTTGACGACGTTCGGCCCGGGCAGGATCTGCGCCACCGCCCAGTCCTCGACGAACTGCTCAGGCGTCAGCCAGCCGCGCCGCTCCACCAGTTCGCGCTGGATGACGGCGAGCACGCCGCCGAAGCCCTGCAGCGCGATCCACGAGCAGGCCCGGAACAGCTCGGCCGGCGTGTGGGGCGCTGCGGCAGGGCTCAATTCGCAGTGATCTTGCGGTCGACGATGACCTTGCCCCAGGTCTTCGATTCGGCGTCGACGTGATTGGCCAGTTCGTCGCGCGTGCCGGGCGCGGGCAGCAGGCCGGCGGTGGATAGGGTCGCGAAGTACATCGACAAGCTGCCGCCCGGCAGTTCGGTCACTGCCGGGGCGCCGCCCTTGTAGGGGATGTGTACGACGTCGACGCGCTGGTTGAAGAGCTCGCCCGCCAGGTGCGACGCCGAGCCGGCGCCGGTGGAGCCGTAGTTCAGCACGCCCGGCTGCTTCTTGGCCAGCGCGATGAGTTCGGTCAGGGTCTTCACGCCCAGGCTGGGTGGCACGACCAGCACGTTCGGGAAGTTCATGCCCATGGTCAGTGGCGCCAGGTCCTTCTGCGCGTCATAGCCGAGCTTCATCATGTGCGGCGCGATCGCCAGCGGGCCGACCGAGCCGAGCAGGATCACCGAGCCGTCGGGCTCGGCGTTGGCCACGGCCTGGTGTGCGATGTTGCCGCTGGCGCCGGCCCTGTTGTCGATCACGACGGTGGCGCCCAGGTTCTCGCCCATCCGCTTGGCGACGACGCGTGCGGCGTGGTCGGCGGCCCCGCCGGCGGCGAAGCCGACGACGATGGTGATCTTCTTCGGCAGTTCCTGCGCCGCGGCGGTGGCCATCAGCGCCAGCGCGAGGGCGCCGGCCAGTGCGTTGCGGATGTTCATCGGATCGTCTCCTCGAGGTCAGTCATCGCCGAGCGCGATGGTGCTCGGCCGTCGTTTTTCGATCGCCCACTTCAACAGCGCGGCGCCACGGTAGACGCCGTGCGCAAACTTGCCGTAGGGCAGCGTCGCGAACAGCGCCAGCACCGCGCCCAGGTGCAGCGCCAGCAGCAGCGGCAGCGCCGGCGTCGTGTGCAGCGCCATCAGCACCAGGCCGGTGGCCGCCGTCAGGAACAGCAGCGCGATGAAGCCGCGGTCCATGGTCTGCTGCGCGGGGTCGCCGTGCAGCGGATGCCGGCGCCGGTTCAGGCGCCACAGCCAGATCGTACCGGCAGCCAGCAGCGCGCCACCCGCGGTGCCCAGCAGCTTGGGCAGGCTGGTGTAACCGTAGGGTGCCAGCCAGCCGAAGGCGTAGTGGTACAGCGTGCCGACCGAGGTCGCCGCGAGGCACAGCATGAAGCCGTAGAAGGTGGCGTGGTGGGCGCGGCGGCGCGCGAGCGTGAAGGCGTCGTCCTGACGCCGAGTTCGCCGGCCAGCGACTCCAGTGCCTCGAAGGCGCGACGGGCGTGGCCCTGACGGCGGTGCTCGGGCCGCACCTCCACGTCGTAGACGAAGGCCGTGCGGCGGCCGTGCTGCGACTGCACCGCGAACCACAGGTGGCCCACGAGCGGGCCGCCTGCCGTGGCGCGGATCTCGAGCAGGACGTTGTCGGGCGTGGCCAGGCCCTGCGGCAGCTCGCTCTGGAATTCAGCGCGCGAGCGCGCGAGCGCGCCGGCCTCCGGCCAGCGGCCGGCAGCCACGTTGTCGCTGGCATAGGCCGCAATCGACGAGGCCATGACGTCGGCGAACACTTCGAGGCGCATCGGAACGAGGAAGGTCATGGCGGGGCCAGCGGCTGGCGCGGACGGCTGCGGGGTCACGATGATCGCATCGGCCGTGGCGGCGTGCCAGGCGTGACCAGCGCCGCGCCGGCCGCCAGTGCGGGCGTCTACATTCGACGCTTCGCCCAGGCAAGGTCGCCGAGCACAGGATTGCGCATGAACATGACTCTCGCCCGCCCCGAGGCCGGCGACGCCCAGACCGCCGTCGTGCTGCTGGCCAATGGCGTGCGCGTCGTCACGATCCCGCTGCCGCACCTGCAGACCGCGAGTGTGGGCGTCTACGTGCGCGCCGGCAGCGCCCACGAGCCGCGGGCGCTCAACGGCATCAGTCATTTCGTCGAGCACATGGTCTTCAAGGGCACCGCCGGGCGCGACGTGCACCGCATCAACCTCGACGCCGAGTGCCTGGGCGCCGAGGTCAACGCCCACACCGACAAGGACCACACTGCCTACTACATGCGCGGCCGCGGCGAGCACGCGGCGGATTTCGTGCACATGCTGGCCGACATCGTGCAGCACGCCACCTTCCCCGAGGCCGAGCTGGCGCGCGAGCGCGAGGTGCTGCTGCAGGAGGCCATCGAAGTCGCCGACGACCCCATGGACACCGCCTACCAGCTGTTCGACCACGCCTGCTGGGGCCTGCACCCGGCGGCGCAGGCGGTGATCGGCCCGCGCGGCAACATCGAACGCCTGCAGCGCGCCGACCTCGTGCGCTGGGTGGCACGCCATTACTGCGGCGGCAACGTCGTCGTCGTGGCCGCCGGCCCGATCGACCCCGATCACATCGCACGCGAAGTCGAGGTGGCTTTCGGCGCCCTGCCGCAAGGGCAGGGCGAGGGCGTGATGCCGCCGGTGTACGCCGGGGGTGTGCGCTCGCGGCGTCTGCCGGGCAGCAGCCAGACGCACCTGGTGCTGGGATTTCCGATCGCTGGCCGTAGCGACGACGACCCGGCCAGCGAACTGGCAGCGGCGGTCTTCGGCGAAGGCATGAGCTCACCGCTGCTCAGCGAACTGCGCGAACGGCGCGGCCTCGTCTACCACGCCTCCTGCACGGCCGACCGCTACGACCTGTGCGGGCAATTCGTCATCGAGGCCTCGGTCGCACCCGACAAGCTCGACGAGTGCCTGCGCGAGTTGATGAAGCTGCTGGCGCGCCAGGCACGGGCCACCGAGGCGATGGACCTGCAGCGCGCGCGCAACCAGCTTGCCGTGCGCCTGTTGCGCGACCGCGACCGCCCGGCGCAGCGCATGGAGCAGGCCGCACTGGACCTGTTCGCGCTCGGCCGCGTGCGGCCGCGCGACGAACAGTTGGCGCGGCTCGACGCCGTCAGCGCGGCGGGCGTGAGCGCGGTCTTCCAGCGCCTGCTGGCCGCAGGCGCGGCCTTGGCACTGGCGGGCCATGTCGGCAGCGGTGCGGCTGAACGCGCGCGAGCCCTGGTGCGGCCAGCGGCATGAAGCGTGGCGCGTGCGCTCGCCCGTTGTACCGAAGCTGCGGCCCTGCCACCGGCCGGGCATCAAGCATTGACCGCCGTCAAGCTGCCCGTCATGCTCCGCTGGTCCACTCATGGCAGGTGTCGGTGATCATGATGCCGATCATTGGGCGGGGTCCAGCGTCTCACACACTAGAGGAGCATCGAGATGGCAACGAAGAAGAGTCTGATGACCAAGATCGGCGACGCCGTGGAGGCGGCCAAGGACAAGGCACAAGAGATGGGCGCATCGCTCGTCAAGCGCGCTGAAGGCGCCGCGGCGGACGCCAGGCGCGAGGTGAAGAAGGCGTCGGCCGTGGTCGAGAAGAAGGCGCGTGCAGCCAAGGCCGAGGTGCAGCGCAAGGTGCACGAGGTCGAGGTCGAAGCCAAGAAGGCCATCGGCCAGGCGCAGCGCAAGGCCAAGGTTGCCAAGGCCGATGGCGAGAAGGCGCTGGGCAAGGCCGAGCGCGCCGTCAAGCGCCAGGTCAAGGCCGCGGCCACGGGGGCGAGGAAGGCCGCCGTGAAGGTCGAGCAGGCGATGGCCTCGAAGAAGAAGGCGGCTGCCAAACGCGCGGCCCCGGCGGCGAAGAAGCCCGCTGCGCGCAAGGCCGCTGCAGCGCCTGCGAAGAAGGCGGCTGCTGCGCCGGCGAAGAAGGCCGCCGCCAAGAAGGCGCCGGCCCAGAAGGCAGCTGTCAAGAAGGCGCCGGCCAAGAAGGCAGCGGCCAAGAAGGCGCCTGCGCTCTAGACGAAGTACCGCCCTGCGGCCCTTGCCGCAGGCGCTCAGAACACCGTGCCGTCGCTGTCGATCGTCAGCGGCGGCGCGCCGTCGCTGCGCAGTTCGGCAGCGATCGCGCGCCCGGCGGCCCAGGTGCCGCCTTCCAGGATGCAGGCCAGCGGCAGTTCTGCGGCCGTCTTGCCCAGACGCGCGCGCACGAGCGTGGCCAGTTCGTCGAGCAGTGTCACCGTGAGGGCGCGCCATTCGACGATGAACTCGTCGCCCGGCTTCCATGTGCGCGCCAGGTCGCGCGCGTCGCGCGGCACGATCACGCCGCAGTCGATGAGCAGGCCGCCGTTGCGGTATTCGGGCAGGCCGGTCAGCGCGTCGATCCCGGTCACCTGCACGCCGGCCCACTGCAGCGGCTCCACCAGCGAGTAGCTCAGCCACTGGCCGAGCTTGTGCAAGGGCACCCAGCCGTCGGTGGTGGTGTCGATGGTGTTGCCGCCGACGGCGGCACCGGCCCAGCGGTGCGGCCATGCGTCACCGGCCGGCAGACCCTGCACGCGGCTGCCGCTGGTGAAGATCGGTGACAACACGCGCAGCACCGCGCCCAGCACCTCGGCGGCGCTGACTTCGGTGCGCGTGCCGCCGGCGGTGAGCTGGTCGTACAGCAGGCCGGGCCGCGCCTGCAGGCCGCTGCGCGCGGCCTCTGCAGCCAGCACGTCGCCGAGTCGGCTGACGAGCCCGGCACGGCCCTCCAGCCCGACCATGGGGTTGGCCGGCGCGACCTGGAACACGCCGCGCAGCACGGCCGCGTCCACCAGCTTGAGCGTGGTGGCATCGGCTCGCAGTGGGTCGCTCTTCGACGCCGAGAAGACACCGGCGACGAAGGCGCGCAGGCTGGCCACGGCCAGGCCTTCGGAGCGCGCATAGACGCCGCCGGCATCGGCGCCGCTCTGGGCCCGTGCCGGCGCAGCTGCGGGTGCCGGCGCGGGGCCGGTGGTGGCGGTGTCGTGGGGGCTGTCGTCGCGACCGTCATTGGGAATGCCGGCGGCGGCCGCCGCCGGCCCCTTGGCCGCGCGGTCGAGCAAGGCCAGCAGCTCGTCGCTGGCATGGCGCTGCACCGGCAGCGCCGCGGCGGCGACCTCGTGCCGTTCGGCGTAAGACCAGCGGCCGCCGGCACCGGCGCCGAGCAGCACGCTCAGCACCGTGAGGTCGAAGCGCGCGCGCGCCATCTCGGCCACCGAACGGCCGGCCAGCAGCGCGTCGAACTCGGCCTTGCGATCGACGTCGCCGGCCTCGAAGTGGCGCCAGCGGCTGTGACAGGGGATGTTCAGGTCGGGGTAGCGCCGCAGCGTCAGCGCCGCCACACGCTCGGCGGCGGCCGGCAGCTGGCTGCGGTCGAGCGTGAAATGGGTGCTGACGTTGTTGGCCACCGAGCGTGTGATGGCCGCGCAACGCGCGCGCACGGTGCCGGGGTGGGCGAGCCGCGCCAGCGGGTGCGGCGACGGCGGTACCCCTTCGAGCGGGGTCTCACTCATGGCTGTGCCCCTGCACCCGCGCCAGGTCTTCGGTGCCCGGCACCCGTCGGTAAAGCTCACCCCAGCCCTCTGCCGCCCAGGCGGGAGAGGGCGCCATGCAGTTCACACTGGCGCAGGTTCCTGGGTCGGGGGCTATAGAGTTCACGTTCGCGCAGGTTCCTGGGTAGGAGAGGGGAGAGGGGCAGAAGATACGCCATCGGCCGGCCGGCGCCGCAGCCACCGCCATCCGCCGCTGCTAGGCGCCGACCTTGGTGATCTCGCCGAAGGCATGGTTCAGCCACAGCTTGAGCCGTTGGCGCTCCATCAGCCCCAGTCCCGGGCCATCGATCGCCGAGCCGTTCTTGGCCAGCCAGAAGCTGGCGTTGCGGGCGTCGATTTTCTGCACCACGGCGTCGTGCAGTCGCTTGATGTCGACGACGCGGGCGCCCAGGCCGAGCGCACGTTCGAGCTGACCCGAACGTTCGAGCTGGCCGAAGTCGTCGCCGCGCAACTGGTTGCGCACCAGCACGTAGTGCAGGCGCTGGCCGAAGCGGTCGAGCAGCCGCGCCAGCAGGTCCACCGAATCGCGGCCCGAGTCCATCACGTGCCAGTAGTTGAGCGTGATGCCGGAGAGGTCGGCCATGTCGAGCACGCCGGATTCGTCCATCCACTTCACCAGTGGCTCGTGCGTCTGCGCGGCCAGGTCGACGAGCACGCGGCTGCCGGCTTGTTCGACGGCGTCCTCGATGATCTTGTCCAGCGCCTCGTAGCGGTCGACCAGCACCGGCGACGCGTAGTCGGCGTAGAAGCGCATCAGCGAGCCGTGCGAGCGGTCGGTGTCGAAGCCGACGAAGGGCAGCTGGTGGTCGATGAAGTACTGCGCCAGCAGGCGCGACATCATCGACTTGCCGACGCCGCCCTTTTCGCCGCCAATGAGGTGGACCTTGGAAGTGGGCTTGTTCTCTAAGGTGGGGACTTGCATGGCTGTGCGGGGCTGGGTGCAGCAGTCTGTGAGGCCATCCATTGTGCAACGCAGCGGCCGCTAGACTCTTCCCCGTCATGCATACGATCAACCTGGGCCGCCGCCCCTGCGCCGAAGTCGAGGCCGCGATGCGCGACTACACCGCGGCGCGCGGCCCCGACACCGAGGACCAGCTCTGGCTCGTCGAACACGAGCCCGTCTTCACGCAGGGCGTGGCCGGACACGAAGCGCATGTGCTGGCCGCCGGCGAGATCCCGGTGCTGCGCACCGACCGCGGCGGCCAGGTCACCTACCACGGGCCGGGGCAGGTGGTGGCCTACCCCCTGCTGGACCTGCGGCGACTGGGCCTCTACGTCAAGGAATATGTCTTCCGTATCGAGGAGGCGGTGCTCGACACCCTGGCTTCGTACGGCATCACCGGCCACCGCGTGCGCGGTGCCCCGGGCGTCTACGTGCGGCTGGCGGATCCGTTTGGCCACGCGCGCCTGGAACCGGTCGGCGCGGACCCGTTTCACGGCCTGGGCAAGATCGCGGCGCTGGGCATCAAGATCAGCCGGCACTGCTGCTACCACGGCCTGGCGCTGAACGTGGCGATGGACCTGGAGCCGTTCTCGCGCATCGATCCCTGCGGTTATGCGGGCCTGCAGACGGTGGACCTGCGCACGCTGGGCGTGGGCGCCGATGTCGACACGGCTGCGGCGCGGCTGGCCGCCGCGCTGGGCCGGCGACTGGGCTGAGAGCCTGTGAAGACATGAATCGCAGGCTCTGGGCGGCCGTGCGTCGGCGCTGCAGTTCGTGGCTCGGTGCCCTGGTCGCGCTGGCCTGCGCCGGCGGGGTCCTGCTGGGCGGCGCGGCGCAGGCCAGGGACGACACCGCCCAGGCGCTGGCCGGCCGCCTCCAGGCCTTGCGGGCGACGCTGTTGGCCAGCCCGCTGGGCGTGCCGCTGGTGGTCAGCTCGGTCGAGGAAGGCGACCTCGTGCATGGCGAGGTCCACGCCCTGCTGGCGCAGCCCTTCGACGGCCTGGCGTCCCGGCTGAACAAACCGCGCGAGTGGTGCGAGCTGGTGCTGCTGCACCTCAACATCAAGGGCTGCACGCACGAGCAGGCCGCGGGCCGCGACTGGCTCACCTTCTACGGCGGGCGCAAGGTCTACGAGGCAACGGCCGATGCCTACGCGCTGCGACTGGCGTTCACGGTGGTCGATGCCGGCGCCGACCATCTGCATGTCGACCTGAACGCGGCCTCCGGGCCGATGGGCACCCGCGACTACCGCATCTCGCTGTCGGCCATCCCCGCGGCGCAGGGCAGCTTCGTGCGTTTCAGCTATGCCTACCGGACCTCGGCACTCAGCCGCCTGGCCGCCCGCACCTACCTGGCGACGCTGGGCCGCGACAAGGTCGGCTTCACGCGGGTCGGCATGGGCAGCGACGGCCAGCCGCAGTACGTGGCCGGCCAGCGCGGCATCGTCGAGCGCAACGCCGTGCGCTACTACCTGGCAATCCAGGCGCGTCTGGAAGGCCCCGCCTTGCCGCCCGAGCAGCGCTTCGAGCAGACGCTGCAGCGCTGGTTCAACCTCACCGAGCGCTGGCCACGGCAATTGCACGAACTCGACCGCGCCGACTACCTGTCGGCCAAGCGCCGGGAACGCGCCGAGCAGGTGAAGCTGCAGCAGACGATCGACAGCGCCGGCCGCCGGCCCTGACCCGGCGCGAAAATCCGGCTCCAGGCCAACGCATTCCGAAGGCAGAACACAGCGTGCGCAAACCGGCAAGCGGCGGGCTCGTCTACGCCACCGAAGGTGGCCGCATGTGCCCGGTCTGTCGCCGGCCGCAGGCGGCATGCGGCTGTGGCGAACTGGCCGCTGCCGCGCGCCGGGGCGACGGCGTCGTACGGGTCAGCCGCGAGACCCATGGCCGCGGCGGCAAGGCGGTGACCGTGATCCGCGGCATCGACCGCGACGAGGCGACGCTGGCCGCTCTGGGCAAGCGCCTGCGCACGGCATGCGGCTCGGGCGGCACCGTCAAGGGCGGTGTGCTGGAGGTGCAGGGCGATCACCGCGAGCGCATCGTCGCGCTGCTGCAGCAGGACGGCTACACGGTCAAGCGCGCCGGCGGCTGACGCGCCGCACCGGCGCACCCCGCGAACGACCGTGGATCAGCGCTCTTCGCGGTGGGCCAGGCGTTGCAGCGCCGGCGCGTCGAGCAGCTGGACATGCCGCTGCGTGACCTCGAGCACCCCGAGGTCGCGCATCCTCGACAGCATGCGGCTCACGGTCTCGAGCTTGAGACCGAGAAAGCTGCCCATTTCGTCGCGCGTCATGCGCAGCACGAGCGAGGTTGCCGGGCTGCCGCGTGCGTGCATGCGTTGCGTCAGGTCGAGCAGGAAAGTCGCCACGCGCACTTCGGCGCACATGCTGCCCAGCAGCAGCATCATGTCGTGGCCGCGCACGATCTCGCGGCTCATGAGCCGCTGGAACTGGTGCCGCAGTTCGCTGGATTCCAGCAGCCGGCTTTCCAGTTCCTCGTAGCCGATGGTGCAGACCGCCGCATCTTCCAGTGCCACGGCATCGCTGTGGTGGCGCCCGCTGCCGATGCTGTCGAGGCCGAGCCACTCGCCGCTGAGCTGGAATCCGGTGACCTGGCTGCGCCCGTCCTCGAGCGACAGGCAGGTCTTGAACAACCCGCTTTGCACTACGTAGAGCGACGTCAGGCGGTCGCCGGAACGATAGAGCAGCGAACCGCGCTCGACCGTGCGACGCGTACCCGCCAATTCGAGCAAGCCCGCGGCGACGTCAGGGTGGGACTCCTCCAGGGGCGGCAGGCCGACCACCCGCAGGCGCGGTCTTTCAACTTCGGACGGCGCAGGCTCGACAAGGCGGACGGATGCGTGTGATACAGGCATGAAACCTCACTGAGAATCGTTCAACGGCTCGTCTTCCAGGCCGTCAAGGTAGCCGACGGCGGTCAACTTGGCAAGGCTGACGCCGCAGAGGCGCCGGCGCGGGCAAGGTGTCCGCAACACGGCGTGCTCGCGGACTTGCTGATTGTGCACCGCGCTGTCACTGCAGCAGCGCCGCCTTGCGGGCGCGTGCCGCGCCGGCGCCCGCGCCACGGCGCACCGCGCCGGCAGCAGTCAAACACCTTCGTCGGTGGCGGCAAGGTGCCGTCGCTACACTCGGCAGCACCCCGAACCACCGCGTCCGCTGCGTTTGCCGCCGGGCGCCCGACGCCCCATGAGCAGCCCCACGCCCGCGCCCTACGACCCCGGCGCCAAGCAGAAGTCGCAGGCCAAGACCTCGCGCATTCCGATCAAGGTCGTGCCGGCCGCGCCGGGCGCCGTGCTGAAGAAGCCCGAGTGGATCCGCGTCAAGGCCGGCAGCCCGAGCACGCGCTTCCACGAGATCAAGCAGATCCTGCGCGAGCACCAACTGCATACGGTGTGCGAGGAAGCCTCGTGCCCGAACATCGGCGAATGTTTCGGCAAGGGCACCGCCACCTTCATGATCATGGGCGACAAGTGCACGCGACGCTGCCCCTTCTGCGACGTCGGCCACGGCCGCCCCGACCCGCTGGACGCCAGCGAGCCCGAGAACCTGGCGCGCACGATCGCCGCGCTCAAGCTCAGGTACGTGGTCATCACCAGCGTCGACCGCGACGACCTGCGTGACGGCGGCGCCGGCCACTTCGTCGACTGCATCCGCAAGACGCGCGAACTGTCGCCGCAGACCAAGATCGAGATCCTGGTGCCCGACTTCCGCGGCCGCGCCGACCGTGCGCTGGATGTCCTGACGGCCGCGCCGCCCGACGTCATGAACCACAACCTGGAGACCACGCCGCGCCTGTACAGGCAAGCACGGCCGGGCTCCGACTACCAGTTCAGCCTGACGCTGCTGCAGCGTTTCAAGCAGGCCGTGCCCGGCGTGCCGACCAAGAGCGGCGTCATGGTCGGCCTGGGCGAAACCGACGCAGAAATCCTGCAGGTGATGCGCGACATGCGCACGCACGGCATCGACATGTTGACCATCGGCCAGTACCTGGCCCCCAGCGGCCACCACCTGCCGGTGCGGCGCTACGTGCACCCCGACACCTTCCGCATGTTCGAACGCGAAGCGGCGGCGATGGGCTTCACGCACGCCGCCGTGGGCGCGATGGTGCGGTCGAGCTACCACGCCGACCAGCAGGCGCATGCTGCGGGCGTGGCCGACGCCATCGCCGGCGCGTAACGCAGCTGCAGCGCAACCGGCATGGGCTACGGCCACGCCATCGGCAGCCGGCAGTACCGCTTCGACGACCTGCGCACGCTGCTGGCGCGGGCCACGCCGCTGCGCTCGGGCGACCAGCTCGCCGGCGTGGCAGCCGCCGATGCGCAGGAACGCGTGGCGGCCCAGCTGGCGCTGGCCGAGCTGCCATTGACCACTTTCCTGAACGAAGCCGTGGTGCCTTACGAGGCCGACGAGGTCACGCGGCTCATCGTCGACAGCCACGACGCGGCGGCCTTCGCACCGGTGGGCCACCTGACGGTGGGCGACTTTCGCGACTGGCTGCTCGGCGACGCGGCCGACAGCGACACACTGGCCGCGCTGGCACCCGGCCTGACGCCGGAGATGGTGGCCGCAGTGAGCAAGATCTGCCGCCTGCAGGACCTCGTGCTGGTCGCGCGCAAGTGCCGTGTCGTGACGCGCTTTCGCTGCACGCTCGGCCTGCCCGGGCGACTGGCGACACGGCTGCAGCCCAACCACCCCACAGATGCCATCGACGGCATCGCCGCCAGCCTGCTCGACGGCCTGCTGATGGGCAGCGGCGACGCGGTGATCGGCATCAACCCGGCCACCGACGACGTGGCGCAGGTGGTGCGGCTGCTGCAGATGCTGGACGGCGTCATCCAGCGCTGGAACATCCCGACACCGTCGTGCGTGCTGACGCATGTCACGAACACGCTGCGAGCCATCGAGCGCGGTGCGCCGGTGGACCTGGTGTTCCAGTCGATCGGCGGCACCGAGGGCACGCAGCGCGGTTTCGGCATCACGCTGGCGCTGCTGGCCGAGGCGCGCGCTGCGGCGCTGTCGCTGCAGCGCGGTGCGCTGTTCGACGGCCGGCGCGGCGAGCATGTCATGTACTTCGAAACCGGCCAGGGCAGCGCGCTGAGTGCCGGCGCCCACCACGGCTGCGACCAGCAGACGCTGGAGGCGCGCGCCTATGCGGTGGCGCGGCACTTCGAGCCGCTGCTGGTGAACACCGTGGTCGGCTTCATCGGCCCCGAATACCTGTACGACGGCAAGCAGATCGTGCGTGCCGGCCTGGAAGATCATTTCTGCGGCAAGCTGCTCGGCGTGCCGATGGGCTGCGACGTCTGCTACACCAACCACGCCCAGGCCGACGGCGACGACATGGACGCGCTGCTGCTGATGCTGGGTGCGGCCGGCTGCAACTTCGTGATGGGCGTGCCGGGCAGCGACGACATCATGCTCAACTACCAGAGCACCTCGTTCCACGACGCGCTGGTGCTGCGCCAGCTGCTCGGGCTGCGGCCGGCGCCGGAGTTCGAGGCCTGGCTGCAGCAGATGGGCGTGTTCGAGCCCGGGCCGGGCTCGCGGCTGGCCGCCGCGCTGCCGGCGCCGTTCCGGGCCTTGCTGGAGGGCCTGCCGTGAAGTCGCCCGTCATCGATGCGCCATGGCTGGGGCTGCGCGGCTACACCGACGCACGCATCGCGCTCGGCCGCGCCGGCCACAGCCAGCCGACCGCCGCGCACCTGGCGCTGCAGCTGGCGCAGGCGCAGGCGCGCGACGCCGTGCAGCTGCCGCTGGACACGCTGGGCGTGGCCGCGGCGCTGCAGTCCATCGGCTTGCAGACGCTGCTGCTGCACAGTGCCGCGAGCGACCGCGCCGCCTACCTGCTGCGGCCCGACCTCGGGCGCCGGCTCGACGCGGCTTCGCAGCAGCGGCTGCGCGAGTGCATCGCGCCAGGGCAGCGCTACGACGTCGCGTTCGTGATCGCCGACGGCCTGTCGGCGCTGGCCATCCACCAGAACGCCGCGCCGCTGCTGCAGGCCGTTCTGCAAGGCCTGGCCGCCGACGACCCGCCCTGGCGCGTGGCGCCGGTGGCCGTCGTCGAGCAGGGCCGTGTCGCGGTGGGCGACGAAGCTGGCGCCGCGCTGCACGCCGACACCGTGGTGGTGCTGATCGGCGAGCGCCCGGGACTCAGTTCACCCGACAGCCTGGGCCTGTACCTGACCTGGGCGCCGCGCCCGGGCCGCAGCGACGCCGAGCGCAACTGCATCAGCAACGTGCGGCCGGCCGGCCTGTCCGCCGCTGCCGCTGCCGCCCAGCTGCAGCGGCTGCTGTCCTTGGCGCGCCGGCGCCGACTGAGCGGCGTCTCACTCAAGGACGAGCCGCCCGCTGCCGTGCCGGCGGGCGCGGGCAGCGTGCTGCTGGGGTTGCCGCCGTGGCCACAATCACCATCAACGCCACCACAGGAACGCCGATGAACGAGCTGCCCCGCGACCCGCTGGTCGCCACATCGCATGACCGCCTGGTGCCGCTGCTGCGCCAGATGCCCAAGGCCGAGCTGCACATCCACATCGAAGGTTCGCTCGAGCCCGAACTGATCTTCAAGCTGGCGCAGCGCAACGGCGTCGCGCTGGTCTACCCGAGCGTCGAAGCGCTGCGCGCGGCCTATGCCTTCACCGACCTGCAGAGCTTCCTCGACATCTACTACGCCGGCGCCAGCGTGCTGCTCAAGGAGGCGGATTTCTTCGAGATGGCCTGGGCCTATTTCGAACGCGCCGCCGCCGACAACGTGGTGCACGCCGAACTCTTCTTCGACCCGCAGACGCACACCGACCGCGGCGTGCCGATCGAGGACGTGATCGTCGGCCTGGCGCATGCCTGCCGGCGCGCGCATGCCGAACTGGGCATCAGCGCCAGCCTGATTCTGTGTTTCCTGCGCCACCTGAGCGAAGACGCCGCCCTCGCCACACTGGAGCAGGCGCTGCCCTACCGCGACCATTTCATCGGCGTCGGACTGGACAGCAGCGAACGCGGCCACCCGCCGGAGAAGTTCGCACGCGTCTTCGCACGCTGCCGCGAGCTCGGCCTGCACGTCGTGGCGCACGCCGGCGAGGAGGGCCCGCCGGCCTACATCTGGAACGCGCTGGACGTGCTCAAGGTCGAGCGCATCGACCACGGCGTGCGCTGCGTCGAGGACCCGGCGCTGATGCGGCGCCTGGCTGCCGAACGCGTGCCGCTCACGGTGTGCCCGCTGTCCAACGTCAAGCTCCGTGTCTACGAGCGCATGGAACAGCATGAGCTGCCGGCACTTCTGGACGCCGGGCTGTGCGTCATGCTCAACAGCGACGACCCGGCCTATTTCGGCGGCTACCTCAACGAGAACTTCGTCGCCGTCTTCGAGGCACTGCCGCAGCTCGATGCACGCCATGCCTACACGCTGGCCCGCAACAGCTTCGAGGCCAGCTTCGCGCCCGCGGCT
Organism: Rubrivivax sp.; assembly: GCA_030680415.1. Taxonomy (GTDB): domain Bacteria; phylum Pseudomonadota; class Gammaproteobacteria; order Burkholderiales; family Burkholderiaceae_C; genus Rubrivivax. The sequence continues at coordinate 94,758 of JAUXVE010000098.1, forward strand.
GACAAGGAACGCTGGCAACGTGAACTCGACGCGGTGTTCACGCGGCTGGCGGGCTGAGAGGGCTCCACTGCCATGCATGCCGGGAGGCGCCAGGGGGCCGGGTTGGTGAGTGTCTCGATCACCGGCCTGCGCTCGGAACTGGGCGGCATCGTTGCCCGGCAGCCCGTGCCGGCTGCCGCAGCCGGCGTGCACATCAACCTCGCCGGCCAGCAGGCCAACACGCTCTTGCACGACGGCCACGCCTGGGTGGATTTCGCCAGCACGGCGCGCGGCGGCGTCCGGCGGGCGATGCATGCCGCCCAAGTGGCAGGCGCGCCGATGCTCGTGCATGCCAGCTTTGCCTTCGTGCAGGCCGTCGAGCAGGGTGGCCGCTTGGACAAGCCGCTGCGTTCAGCGGTCGAGGCCATCCTCGAATGCGAGGCGATGGCGCTGTCTGGGCCGGTGCCGGCCTGCGTCGTGCGCCTGGGCTATCTGTATGGGCCGGCGAGCGCTGATCTGCGCGCCTATCGCGACGCCTTTCGTCTGGGCCGGCCTTACTGGTCGGGTTCTTCGAAGGCACTCCAGTACCACCTCCACCAATTCGATGCCGGCTCGGCCGTGCTCGGCGCGGCCAGGCTGCGCAACGTGGGCAAGGTCCTGTACGCAACCGACGGCACGGCGGTGTCGTGCAGGCATTTGATGGATGCGTTCGCGCACCGCGTGGGTCGGCCAAGCCCGTTGCATCTGCCATCGTGGTCCAAAGTCCTCGCCCAGCTGATCATCCGCGAGGAGCACATGCAGCAAGTGGCGCTGACCATGCCGAGTCGGCCACCGACGCCGCGCGTGCCGGGGTGGAAGCCGAAATTTCCGGACTACCGCAAAGGTCTCGATCAAGTCATCGAGGCCTGGAGCCCATGAGCCACCAGCGCGGCAGCATGCATCCCAGTGACGCCGCATACAGGGCACGGTTCGACGAACGGCTGGCGCAGGCCGTCCGGCGGCGGCTCCTTTGCGCAGCCAATGCGACCGATCGATGTGCCAGGCCAATCAGGAGCCCGTATGACCAAGATCCGTACCGGACAGGCCCCAGCGCCATTGACGCGCGCGCAGTTTCAAGAGCGTTTCAATGTGCGTTTCTACGATCCTGCCTTCGAAGGCGAACGTGACGCCATTGCACGGCTCGAGGCCATCGCCTGGGATGCCATGCAGGAGGGCCGCAAGGCGCCGGTCACCCGGCGCGCCGGCCGCGGCTACGCGGACCCCAGCTACGAGGTGTCGGTGCAGTGGCTGGACACCCGCAGGCGCCTGAAGGCGGCGCAGAAGCGTTGGGGCGAACGCGTGGCGCCGTCGCGTGTGCTGCTGATCTGCGGCAGCGCACGCAACGACGGCACCTGTCCGGGCGAGGTCTCGAAGACCTGGCGGCTGACCGAATTGGCACAGCACGTCGTCGAGCGCGCGGGCATGCAGGCCGACGTCCTGGATCTGAGTCTGGTCACGTCGGAGTACGGCCGCAACATCCATCCGTGCAAGGGCTGTGTGTCGAGCGCCATGCCGCTGTGCCACTGGCCCTGCAGCTGTTACCCGAACCACGCGCTGAACCAGGCCGACGACTGGATGGCCGAGATCTACGAGCGGTGGGTGGCGGCCCACGCCGTGATCATCCTGGCGCCGACCTATTGGTACCAGTCGCCGAGCCCGTTGAAGCTGATGATCGACCGCATGGTCTGTGCCGACGGCGGCAATCCCGATCCGACGACGACCCACGGCAAGCACGTGGCCGAGGCCAAGCGCATCGAGGAGCAGGGCTGGGACTACCCCAAGCACCTTGCCGGCCGGGCCTATGGCGTCGTGGTGCACGGTGACGTGGCCGGCATCGAGGCGCACCGGCGCAATCTCACTGACTGGCTGGAATGGATGGGGCTGATCGACGCCGGCGCGGCCGCCAAGCTCGACCGACACATCGGGTACTACGAGCCCTACTACAACAGCCACGACGCCCTCGACAAGGACAAGGCGGTGCAGGAGGAGGTTCGCAACGTCGCCCGCTCGGTGGTTCGGGCGGTCGAGGAACTGCGCGCCGGGCGGCTGAGCCAACCCGACAAGCAGATCAAGTGGCCGCGCACGAAGTAGGCCGCAGAGTCAGAGCCGGTACAAGCTACCGGTCGCGGAACAGTCCGTCGATATTGGGCAGTTGATCGAAGCGGGAGAAGGTCCCGCTGTCCGCGATCTCGGTTGCGGCCTGCAGGAACCCGGCCCATGCCGTGCGCGCCAGCGTTCCGCCGACGCTGATCCGGCGCACGCCCAAGGCGGCCGCCTCGGCAACCGTCATGAACGGCGCGTTGATCAGCAGGTTGACCGGTTTGGGCGCCACCGCGGCGACGATCGCGGTGATGTGCTCGACCTTGTCTATGCGTGGCGCGTAGAGGCAGTCGGCGCCTGCTTCCGAATACGCGCCCAGCCGCCGGATCGTCTCGTCGATGTCGGGGCGTCCGCACACGAAGCCCTCGGAGCGGCCGGTGAGAACGATGCCGGTACCAGTCTCGTCGATGGCACGCCGCGCGGCCCGCACACGCGCCACCGCCAGATCGAAGTCATGCAGGGGATGTGTCTCGTCGCCGGTGGAGTCTTCGATCGAGAGCCCGGCGATCCCCGTGCCTGCGGCGAGCTTCACGTTCTCGGCGACGTGCTGCGGATCCACCGCGTAGCCGCCCTCGAAGTCCGCATTCACCGGCACCTTCACCGCGGCCACGATGCGTCGCAGATGCTCGAGCACCTGAGCAAGAGTGACCTGATTGTCCGCGCGGCCCAAGGTCCAGGCGAAGCCGGCGCTGGTCGTCGCCAGTGCCTTGAAGCCCATCTGCTCCAGCACCCGCGCGCTGCCTGCGTCCCACGGGTTCGGCATCACGAAGCAGCCGGCGGCGTGCAGGCGCTGGAACGTCAGGACCCCGTCACTGTTTACTGCCATGTCATGACTCCAAGAGCGAAATGGAGGGCGCATCATGCTCCTAGCGAACGCCGGCGTCCTTCTCGCCCGGCAGCCACGCCACGACGGCAGCGGTGCAGGCGGCGATCAACGCCATGCCCCACAGCAGCGCACCGAAGCTCGACGCCTTCACGACCGGCCCGAGCAGCCACACCGCCAGTGAGCTGATGCCGATCG
>JAUXVE010000105.1 GCA_030680415.1 Rubrivivax sp.
CTGGCGCCGTTGCTGGCGCCACTGCTGCCGTCGGTGCCGGCACGGCGGCGGCCGGCGCGTCGAAGAGCTGCCGCAGCGCCGCCATCGATGGCGGCCGCCGCTCCGGCCGCACCGCCAGCCCGGCGTCGATGGCGGCCAGGAAGGTGTCGGAATAACGCCCGCGCGCGGCCTCGCGGGCCGGCACCAGGTCGTCGCGCACGACGCGAGCAATCGACGAGCCGGGCGCGTGCCCGACCGCTGCCGTGTAGAGCACCGCGCACAGTGCGTAGACATCGGTCCACGGCCCCTGGCGGATCGAGACCTCGCCTTCGTACTGCTCGACCGGCGAATAGCCGCTCTTGAGGATCGCCGTGAGCTGCTGCGTGGCGTCGCCGATGACGCGCCGGGCGGCACCGAAGTCCAGCAGCACCGGCCGCGGCACCTGCTCGAGATAGGTGCCGCCCTTGCGGTCGTAGAGCATGAGGACGTTGTCGGGCGCGACATCACGGTGCCAGCAGCGCTCGGCGTGCAACACCGCCAGCGCTTCCATCAGCCCGCCCGCCAGCTGGCGCAGCCAGCGTTCACTGGGCGGCGTGCCCAGGTCGGCCAGCCAGCGCTTGAGCGTGATGCCTTCGTAGTAGGGCATCACCATGTAGGCGCTGCCGTTCTCGGCCCAGAAACGGTAGACCTTGACCAGCGCCGCGTGGTCGAAGGAGGCGAGCAATTGCGCTTCGTTGACGAAGCCCTGCAGCCCCTTGTCGAAGAACTCGGCGAAACGCGGCAGCCGCGGCATCACCTCGCCGGTGGGTGCGCGCGTCGCCAGCGTGGCCGGCAGGTATTCCTTCAGCGCCACGCGGCGGTCCAGCCGCGTGTCGCGCGCCAGGTAGACGATGCTGAAGCCGCCGACACCCAGCAGCCGCTCGACGACGTATTCCTGCAGCCGGTGCCCCGGCTTGAGCTCGCTGCCCTGGTCGCGCCGCGGCAGCAGCAGGGTGCGCTGCTCGGCGCGGTCGCGCGGATCGTCGGCCACCGGGCTGCCCTGCCGCGCGCTTACTGCGGCGACTTGAAGTCGCCGCCCCAGGCCAGCACCAGCCGCTCGGGGCTGATGTACTTGCGCCAGGCGGCGTTGAGCTGCTCCAGCGTCAGCCGCGCCATCGCGTCGTCGACCTGCTGCGCGAAGGCGAAGCGGCGCTCCAGGTACAGGTTCTGCGCCAGTTGCCCGGCCGTGCCGGCGTCCTGCGCGCGCGACAGGCGGCGGAAGTTCAGCAGGCCGGCGCGGCCCTGGTCGAGCTCGAGCTGCGTGAAGCCGTCCTGCAGCGAACGCGCCAGCTCTTCCTTCAGCGCCGTTTCCACCCTGGGCTGGTTCTGCGGCGCGAAGATCGCACTCACGGTCCAGTTCGTGTTGTCATCGATCGAACTCCAGTCCAGCACCGAGCGCACGTCGTAGCTCAGGCCTTCGGTTTCGCGGATGCGCGTCCACAGCCGCGAGTTGCCGCCGAGGCCGAAGATGTAGTTGGCCAGCGCCAGTGCGGCGTGGTCGGGGTGGCGGTCGGAGATCGGCAGCGCGAGCACGCCGCGCAGGTTGGCGTTGGCCTTGTCGGGCGTGAGTTCGACGAAACGCTGCGGCGGCACCGCCACCAGCGGCTGCGGCACGCGCTGGAAGGCCAGGGCGCCGCCGACGGGCTGGCGCCAGCCGCCGAAGGCCGCTTCCAGCGCCTGCTGCATCGCTGCGGCATCGAGGTCGCCGACGGCGGCGAACTCGCCGCTGGCGGCGCTGAGGAAGCGGCGGTGGAAGGCACGCAGCTGCTCGGGTGTGACGGCCCTGACGTCCTGCTCCATCTCGTCGAAGGACCGCGCATGGCGCAGGTCGCCGCGCGGGTAGGGGTTGCCGTGGCGTGCCAGCAGGTTGGCGATCACGGCGTCGGGCTCCTTGCGCTGGCGCTCGATGCTGGCCAGCCACTGCCGGCGCGCTTCGTCCAGCGGTTCGGGGGCGTAGGCCGGCTCGCGCAGCAGCTGGCCGACGAGGTCGATGACGGCCGGTAAGCGGTCGCGCTTGGTGGTGATGCTCACCGACAGCGTCTGGCCGCTGCCGCTGAAACCGACTTCGGCCTGCAACTGGTCGAAGCGGTCGGCGATCTGCTGCCGCGTCAGGCCGGCGCCGCCCTTGTCGACGAGGCTGGCGGCCAGCGCGGCCACCGTCTGCTGGCCCGCCAGGCTTTGCGCGTCGCCGAAGTGCAGCCGCAGCCGCGCCTGCACGACCTTGCCGCGCGTGCCCTTGGGCAGCAGCGCCACCTTCAGGGCGCCAGCGCGCGAGGCCACGGTGCGGGCGTCCAGGTTGGCCGGCGTGGCGTCGAAGGACTCCGCCACCGACGCCGTGGCGTCGCCGCGGTAGTCCTTGACCATCGCCGCCACGTCGACGCGTTCGCCCTGCGGCGCGCGTTCGGGCTGCGTGGTGGGCAGGTACAGGCCGACGGTGCGGTTGTCCGGGCGCAGCCAGGTGGTGGCGACACGCTGCACGTCGGCCAGCGTCACCTTGCGCACCTGGTCGCGCTGCAGGAAGTACAGCCGCCAATCGCCCAGCCCGATGGCGCCGGACAGCGCCACGCCGACGCGTTCGGGGTCGGTGAAGCCGAGGTCCCAGCCGTTGAGCCAGCTCGTGCGGGCACGCGCCAGTTCCTCGGCAGTCACGGGCTCGCTGGCCAGCGAGTCGATGGCCGCCGCCATGGCGCTGCGCGCCGCGGACACATCCTGCCCTGGCGCCAGGCTGGCGCCCAGCAGCACGACGCCGGGCTCGGCCAGGTCCCAGGCGAAGCCGAAGGTTTGCGCCGCCAGCCGTGTTTCCACCAGCCGCTTGTGCAGCCGCCCGCCCGGGGTGTCGCCCAGTACGCTGGCAATCATCTCCATCGCAGCGAAATCGGGCGCCGACCCGGCAGGCGCGTGGTAGCCCATATAGATCGACGGCGTGCCGCCGACACGCCGCACCGTGACCTGGCGTTCGCCGTCCTGCGCCGGGTCCAGCGTGTAGGTGGCCGGCAGCGTGCGCTGCGGCCTGGCAATCGCGCCGAAGTCCCTGGCCACCCAGGCCAGAACCCGCGCCGGGTCGAACCTGCCGGCAACGATGAGCGTCGCGTTGTCGGGCTGGTAGTACTGGCGGTAGAAGGCCTGCAGGCGCGGGATGTCGACGTTCTCGATGTCGCTGCGCGCGCCGATCACGGACTTGCCGTAGTTGTGCCACTGGTACATCGCGGCCAGCGTCTTCTGCAGCAACACGCGGCCGGGGTTGTTCTCGCCGCTTTCGAACTCGTTGCGCACCACCGTCATCTCGGTGTCGAGGTCCTTGCGCGCGATGTGGCTGTTGACCATCGCGTCGGCCTGCCAGCCCAGGTACCAGCGCAGGTTGTCCTCGTTGGCCGCGAAGCTGGCGAAATAGTTGGTGCGGTCGAAGCTGGTCGAGCCGTTGGCGCGCAGACCACGCTTGGTGAACTCGGACCACACGTTCGGGTTGGTCGGCGTGCCTTTGAACAACAGGTGCTCGAGCAGGTGCGCCATGCCGGTCTCGCCGTAGTTCTCGTGCCGCGAGCCGACGCGGTAGGTGACGTTGACGGTGGTCGTGGGCTTGGAGTCGTCGGGCACCAGCAGCACCTGCAGGCCGTTGGCCAGCCGGTACTCGGTGATGCCCTCGACGCTGCTGGCCACGGTGATGCCCGGCGGCAGGGCGCCGGCGGTCGGCGGCTGCGCGCCGGCAGCCAGGGCAGACAGCCCCAGCAGCAGCGCAAAGGACCAGGAACGGAACATGCAACGGACTCCCATCGAAACGCAGGGCGTGAGTGTAGGACCGCAGGCGGCACGGCGTGGTGCCCACGGTCCTGCGGGGGCATGGTCCGGGGCGTGCCTGCGCCCGCGGCCTGCGGCAGCCTGCCGGCGAAGACGCTGACGAATCAGCGCGTGGCGGCGTTGGCCATCACGAACGCCGCGATCGACGCGGTGTCCGACAGGTCGAGCCGGGGGACTCCAGGCGCAGGCAACACCGAGTCGCTGGCGATCGCCAGGATACCCGGCCAATCGGGCCACAAGGTCGGCGTGCCGACCTCGGCGCGCCAGACCTCCAGCTTGGGAAGACCGCCGTTCCTGAAGCCCTCGATCAGCACCAGGTCGCAGTGCTGCAGGCGGCCGAGCAGGTCGTCCAGCGGCGGCTCGTCGGCGCCGCGCAACTCATGCATCAGCGCCCAGCGGTCGTTGCCCAGCAGCAGCACCTCGCTGCAGCCGGCTTCGCGCAGGCGATACGAATCCCTGCCCGGCCGGTCGATGTCGATGTCGATGTTTTGTGGCTGTGCTTGATCAGCGACGCCACGAGGCCGCGCGCAGACAGTTCGGGCACCAGCCGCTCGAGCAGCGTGGTCTTGCCCATGCCGGAACGGCCGGCGATGCCAAAGATCTTCATAAGCCTCCAGGCCGCAACGGCGCGCTTGCGCGCTTCAACCGCGCCAGCCGAGCAGCCGCGCGGGCAGGAACAGAACCGCGCGAACGAGCGCGAACACCGCGCCGACGGCCATGCCCAACAGTCGCAGCGGCAGCGACAGCAGCCACACCCAGGGTGCCAGCACGAGCGCCAACAGCGCCAACGGCCAGCTCAGCACGAACAGCAGGCACCAGCCGATGAACAGGAGCAGCCCCTTCATGGCCGCCTCACACGCGCTTGGCCATCACCGCGGCGGCCCACTTCGGGCTCACGTCCGGCTGGCTGGCGAGGTGGTCGATGCCGCCCAGCATGCCGAGCGTGATGACGGCCGCAAACACGAGCGAGGCGGCGCGTTCGAACAGGCGGGTCTTCATGTCAGGCTCCATGGCGGCAAAGATCGATGCAGGAATCATCGGCGCGGGCACCCGGCCGAGCCAGCGCCTTGCGACGAACGGCGGCCAGCGAGGGTTGAACTGCGGGTCCGCGCAGAATCGGTGTCTCGAAGTCCTGCGCCGCGCCATGACCCCGATGGAGAACGACCCGCTGTGGAAACTGCGTCACGCGCTGGCCGGCGTGGGGCTGGCCTTGCTGTTGTCGGTGTTCGCGGCGGCGCTGGCCGGCCGCCTCATCGGCGACCTGTTCGGCGACAGCTACGGCCTGCGCGTGGCGATCTACGGCGCGCTGCTGCTGTACGTGGTGGCGGGTGCCGGCGTGCTGTTCGCCAGGGTGGCACGGCACGAGACGCGGCCCCTGTCGGCCGGGCGCTTGCTGCGCTGGTTGGCCAGCCTGTGGCTGTGGCCGCTGCTGCTGGCGGCCAGCCGTGGTGGCAAGGCCGGCAAGCCTAGTTCGACTGCATGATGCGCCGCCCGGCGGCGGCCTGCACGGGGCGAGCGTTCATCGGGTACAGGCGCGTGAAGAGCTCGATCTGCTCCGGCGACACCGTCACCGGGTGGCGCATCACCACCCACTGCACGCCTTCCGAACACGGCGGCGTCGTCGACGAGCCCATGTAGGTGTAGTAGCGGCGGTCGGCCGGCAGCAGGTCGGGCAGCTCGAGCGCCACGCGGGCGGACGTTTCCTCGTGTTTTTCCAGCGGCAGGTTGTTCCACACCTGCTGCACCACCGGCTGCGGCGGCCCGGGGTCGAGCAGCAGTGCCACCACGGCCAGGCGGCCCTGGGCGTCCTTGTGCACGAGGTGCAGCGACATCTCGAACTGGCGGCCGTCGATGCGGCCTTCGCCCGGACGATGAAACGTGAAGTGCTGCAGTTCGTAGCGCCTGCCGGTCAGTTCGATGGCGTTGCCCGGCGCCACCTTGACCTGCACCGTGTGACCGTTGTCGACGACGGCGAAGCGGCTGGCCTGGTAGTGGAAGAGCACAGGCTCAAGATCCACCGCCAGGCCGCCCTGCAGGTCGATCGGGCTCTGCCGCTGGCCCTTGCCGCACAGCGCGAACTCGGGTTTGAGCTCGCCCCAGGCCTGCGGGCCCGCGTTGCCTTCGTAGGCCCAGGCGGTGGCGCTGTCCGTGCCCCTGCGGGCGCCAGACGCCTGCGGCGCGGTGCGCGCGGCGCCTGGGCTGGTGCCGGTGCCGGGACGCGGTGCCACGGCCGACGCCCGGTTGACAACCTTCAAGTCGTAAGGCCCCGAGGCCGTCTTGACCTGGCCAGCCGCAAGGCGCTCCGAAATTCGCAGCCGCAGTTGCTCCAACGCGTTCAAGGGCGCCGCGGGCGGCGTCGCAGCGGCGCCCTTCGCCCGGACTGTGTCCGCCGCCTTGGCCGCCTCGGCCGGCCTCTTGGGCGTAGCGTCGGCGGCCACGGCAGCGGCGGGCAGCCACGCTGCTGCGGCGAGCCACAGGACGAAGGCGGGGGAAGGGCGGAAAGGACTCATCACACGGGCTCCTCGCCCCTTATCGGCCGCCCCCGGCTCCAACTTGATTGCCACTGCGTGCACAGCACGCCCGGGCGGGCAAAGCTTGCGCAAGCTTGACGGAACGCGAGCCCGGCACGGCGCCTGACATTGCGCCTGCTTGCGAGCTGGATCAATCCCAGAAGTGCCCGCGTACCCAAATCCAGATTCGACGCGCTTGCGCTTCTGTTCTCTGGTTGCTCGAGCTCAATTTGAAGGCTTGTGGTGCGTGTTCAAATCGATCGATGTGCGACACACATGCATGCACACGTTTGTCCTTTCAAGGAGAGATCATGAAGTGGCTATCCAGTTCGACAGCGCCCGCAGTGCTTGCCGTTTCGGCTCTGCTTGCTCCCCATGCCTCCTGGGCCGACCTGATTTGCGACGCTGAAGTGGTCTTCAACTGGGCTGAACTGATCTATCCAGAGCACTTCGACAGCAAAGCGCAATCCCAGAGCCTCGACCCCTGGCGCTATCGCTACTATCCCGCCAAGGGCACCTACGTCGGCGTGCAGAGTGACCGTGGCGTGTATGTGGTGGGCGGTACGTTCGGCAGCACGCCGGTGTACGTCGGTCAACTGGCGGATTTCAACGCCGCAGCAAAGGTGGCCGGTGCCTCGGGCGGTCTGTATTGCGGCGATCTGGCTTGCGAGGCCGAAGTGGTCTTCAACTGGGCTGAAGTTGTCTATCCTCAACACTTCGGCAGCAAGGCGCAGTCCCAGGTCCTCCCTCCGTGGCGCCTTCGCCACTACCCCGCCAGCGGCACCTATGTCGGGGTGCAGAACGACCGTGGCGTCTACGTCTGGGGCGGTGTGTTCGGCAGCACGCCAGTCGCCGTTGGCCAACTCGGAGACTTCTACACCGCAGCGAAAGCAGCAGGTGCATCGGGCGGCCTGGCCTGTGGCGTCGAGTTCACCAGCATCCAACTGCCGGCGGCACAAAGCGGCAACACGCCGCCGAGCGGGAGTTACCTGGGGCTGACGCCGATCCTCTACTTTGCCGACAAGGAACTCGTGTTCGGTGTGCGCAACACGAACCACAACGATGGCGGGACCATCTATCGTTCGGACGACGGCGGCGTCAACTGGGCCATGCCGAAGACCTTGGTGGCGCCCATTCATGCGCTGTCGTTCGGCGACAAGGTCGTCGGCTATGCGGTCGGCAGCCGCGCATCGTTCGGCGTCAGCCAGTACCTCGGCAAGTCCACCGACGGCGGCGAGACCTGGACCGACATCACCGCAAAGATGTCCGGAGTGAATGAAGTCGTCGCCGGCATCCCGCGCTATACCGTGATCTACAACGTGGCCGCTCCGAGTGTCGACACCTTGTTCATCGCCGGCAGGCATACCGTGTATGCCTCGTTCGACGGCGGTGCGACCTGGAAGCTTGCGGCCGGCGCGAAGTCTCGTAACGAGGCCACGCCGACCTCACTGTACTGGGCGACCTTGAACCACGTGCCCGGGCGTGCGTTCATCGCCAGCTACGCCGAGCTGGAGTACCTCGACCTGAGCACCGGCAGCGCCGGGGCATGGGTGAAGCTGCCGGCACCCTGGAATCGCGCTGCCGGTTCGATGCTGGTCAGCCTGACGTTCGAGGACAGCGCCCGCGGCTGGGCGCTTGTCGAGCGCACGTCCGACGGCATGCTGTCCCTGTACGAGACCGCGAACGGCGGCGCGAACTGGGTCAAGGTGTCGGAGGCCCAGAAGACCGACAAGGTGGTCGCCTTCCCGAGGGCCGGCAATCTGACAGCCTTCGGCAACCAGCTGTTCGGGTCGGCCGTCTTCATGCTCGGACCCAACGCAACCCACTACGTCGTGGTGAGCCAGGACGGCGGACGTACCTGGGAGAAGAACGACTCCTACAACGGCGGCGGCTGGCCGCTCTACCTGAAGGTGGTCGAAGACGAGCTTAGGGCGTACTCGAACGTCAACGGCGACTACTACGTGAGGCGGTACGCGGTCGTAGGGCGCTGAGTCCCCATCCGGGTGAATGCGGCGCTGCGCAGTGGCGAGCGCACCGGAGCTGAGCCGCATCAGCCCAGCCGCGGCTTGACCCAGATCCAGGCCACGACGCCGATGCTCATCATGGCCAGCGAGGTGACGGCCAGCGCCAGCGTCGAATGCATCACCAGCGGCACCAGCAGGCCGGCCACCGCGGCGTTGGCCAGGCTGGCCAGGAAGGACTGCACCGCGATGACGCCATGCCACGGCGTTCGGGCACCTGGTCCAGCGCCAGCAGCGTCACCACCGGCACCATCAGCGCCCAGCCGAAGGAGAACACGGCGATCGGCAGCATCGCCCACGCCCAGTGCGGCTCGAACAGCACGTTGAGCGCGACATTGGCGACCGACACCGCCAGCATGATGACGAAGCCATGGCGGATCTGGTGCCGCGGCTCGATGCGGCCGGCCAACCGCCCCGACAGCCAGGCGCCACCCATGATGCCGCTGATGGTGAGCATGAAGAACCAGAAGAACTGCGTCGGCAGCAACTGCAGGTGGTCGCCCAGGAACACCGGCACGGCCAGCACGTACAGGAACATGCCGTTGAAGGGCACGCCGCTGGCCAGCACCAGCGCCAGGAAGCGCGGGTTGCGTGCCAGCTGCCAGTAGCCGCGCATCAGGTTGCGCACATTGAAGGGCTGGCGCGCGGCGAGGTGCAGCGTTTCGGGCAGCAGCTGCCAGTTGACGATCCACAGCACGGCCCCGACGCCGGCCAGGAACCAGAAGATCGCGTGCCAGCCGGCGTGCACGAACAGCAGGCCGCCGACCATCGGCGCCACCGCCGGCGCGACGCCGAAGAAGATCGTCACCTGCGACATCACGCGCTGGGCGTCCACCGGCGGGAACATGTCGCGGATGATGGCGCGCGAGACCACCATGCCGGCCCCCGCCGACATGCCCTGCAGGGCGCGGAACAGCACCAGCGCACCGATCGAATCGGACATCGCGCAGCCCACCGAGGCCAGCGTGAACAGCGCCATGCCGCCCAGCACCAGCGGACGCCGACCCAGGCTGTCGGAGAGCGCGCCATGGAACAGGTTCATGACGGCAAAGCCGAGCAGGTAGCTCGACAGCGTCTGCTGCATCTGCACCGGCGTCGCGCCGATCGAGGTGGCGATGCCCGAAAACGCCGGCAGGTAGGTGTCGATCGAGAACGGCCCCAGCATGCCCAGGCAGGCAAGCAGCAGCGCCAGCGTCCAGCGCGGGCCGCGCCAGAGCAGGTGGGCGTCGAGGTTCATCGAAGGGGCAAGAAACCCGCAGTCTAGTGGGCGCTCCCGCGGGCTGCTCCAATGCGGGCATGGACCCTCACCGCCGCCCGCGCGAAAGCGCCGCGCCGGGCCGTTTCGACGCGGGCTTCCAGGGCTTCGGCGCCACGCGCAGCGACCGCCAGGGCGCCGTTCGATTCCGCACCATCAGGCCGGTGCCCTACCCGGGCCGTACGCCGCACATCCACGTCAAGCTGCGGCACGCCAGCTTCGGCGAAGCGACGTCGCAGCTGTTCTTCGCCGGCGATCCCGGCAATGCGCGTGATTTCCTGTGGCGCCAGGTCGCGCCGCCCGACCGACCGGCGCTGGAGATGGCGCTGCAGCCGGCGCCGGCCGACAGCGGCCTGCGCTGGCTGGTGCGACAGACGCTGGCGGTGCCGGCCTGAACGGCTCCACGCCCGCGCAACGGGCGTGAGCGACCGCTCAGGCCGCCAAGGCCGGCGTGCCGGCTGGATGACCCATGGCGTGCCGAACGTCATGGGCCGCCCGCCCGATGACGCAGTTCCTGGCGCGCGTCGGCAAGCCCGCCGTGGGCGCAACCGTGCCCGTCGGTGTTGCGCGAGCTCAACGCAACTCGTCGCGGCACGGTGCACTCTGCCGTCGTCGGCGCACGTCAGCCGTATCGGGCAATCTGCGCCACGGCCCGTCGCCGACTGGGAGTGCCCGTGAAAGCCAAGCTGCCGCCGGCGGGGGACGCCCCCGATTGGGCGCGCCTCGTCGATGCCGAACACAGACTGGAGGCCGAGATCGCGGCCGCGCAAGCGGATGCGCAGGCGCGCAGCGCGGCCGCGCGGGCCCTGCCTGACCCCGCGGTTCTGGCTGAAATAGCGGCCCAGCAGCAGCAGGCCGACACCGAGCGGCACCGCAGCGAGCTGGAGCGGCTCGACCAGGATGCCGAGCGCGCGGTGCGCGTGCTGACCCAGGCGCAGGATCCGCTGATCGACACGCTGGCCCGGGCCGCGCTCGATGCCGCCTGGTCCAACGACGCCCCGCCGGAGCGCCGATGATCATCGAGATGGCACGCGTGCACGTTGCCGGCCCGCGGCAGCAGCTCGACGCGGCATTGCGCCTGCTGCAGGACATCGGCGACCTGCACCTGATTGCGCCCGAGCCCGCCGCAGCGGCCGACGTGGCACCCGGCGCACTGCCGCCACGGCTGGTGCGCCACGTCCGGCGTCTGCTCGACGACGTCGATGCCGTGCTCGCGGCCTTGAGTCCCGGGGCGACCGTGGACCAGCCGCCGCTGCCCCAGGTGCCGCTGCCGTCTGCCGCCCGCCGCGTGCGCCGGCTGCGCCGCGAGCTGACCGCACTGGCGCACGCCCGCGCCGCACTCGCCGACGAGCAGGCTTTGCTGCTGCAGTACCGCGCCTTCTTCGAGGCCTTCGAACCGCTGCTGCGGCGCACGCCAGGCGGGCCCGACGCGCGGGCCTCGTTCGTGCTGCTGCGCTCCGGCGCCGGCGCCGCCGTGGCGCAGCTCGAGAAAAGCCTGCAGTCCGCCGCCGGCGCCAAGGTCGAGCTGCACACGAGGCCGCTGCCGAGCGGCGAGACCGCGGTCCTGCTGCTGGCGTCGGGCAGCGCCGCGGCGCAGGTCGAGGGCCTGCTGGCCGCCGCCCGCCTGGACGAACTGCCGGCGCCGCGCGGCCTCGGCGAGCCCGACCTGCTGCGCGCCCTGCCGGCGCTGCGGACGCGGCTCGCAGAGGTGCAGGCCCGGCTCGAGGTCAACGACGCGCGCCGTGCCGAGATCGCGGCGCAGGTGCGGCCCGAGCTCGAGGCGCTGCGGGCCCGGCTGCACGACCTGCTGCTGCTGGCGCAGGCGCAGGCGCAGGTGCGCACCAGCGAGTTGCTGTTCGTGATCGAGGGCTGGCTGCCCGAGCCCGCGCTGGCGTCGCTGCGCGCTCGCGTCGCGCGTGAACTCGGCCCGGAGGTCGTCGTCGTGAAGGTGGGTACCGAACCCTGGACGCGCGCCGACGCGCCGGTGGCGCTGGCCAACCCGCGGCTGTTCCGGCCCTTCGAGCTCATCACGCGCGCATTTCCCCTGCCCCGCTATGGCTCGATCGACCCGACCCCGTTCGTCGCCGTGTTCTTTCCGATGTTCTTCGGGCTGATGCTGGGTGATGTCGGCTACGGCTTGGTGCTGGCGGCCATCGCCGCGGTGCTGCGCTGGCGCGCGCCCCCGGGCAGCCGGTGGCGCGCGGTCGCGGAGATGGCGCTCGGCTGCGCGCTCTTCACGGTGGTGTTCGGCGCGCTGTTCGGGGAGTTCTTCGGCTCGCTCGGCAAGGCCTTCGGCATGCGGGCGCTGGCCTTCGACCGCGAGGAGGCGCTGGCACCGTTCCTCATGTTCACGGTCGCGCTCGGCGGCGTGCACGTCGTGCTCGGCCTCGTTCTTGCGGTCGTCGGCGCCTGGCGGCAGGGGCAGCGGCGCCGTGCCGTGGGGCGCGGGCTCACGATCGTGATGATCGCGCTCTCGGCGCTGGCGCTGCTCGCCGCGTTCGAGGTGCTGCCGTCCGGCCTGTTCACGCCGGCGGCGGTCGCCGTGCTGATCGCGTTTCCGGTGCTGATCGCGCTCGAGGGCATCATCGCCGTGGTCGAGCTGATGTCGGCGTTCGGCCACATCCTGTCCTACGCGCGCATCATGGCGCTGGGCACGGCGTCGCTGATGCTGGCGATCATCGCCAACCAGATGGTCGGCGCGCTCGGCAGTGCGCTCGTCGGCGTGGCCTTTGCGCTGCTGTTCCATCTCGTCAACTTCGCGATCGGGCTCTTCAGCCCGACCATCCACGCGCTGCGCCTGCACTACGTCGAGTTCTTCGGCGAGTTCTACAGCCCCGGCGGCGCCACCTACCGGCCGCTGGCCCATTGGCGGGCGGCGCCGCCGGGCACGAAGGCATGAGACCGTGCCGGCCCAGCTTCGAAAACGTCCGCGGCTGCCCGCAGCGCAGCCCGCACTCCCGGACATCCCTGGCTGCGTGAGGAGAAGACGATGGAGCTGATCTGGGTCGTGTTCGCAGCGGCCGCGGCGGTGGCCGTCACCGGCCTGGCCACCGCGTGGGCTCAGGGACGCATCGGGCCGGCCATCGCCGCGAGCCTGGCCGAGAAGCCCGAACTCGCGACGACGGCGATCATCATGGTTGCGATCCCCGAGACCATGGTCATCCTGGGCTTCGTGGTCGCGGTGATGATCCTGCTGCGCGCCGGTGGCGGCTGAAGGGTCGCGACGATGACCGTCGACGCGCTGATCGCGCGCATGACGCAGGACGCGCAGGCCCGCATCGCGCAGTTGCGCGCCGATGCCGATGCGGAGGTGGCGGCGCTGGAACAGGCCCGTGCCGCGGCGTCGTCGCGCGATGCCGAGCAGGCGCTCGAAGCACGGCGGGCCGAGCGGCAGCTGGCGTTCGCCGTCGAGCACACGCAGGCACGGCGGCATGCCGCGGCGGCCGTGCTGAGGGCGCAGCATGCCCTGCTCGACCGCGTCTTCGCGCGCGCCGAGGTGCTCGGCGCCCAGACCGGTGCCGAGGCGCCGGTTCTCGATGCGCTGCCGCGGCTGGTCGCCGCCGTGCTGCCTTATCTCGGCGGCCGCCCGGCCTTGCTGCGCTGCCGGCCGGATCTGGTGGCGCCCCTGCAGACACTGCTCGCCGGGGCGGGGCAGGTCGACATCGTCGCCGACACCACCCTGCCCGCGGGCTTCATCGTCGACGCAGGTGACCAGAGTTGCAGCATCGATGGCACGCTGCCGGCGCTGCTGGCGGCGCTGCGGCCGCGACTGGAAGCCACCTTGCTGGCACGGATGCCGACATGAAGGCCGACTTCGCGCCGCTCGTCGCGCGCGCGCGTGGGCTGGCGCTGCACCTGTGTTCGCGCGAGGAACTCGAACGCTGGGCCGCCTTGCCCGACCCGGCCGCGCTGGCCCACGCGCTGCAGGCCAGCGGGCGCCTCGATGCGCCGCTACCGGCCGGCGCCGGTGCCGCCGAGATCGAGCAGGCCGAGCGCCGCACGGTCGCCGGCCACCTGGCCCGTCTCGCGCGCTGGGCCGGGCCGGCGAATCCGGTGCTCGATGCCTTCCACGCCGAGCAGGACCGGCGTTGCCTGCGCTCGCTGCTGCGCGGCGCCGCCGAAAGGGCACCGGCCGAAGCGCGCCTGGCCGGGCTGCTGCCGACGCCGCGGCTGCCGACGGGCGTGCTGGCCGAGCTCGCGTTGGCCGGCTCGCCACGCGAGGTCGCGCTGCGCCTCGTCGTGCTGGGCGATCCGCACGCCCAGGCGCTGGTGACGCTGACCGCGCAGGCCCGTGTCGACCTGCTGGAAGTGGAACTCGTGCTCGCGCGCGTGCTGGCCGAACGCTGGCGCCGCGCGGCCAGACGCGGCGATGCCGCGCTGCGTGAATGCCTGCGCACGCGCATCGATCTCGTCAACGCCCAGGCGGCGCTGGAACTCGCCGGGGCACCGTCCGGCGCGCAGGCGGCGCCGCTGTTCATCGCCGGCGGCCAGGCACTCGACCGCGAGCGCTTCCTTGCCGCCGCCGGCGCCGCGTCGCGCGCCGCCGCAGGCGCCGTGCTGGCACACGCCTTTGCCGGCACGCCGCTGGCCGCGCTGCTTGCCGGCGCGGCCGAGGACCCGGCGCGGCTCGAGGCCGCGGGTCTGGCCCACGCCATCGCCACGCAGCGCCGGCGCAGCCGCGTCGACCCGCTGGGCAGCGCACCGGTGCAGGCGTTTCTGGCACGGCTGCACGCGCAGAGCGCGGACCTGCGGCGTCTGGCCTGGGGCCTGGCTCTCGGGGTGCCGGAGGCCGCCTTGCGCGAAGGGCTGGTGACGCCATGGCGCTGAGCGTGCGTGTCGTGTGCCGGCCCGAGATCGCCCCCGGTTTCGAGCTCGCCGGCTTGCGCGCCGACACCGCCGTCGACGGCGCCAGCGCCCGCGCGCGGCTCGCCGCGCTGGCCGCGGACCCTGCGGTCGGCGTCGTGCTGATCGAGGACCGCCTGCAGCGGGCGCTGCCGGCCGACTTCGCGCAACGCCTGGAGCGCCAGGAGCGGCCGCTCGTCGCGCCGTTTCCGGGCCCGCGCTTCGAAGCCGCCGGCGCCGGCGAGGAAGCGGTGCTCGAGATCCTGCGCCGCGCCATCGGCTACGGGTGCGCCTGCCATGAGCCAGGGGACCCTCACGCGCGTCGTCGGCGCTCTCGCCGAGGCCAGCGGCATGCGCGACGCCAGGCTCAACGAACTCGTGCGCGTCGGCCACGCCGGGTTGCAGGGTGAAGTGCTGCGCGTGGCGGGCGACAGCGCGACGCTGCAGGTGTTCGAGGACACCGGCGGGCTGGCGCTCGGCGAACCGGTGCAGCGCACCGGCGGGCCGCTGGTTGCCGAACTCGGCCCCGGCCTGCTCGCCACCGTGTTCGACGGCGTCGGCCGCCCGCTGGCGCGGCTGGCTGCCGCCGGCGGCGACTTCATGGCCGCCGGGGTCGAGCTGCCGACACTGGACCGGTCGCTGCGGTACGAATTCAGGCCCGCGGTCGCCGCGGGCAGCGAGGTCGGGCCGGGCGACCTGCTGGGCGAGGTCGACGAACACGGGCTCGCGCATCGCGTGCTGGTGCCGCCGGGGCGCGGCGGCCGGCTGCGCGCCATCCGTGCCGGCGCCTGGCGTGTCGACGAGACCTTTGCCGAGTTCGACGACGGCACGCCGCTGACGCTGCTGCAGCGCTGGCCGGTGCGCCGGCCGCGCCCGGTGGCGGCACGCCTGCCCTGCGACCGGCCTTTCGTCACCGGGCAGCGCATCTTCGACTTCCTGTTCCCGGTCGCCGAGGGCGGCGTCGTCGCGGTCCCCGGGGGTTTCGGCACCGGCAAGACCGTCATCGAGCAGTCGCTGGCCAAGTTCGCCGACGCCGATGTCGTCGTCTACGTCGGCTGCGGCGAGCGCGGCAACGAGATGGCCGAGCTGCTGGCCGATTTCGCCCGCCTCAAGGACCCGCGCCGCGGCACGCCGGCGCTCGACCGCACGGTGCTCGTCGTCAACACCTCCAACATGCCGGTGGCCGCGCGCGAGGCTTCGATCTACCTCGGGCTGACCATCGCCGAGTACTACCGCGACATGGGCTGGCGCGTCGCGGTGATGGCCGATTCGCTGTCGCGCTGGGCCGAGGCGCTGCGCGAGATCGGCTCGCGGCTGCAGCAGATGCCGGGCGAGGAGGGCTACCCGACCTACCTGGCGAGCCGCGTCGCCAGCCTGCACGAGCGTGCCGGCCGCGTGCGCTGCGCCGGAGCGCCCGAGCGCTGCGGCGCGGTGACGCTGATCGGCGCCGTGTCGCCGCCGGGCGGCGATTTCTCCGAGCCGGTGACGCAGGCCTGCATGCGCGTGGCCGGCGCCCTGTGGGCGCTGGACGCCGAACTCGCGCATCAGCGGCAGTTTCCCGCCGTCGACTGGCACGCCAGCTACAGCCTGTACGCCGGCGTCGTGCAGGGCTGGTTCGCGCAGGCCACCGACGCGCGCTGGCCCGCGCTGCGCGCACAGATACTGGCGCTGCTGCAGCGCGATGCCGAACTGCGCGAGGTGGCGGCGATCGTCGGCGCCCGAGGCGCTGGAAGACACCGACCGCGTCACGCTCGCCGGCGGCACGGCGGTGCGCGAGCTCGTCCTCGGCCAGAGTGCGTTCGACGCCAACGATGCCTTCTGCGCGCCGGCCAAGACCTTCGCGCTCGCGCAGGCCACGCTGGAGGTCGTCGAGCGCGCCCGCGCGGCGCTGGAGCGCGGTGCCGCCTTTGCCGAACTCGATCTGATGCCGGCGCAGCGCGCCATCGCCGCACTGCGCTCGGCACCCGTGGCCGGGCAGGCGCGCTGCGAGGCGGAGATCGCGCGCACACTGGACGCCATCGCGACGAGGGCCGCATGAGCGCAGCGCCGGGCCGCCCCAAGCATGCGAGCGTCCCCCTGGGGGACCGGCTGCGGTACCCGGCAGACGAGGGGTCCGCATGACCATCGCGCGCACCTACCACGGCGCCAGCGCGGCCAGCGGCCCGCTGGTCTACGTGGCGTCGACCCATGGCGCGGCGCTGGGCGAGCAGGTCATGCTGCGTGCGCCGGGCCAGCCGCCGCTGCGCGGCCAGGTCATCGATGCCGGCAACGAGATCACCGTGATCCAGGTCTCGGGCGACACGCTGGACATGCCGGTGGCGGCGCTCGACATCGTGCTCACCGGCGAGCAGGCGCTCGCGGTGGTCGGCCGCGACCTGCTCGGGCGCGCCTTGTCCGGCGCCGGCGAGCCGCTGGACGGCGCGCCGCGGCCGATCGGCGACGGCCTGCGCTCCTTGTGGGGCGCGCCGATCAACCCGGTGCGGCGGCTGCCACCGGCCGACTTCATCGAGACCGGCGTCTCGGCGATCGACGGCATGAACACGCTCGTGCGCGGGCAGAAGCTGCCGGTGTTCTCGGGCGCGGAACTGCCGGGGCTGGAGCTGGCGGCGACGATCGTCGAGCATGCGCGCGCGCCGCGCGGCGAAGCCTTCGCCGTCGTCTTCGCGGCGATCGGCATCACCGAGCGCGAGACGCGGAGTTTTCTCGACCGCTTCGAGGCCACCGGCGCGCTGGCGCGCAGCGTGCTGTACCTCAACCAGGCGCAGGACCCGCCGATCGAGCGGCTGCTGGCGCCGCGCGCCGCGCTGGCCTGCGCCGAGCACCTGGCGTTCGAGTGCGGCATGCAGGTGCTGGTGGTGATGGCCGACATCACCCACTACTGCGAGGCGCTGCGCGAGATCGCCGCAGCGCGCGAGGAAGTGCCCGGGCGGCGCGGCTACCCGGGTTACATGTACAGCGACCTGGCGACGATCTTCGAGCGTGCCGGCGTGCTGCGCGACCGCCCCGGCTCGGTGACGCAGCTCGCGGTGCTGACCATGCCCGAGGACGACATCACGCACCCGATCCCCGACCTCACCGGCTACATCACCGAAGGCCAGCTGGTGCTGTCGCGCGACCTGCACCTGCGCGGCA
This sequence comes from Rubrivivax sp., assembly GCA_030680415.1. Lineage (GTDB taxonomy): Bacteria > Pseudomonadota > Gammaproteobacteria > Burkholderiales > Burkholderiaceae_C > Rubrivivax. The sequence continues at coordinate 17,574 of JAUXVE010000105.1, forward strand.
TATTCCCGCCCGTCGACGTGCTGCCTTCGCTGTCGCGGCTGATGAACGCCGGCATCGGCGCCGAACGCACCTTCGCCGACCATCGGCGCTGGGCCGACCAGCTGTACGCCGAGTACGCGCGCGGCCGCGAGGCACGTTTGATGGTCGCCATCGTCGGCGATGCCGGGCTCGCGCCGGCCGACCGCCGGGCGCTGCGCTTCGCCGACGAGTTCGAGCGCGAGTTCGTGCATCAGGGGGCCGGCCGGCGTTCGATATCGGAGACCGTCGAGTGCGGCTGGCGCCTGCTCGACCGCCTGCCGCCGGAGGACCTGCTGCGCCTGGGCAGCGCCTTGCTGGCCACGCGCGAGGCGGCGCGTGCGGGAGCGGCCCGATGACCGGACCCGGCCCGGTGAAGGCCACCCGTTCCAGCCTGCTGCGCCTGTCGCGCCGGCTGGAGCAGGTCGACTGCGGTGCGGCGCTGCTCGAGAAGCGGCGCGACGCGCTGGTGATGCAGCTGTTTGCGCGCGTGCGCCCGACCATAGCCGCGCGGCGGCACATCGACCGGCAGGCCGCGCTGGCCTACCGCGCGCTGGTCGATGCCTTCGCCGCGGCGGGCCGCAGCGAGCTCGCCGCACTCGGTTGGCCGAGCCGGCCGCTGCACATCGAAGGGCCCGCGCCAGCGCCGCCTGCGAGTGCGGTGGCGCCGACTCTCGTGCGTGACGCGGCGGCGCGCGCCCTCGTGCCCGACCAGTACGAGCCGGCTGCAGGGGTCGCGGCGCAGGCCTTCGAGCGGCTGCTCGAAGGCCTGCTGGCGACGGCACCCGAGGAGTTCGCGATCCGCCGCCTCGGGCGCGAGCTGGCGCACACGGTGCGCCTGGTGAACGTGCTCGAACAGCGTGTCGCGGTCGACCTGACGCGTGCGCGGGTCCAGGTGCGCAGGACGCTGGACGAACGTGAACGCGAAGAGGCGGTGCGGCTGAGGCGCATCGCGGCGCGCACCCGCAGGCCCTAGGAGCCTGCCTGCCTTGCAGCCATCCCCTTCCAAGGGCGGAAAGGGATTCGATAAGTGTGAAGCAGACCGATAGGCCGGATTCTGTGCGGCAGTGCCCCTTGCGGAGCCCCGCCGTGACCGCCATTCCTCTGGGCCGGTGGTCGCCCACCGGCTCGGTGCTACCTACCCGCACACCGTCCCCGGGCCAGGGCCCTGTTGAGCGCGGTCACTGCCGCGCCGCTCAGCGTGTGCCTACTTGGTATTGCTGCGCGTAGAGATTGCCCGTTTCACCCAAGGCGGGGTGTTACCCCGTCTTGGGTGGCTGCCAGGACCGGGCTTGCGCCCGGTGCCACGCGGGCAAGCCGCGCGGCCTTGCCGGCTTGCGCCGGCGCCTGGCAGAACACCCGCCACGGGACCCCGCCCTGACTCGTCTCTGTTGCTCTGATCCTCACCTCACGGTGGACAGCCGTTAGCTGCTACGCCGCCCTGCGCAGTCCGGACCTTCCTCCAGTGCCGTGTTTCCACGCTTGCACCAGCGGCGGTCTGGCCTGCTTCACACTCGGCATTATCGCCTGCAGCACGACGCCGGGTACGGACCGGCTTGCACGTTGACGGGCCATCGCCCGGACCCTGCCGCCGACCCGGTAACCGGCTGGTAACAGTACGACCCCTACAACACAATCGCAGCGCCTTCGCCGACGCTCCGGCCGCCGTGGCCGGGCAGGCGGCGGCCCTGGATGCGTCGACCATGCCGGCAGCTGCCCAACCCTGTAAGCCCGACCCGACCGCCGCCGGTGGCTGGCGCCTGCGCCTGCTCGGCCGGCCCGGGCTGGAGCGCGCGCAACCGCCGGCGAGCCTGCCGCTGTCGCCCAAGGATGCCGCCTTGCTGGCGCTGGTGGCGCTGGACGGCCCGCTCCCCGCGGGCCACGCCACGGCGCTGCTGTGGCCGGACGCCGAGCGCAGGAAGGCCGACACCAACCTGCGCCAGCGCCTGTTCAGGCTGCGCCGCGAACTGGGCGTCAACATCGTGGCCAGCGGTCAATGGCTGCAATTGGCGCCCGGCGTGCAGACCGACCTGCCGTCGACCCTGGCCCTGATCGCCAGCGACGAAAACGCAGGCAGCGAAGAGCTGCTCGGCAGCCTGGACTTTGCCGGCCAGGCGGAACTGGCCGGCTGGGTGGAGGCGGCGCGCCGGCGCTGGCGCGAGCAGCGCGACGCGGCGCGGGCTGCGGCGGCGGCGGTCTGCGAAGCGAACGGCGCCATCGTGCGCGGCCTGGTCTATGCGCAGCGCCTGGTCGACAGCGATCCGCTGTCGGAACATGCGCAGCGCCGCCTGATGCGGCTGCACTACCTGCGCCGCGACTGCAGCGCCGCGATCGCGTCGTTCGAGCGTTTCGAGGCGCGGCTGAAGGACGAACTCGGCACCCGCCCTTCGGCCGAGACGGTGGAATTGCTGGCGACCATCGAGCGCAGCGCGGCGGCGCTGCCGGCGCGGCGCGCGGTCGTGCCGGCCAGCCTGGTGCGGCCGCCGCGGCTGATCGGCCGCGCGGCCGAGACGGCAACGCTGGCGCGCGCCTGGTCGGGCCGGCGCGCCTTTGCGTTGCTCGGCGAAGCCGGCATCGGCAAGACGCGGCTGCTGCAGGACTTCGTTGCCGGTCTGGACGGCGTCGTCAGCGTGCAGGCCCGGCCGGGTGATGCCGGCATCGCCTACGCGGTGCTGGCGCGCCTGCTGCGCGCGGTGCTGGCGCGCCACCACGTGGCGCACACCGAAGCGCGACGCCAGGACCTGGCACTGCTGCTGCCGGAGTTGGGCGCCGCCGCGGCGCTTTCGGGCGAGGCGCAGCGCCTGCTGCTGTACCGCGCAGTGGAGGCCACGCTGGCCGATGCGCTGGCGCTGGGCTGGCGCGCGGCGATCGTCGACGACCTGCATTTCGCCGACGACGCCAGTGTCGAATTCATGCAGTCGCTGACGCAGTCCGAGGCCTTGTCCGCGCTGAACTGGGGCTACGCGCAACGCCCGGCCGATGGCGGTGCGGCGGCGGCGGCGCTGCGCTCGACGCTGGAGGAAACACAGCGCCTGGAGACGGTGCGGCTGGGGCCGCTGGACGAGACACTGCTGGCCGAGCTGGTCGAGTCGCTGGCCCTGCCGGCCATCGATGCGCGGCGGCTGGCACCGGCGCTGCTGCGGCACACCGGCGGCAACCCGATGTTCGCGCTCGAGACACTGAAGGACATGCTGCTCAGCGGTGCCACCGGTGCCGCCGACCGCCTGCCGCAGCCGAGCACCGTCGGCGCCCTCGTCGAGCGCCGCCTGGCGCAGCTGTCGCCGCCAGCGCTGAAGCTGGCGCGCGTGGCGGCCCTGGCCGGCGCCAGCTTCGGTGCCGAGCTGGCCGCGACGGTGCTGGAGGCGCACCCGCTCGACATTGCCGAGCCCTGGCGTGAACTGGAAGCGGCGCAGGTGATCCGCGACGGCGCCTTCGCGCACGACCTGATCTGCGAGGCCACGCGCGCTTCGGTGCCGGCGCCGATCGCACGGCTGCTGCACCGGCGCATCGCCACCGCGCTGCTGGCGCGGCAGGCGCCGGCGGCGCGCGTCGCACCGCACTGGGCCGGCGCGCACGAATGGCCGCTCGCCGCCGAGGCCTTCGTGCAGGCCGCACGCCAGGCGCAGGCGGCGTCGCAACGCAGCCTGGAGGTCGAACACTGGCAGCAGGCGCGCCTGTGCTTCGACCGCGCCGGCGACACCGAGCGCTCGTTCGACGCCCGTTGCGACAGCCTGCAGGCGCTGATCGTCGTGCAGGGCGTGGCGACGGCCCAGGAGATGATCGACACGCTGCTGGCCGAGGCGCGCAGCGACCGCCAGCGCGTCGCGGCCTTGACCGCGCGTGCGATGGCCGCGCTGATGGCCGGCGACCACCCGACGGGCGTGGCCGCTGCGGTGCAGGCCGGCGTGCTGGCGCGCGGTTTCGACACCCCCTGGCCGCGCTTCGAGGCGGCGCGGCTGCATGCGGTCGGCCTGGCGCAGGGCGGCCGCGCGGTCGAGGGCCTGGCGGTCATCGAGCCGTTCCGGGACATCGTCGAACGCGACGGCAGTGCCGAGCACAAGGGCCGCTTCTGGGCCGACTACGCCTATGTGCTGAACACCGCGCGCCGCCTGCGCGACACCGCCGCGGCGCTGGCGCGGGCGATCGACAACGCGCAGGCCTTGGGCGATCTGGCCGAACTGGCCACGCTGACCTCGAACCTGGCCACGGTGCAGGGCAACCTGGGCCATGTCGAGCAGGCGCTCGGACTGGCGCAGCGCGCCCACGCGCTGCAGCAGCAGCTGGGGGCCACCGACGGGCCCACCGGTGGTGTCGTCGAGACCTATGTCGGCCTGTACTGCGGCATGACCGGGCGCTACGGCGAAGCGCTGGAAAGGCTCGACAGCGCGCTGGCCCGCTTCCAGCGCGACGGGCAGGCACTGTGGCTGGCCGTGGCGGGCAATCACAAGGCGCAGATCCTCGTCGACCTGGGCCAGTTCGCGCGTGCGCGACAGGCGCTCGCCGGTGTGCCGCCCGATGTGGCCGCGGTGCAGGCGCGCCGCGCGATGCTGTCCGCGCGCGTCGACCGCGCCCTCGGCCTGGGCGACGTGCACGGGCTGGAGAACGCATTGCAGATCCTCGACCGCGGCGGCGACGCCCACGTGCGCATGCAGGCCCTGCTCGACCAGGCCTGCGGCCTCGAGCCCGCAGCCGCCGTCGCGCGCTGCGACGAGGTACTGCAGCTGGCCGGCACGCTGGAATTCGGCGGCGTCGTCATGCGCGCCGGGCTGCTGCGCGCCCTGGCGCTGCATCGCGCCGGGCGCACGGCCGCCGCCGCGGCGGCGCTGCGCGAACTGTTGCCGCGGCTGCAACGCGTGCAGCCGGCCGACATGTACCTGCCCGAGGCCTGGTGGATCGCCGTGCAGGTGTTCGACGCCTGCGCCGCCGGCCCTGAGGCGCTGCAGGCGCTGGCCAGCGCCGCGCACTGGATCCGCCAGGTCGCGCTGCCGCAGGTGCCCGAGGCCTTCCGCGACAGCTTCCTGCAGCGCAACCCGACCAACCGCGCCTTGCTGGCGGCGGCCGATCGGCGCCGGGACTGAGCTTCCCGTCCGGCAGCGCGGCCCTGCCGGCAGCCACGGTAACCCTGCAGTAACGCGCCTGCGCCTACCTTGTCGGCCACGCCCCGGCCTGGACGACGACGGGGCGGCCCGTCGCCGTCGTCCCCCTGGATGAGGAGCCGCCATGCCCTATTTCCGTGTCCGACCCGTGGCTGCCAGCGAAGGCGCCGCCTCGCTCGACTTCCTGATCACGCTGGACGAGGCCTCGGCCAGCGAGGTGCGGGTGAGTTACCAGCTCGTCAACGGCAGCGCGATCGCCAACAACAGCGCCGACTTCCAGGCGCAGTCCGGCACGCTCGTCTTCGCGCCCGGGCAGACGAGCAAGACCGTCACCGCGGTGCTGACCAACAACACCACCATCGAAGCCACCGAGGTCTTCTGGCTCGACCTGTTCAGCCCCGTCAACGCGGTGGTCTCGCAGCGCTACTGGCCGGCGCTCGTCTTCGACAACGACGGCAGCACCGGCACGCCGGCGATCGCCGTCAACGACATCGTCGTCGACGAGGCGGCCGGCAGCGCCAGTTTCTTTGTCTCGCTGAGCCGGCCCGCGGCCGGGCCGGTGTCGGTCAGCTATGCGACCGCCGACGACACCGCCGTGGCCGGGCAGGACTACCTGGCCACGGCCGGGCTGCTGAACTTCGCCGCCGGCGAGAGGGTCAAGACGGTCACCGTCGGCATCGTCAACGACAGCCTGGCCGAGACCGCCGAGACCTTCAGGCTCGTGCTCGCCAACCCGAGCGGCGCGACGCTGGCCGAAGGCTTCGGCGTCGCCGAGATCGGCAGCAACGATGCGCCGCCGACCGGCACGCCGCGCATCCTGGCGCGCGGCTTCGCCGCCGGCGAAGGCGACGCCTATGCCAACTGGGTCGTGCAGCTCGACGCGCCGTCGCTGAACGCGGTCACCGTCAGCTATCAGTTCCTCAACGGCAGCGCCATCGCCAACAATGCCGCCGACTTCCAGGCCCAGTCCGGCACGCTGGTCTTCGCGCCCGGTGAGACGACGAAGACGCTGACGGCGCTGATCACCGACAACACCACGGCCGAGGGCACCGAGGCCTTCTGGCTCGACCTCTTCAGCCCCGTCAACGCCGTGGTGCCGCAGCGCTATACACCGGCGTTCATCTTCGACGATGACGGCACCACCGGCACGCCGGCGATCGCGGTCAGCGATCCGGTGGTCGACGAGAGCGGGCAATTCGCCACCTTCATGGTCGCGCTCGACCGGCCCTCGGCGGGCGCGGTCGCCGTCGCCTATGCGACCGCCGACGACACCGCCATGGCAGGGCAGGACTACCGCGCCGCCAGCGGGGTGCTGAATTTCGCGGCGGGCGAGATGGTGAAGACAGTCCAGGTCGAGATCTTCGACGACAGCCTGGCCGAAAGCAGCGAGTTCTTCCGGCTCGTGCTCGGCAATGCGGTCCAGGCGACGCTGGCCGAACCCTTCGGCGTGGCCGAGATCGCGCGCAACGATGCGCCGCCCACCGGCACGCCGCAGATCCTGGCGCGCGCGCTCGCCGTCGGCGAGGGCGACGCCCACGCCACCTTCGTCGTCCAGCTCAGCGCACCGTCGCTCAGCAGCGTCACGGTGAGCTACCAGCTCGACAACGGCACGGCGATCGCCAACAACGCCGCCGACTTCCACGCCAAGTCCGAGACGCTGGTCTTCGCGCCCGGCGAGACGAGCAAGGCGGTGACGGTGCTGATCACCGACAACACCGCCGCCGAGGGCACGGAAGCGTTCTGGCTCGACCTCTTCAGCCCTGTCAACGGCGTCGTGCCGCAGCGCTACACGCCCGCCTACATCGTCGACAACGACGGCACCACCGGCACGCCGGGCATCCGGGTCGGCGACACGGTGGTCGACGAATCGGCGGGCCTGGCGAGCTTGTTCGTCTGGCTGGACCGGCCGTCGGCGAGCCCGGTCTCGATCGCCTATGCCACGGCCGACGACACCGCGGTGGCCGGCCAGGATTTCCGCGCCGCCAGCGGCACGCTGCACTTCGCCCCCGGGGAGATGGTGAAGACGGTGCAGGTCGACATCTTCGACGACGTGCTGACCGAGAACGCCGAGTCCTTCGGCCTCGTGCTCGGCAACCCCGTCGGGGCGAGCATCGTCGACGGCAACGGCGCGGCCCTGATCGGTGCCAGCGACCAGCCCAGCGTCGGCCAGCCGCAGGTGAGCGCGCGGCCGATCGTCGTCAGCGAGGGCGATGCGATGACCGGCTTCGTGCTGCAGCTCAGCGCGCCGTCGCGCAGCAGCGTGACGGTCAACTACCAGCTCGTCAACGGCACGGCCATCGCCAACAACGCTGCCGACTTCCATGCCAAGTCCGAGACGCTGGTCTTCGCGCCCGGCGAGACGGTCAAGTGGATACCGCTGCTGCTGACCGACAACACCGCCGCCGAGGGCGACGAGGTCTTCTCGCTCGACCTGTTCAGCGCCACCAACGCCACCATCGCGCAGCGCCTGGTGGCGGCAACCATCGTCGACGACGATGGCAGCGCCCGCGTCTTCAGCTACGGCCGCAGCAACGACCAGTACACGGTGACGAGTGCGCTCGACCGCATCGTCGAGAGCGCGAACGGCGGCATCGACACCGTTCGATCGAGCGTCAGCTACACGCTGCCCGACCACGTCGAGAACCTGGTGCTCACCGGCGCGGCTGGCAACGGCGTCGGCAACGCGGCGCAGAACGTCTTTCGCGGCACCGCGGCCAACAACACCTTCGACGGCCGCGACGGCATCGACACGGTGATCTTCAGCGGCCCGCGGGCCGACTATCTGCTGGCCGGCGACACCGTCGCGCGCACCGTCTCCGGCGGCGCCGACGGCAGCGACACGCTGCTGTCGGTGGAGCGGCTGCAGTTCGCCGACACGGTGCTGGCCAACGACACGCTGCCGGGCGGTCACACCTACCAGGCCTGGGCGATGTTCAACGCCGGCTTCGACCGCGCGCCGTCGCCGGCCGAACTGAGCCAGTGGACGGCGCAACTCGACCGCCTGGGCGGCAACCAGCTCGAGCTGGCGCAGGCCATGATCAACCACTATGCACCCGGCGTGCCAGACGACGAACTGGTGGCCCATCTGTGGAGCACGATCGTCGGCACGCCAATTCCATTGGACATGCTGGTGGCCTACACCGGCCTGCTCGCCGATGGCAGCTTCACGCAGGCTTCGCTGGTCGAATTCGTCGCCAATATCGACCTCAACACCGTCGAGCTGGTCGGCGTGGTCGGCCAGACGGTGGCACTCGACCCAGCCTGGTTCCCGCTGCCGGGCGCTTGAGTTCAACAAGCTCTCAGATCGCAATGGCACTTCCTTAAGGAATACGTCCTGCCGATCAAAGTCATAGCGTGGACTTGAGTTCGACCATTGGGGCGTCGCTCCGGCAGATCTGCATGCTCTGCGCCGATGTTGCCGATGCCTCCGGCGGGCGATGGCGCGA
>JAUXVE010000128.1 GCA_030680415.1 Rubrivivax sp.
GGCGCGGCGCGCCGGGATGCGCCGGCCGCGCCGCGCCCGGCCGCAGCGGCTGCGACCGAAGGCGTGCGCATCTCCAAACTCATCACCGAGCGTGGCATTGCCTCGCGGCGCGAGGCCGACGAGTGGATCGAAGCCGGCTGGGTGCGTGTCGACGGCCGGCTGGCGGTGCTCGGCCAACGCGCCGCGCCCGACGCGCGCATCGACGTCGACCCCAAGGCGCGCAACGAACAGGCGCGTCGCGTCACCATCCTGCTCAACAAGCCCATCGGCTATGTCAGCGGCCAGGCCGAGGACGGCCACGAGCCGGCATCGGTGCTGGTGACGCCCGACAAGCGCTGGTCGCAGGACAAGAGCGGCATCCACTTCGACCGCGGCCACCTGCGCCACTTGGCGCCGGCGGGCCGCCTGGACATCGATTCGACGGGACTGCTGGTGCTGACGCAGGACGGCCGCGTGGCCAAGCTGCTGATCGGCGACGAGACGCGGGTGGAGAAGGAATACCTCGTTCGCGTCGAGCAGCTGCAGCCGGGCGCGCCGCCCGAACACCAGTTGCAGCGCCTGCGCCATGGCCTGGAACTCGACGGCCAGCCGCTCAAGCCCGCGCAGGTGAGCTGGTCCAACGAGGACCAGTTGCGCGTCGTGCTGCGCGAAGGCAGGAAGCGCCAGATCCGCCGCATGTGCGAGCTGGTCGGCCTGAAGGTGGTCGGACTGAAGCGCGTGCGCATCGGCAGCGTCGTGCTCGGCGCCCTGCCGCCGGGGCAGTGGCGCTACCTGGGCGACCACGAGCGCTTCATCTAGCTTGCAGCTGCCGGACTGTTCGAGGCGCATGACCGCTTCCTCGCCGCTTCCTGCTGCGGCCGCCACGGCGGCGCCGCGTGTCTCGCACGCGCTGGCGGCCTTCGCGCTGGCCTTGCTGTTGGGCCTGCAGCCGGCCACCACCGACATCTACCTGCCGGCGCTGCCGCTGCTCACACGCGAGCTGGGCGCGCCGATGAGCGCTGCGCAGCTGACGATGTCGGCGCTGATCCTGGCCTTCGGCGTGGCGCAGCTGTTCTGGGGCCCGGTGGCCGACCGCGTCGGGCGGCGCCCGGTGCTGATCGTGGGGCTGGTGCTCTACACCGCCGCCAGCATCGGCAGCATGCTCGCCGGCAGCATCGGCTGGCTGGTGCTGTGGCGGGTGCTGCAGGGGGCGACCATGGCCGCGGCCGTGGTCTGCGCGCGCGCCATCGTGCGCGATCTCTACGAACCGCACGAAGGCGCACAGGTGATGTCGCTGGCCTTGTCGGGGCTGGGTGTGATCGCCATCGCCGGGCCGGTGCTGGGCGGCATCGTCGCGGCGGCCTGGGGCTGGCGCAGCGCGCTCGGCGTGGTGGCCGCCTTCGGCGCGCTGACGCTGGCCTTCGTCGGCTGGCGGCTGCCCGAGACGCTGCGGCACCGGAACCGCAACGCCACGCGTGCCGGCCCGCTGCTGGCGCAGTGGTGGCAGATCGCGCGCCACCGCACCTTCATCGCCTGGACGCTGCTGGTGTCCTTCACCTACGGCGGGCTGTTCACGATCCTCGCCGGCTCGTCGTTCGTCTACATCGACGTGCTCGGCCTGAGCCCCGGCTGGTACGGCCTGGCAATGGCCTGCGGCTCATTGAGCTACCTCGTCGGCACCTTCATATGCCGGCGCTGGATCCTGCGCCACGGCATCCGCGGCGCGGTGGCGCGCGGTGGCGTCTTCACGCTGGCCGGCGGCGCACTCGGTGCCGGCCTGGCGCTGGCCGGTGTGCAGGCGGTGTGGGCGGTGCTGCTGCCGCAATGCCTGTTTGTCCTCGGACACGGCATCCACCAGCCCTGCGGGCAGTCCGGGGCCGTGGGGCCGTTTCCGCATGCCGCCGGCGCGGCCTCGGCGCTGGCCGGCTTCGTGCTCGCGTTGACGGCCTTCGGCATCGGCGTGTGGCTCGGGCAGGCGCTGGACGGCACCGTGCTGCCCTATGCGCTGGGCATCGGTTTCTGGTCGCTGGCCACCACGCTGGTGGCCTGGACGCTGGTGCAGCGGCACACGCTGTGACGCCGCAGGCATTGTGCTTGGCCGGGCCCACGGCCAGTGGCAAGACGGCACTGGCGCTGGCCTTTGCGCGCGCGCTGGCGCATGAGCGGGCGGTGGAAATCATCAGCGTCGACTCGGCACTCGTCTACCGCGGCATGGACATCGGCACCGCCAAGCCCAGCGCCGCCGAGCGCGCCGCAGTGCCGCACCACCTGATCGACATCGTCGACCCGGGCCAGGCCTATTCCGCGGCGCGCTTCGTGGCCGACGCGCAGCGGCTGATCCGCGAGATCACGCAGCGCGGACACCTGCCGCTGCTGGTGGGCGGCACGATGCTGTATTTCAAGGCCCTGCGCGAAGGCCTGGACACCATGCCCGCGGCCGATGCCGGCGTGCGCCAGCGCATCGACGCCGAGGCCACCGCGCGCGGCTGGCCGGCGCTGCACGCCGAGCTGGCCCGCGTCGACCCGGCCACCGCGGCACGCCTGGCACCGGCCGACGCGCAGCGCATCCAGCGCGCGCTCGAAGTCTGGCGGCTCAGCGGCCGACCCTTGTCGGCCTGGCACCAGGCCGGACCACGCGGCGCAACGCCTGCGGCCACGCTGCCGCTGGTGTCGCTGGAGCCGTCGTCGCGGGCCTGGCTGCACGAGCGCATCGGCCAACGTCTGGACGCCATGCTGGCCGCCGGGCTGGTGGACGAAGTGCGCGCCCTGCGCGCGCGCGGCGACCTGCACGCCGGCCTGCCTGCCATGCGTTGTGTCGGCTACCGCCAGGCCTGGCTGGCGCTGGAGAGCGGACACCACGACGGACTGCGCGACAGCGCCGTCGCGGCGACACGCCAGCTCGCGAAAAGACAGCTCACCTGGTTGCGGTCGATGCCATCTCGGCACGTCGTCGAGTGCGACGCTGCGCAAGCGCAGACCGCGGGCCTGCGCGCGCTGCTCGAAGCGCTGCACGCCGACTGAAACACAGCGCGGCCGCGTCACTTGCCGATGGCCACAACTGCTTTCCCGCTGCGAGCACCCCCGATCTAGGGTGATGCCCCGACCGGGGGCCCTGGATGTTCGCGATATAGTCGCGCGCCTCGACCGCATCGGGTTGGGGTGGCTCAAAAGGCCGTGAACATTTTTTTGCAGTGCCCTGCGCCCATCCTGTGCAGGGTCGACTGGAGACGTCGAGTGGATTTCGCCCAACAGCACCGCAATCCGGGCCGGCACCTGCTCGGATTCGGCATCGTGCTGGCGCTGCACGTGGTGCTGGGCTGGGCGCTGGTCACCGGCCTGGCCCAGCGCATGATCGAAGTGATCAAGGCTCCGATCGAGACCAAGATCATCGAGGAGACCAAGCCGCCGCCGCCGCCGCCGCCGGAGAACCTGCCGCCGCCGCCGAAGTTTGCGCCACCGCCGCCTTCCTTCGTGCCGCCGCCCGAGGTCAACGTCAACCCGCCGCCGACGCCGGCGCCGACGATCACCACCACGCAGGTGGTGCCGCCGCCCGCGCCGGTCAGGATCACGCCGCCGGCGCCTCCTGTCGTCGCACCGCCGGCCCCGCCGGCCCCGGCGGCCCCGGCGCCGCCGCGCGTGCCGGTGCGCACCGAGCCGCGCATCGACTTCGCGCGCGCCTGCGAGCGGCCGGAGTACAACGCCGCCGCGCGGCGAGCCGAGGCACAGGGCAGCACGACAATCCTCTACACCATGGACACCACGGGCCAGATCGCCGAGGCCACGGTGGAGAAGTCGTCGGGTCCGACACGCGAGCACAAGATGCTCGACCGCCTGGCACTCGAGGCCGTGCGCGCCTGCAGGGGCACGCCCGGCTCGCTCGACGGCAAGCCCGAGAAGCTGACCTCGCGCATCACCTACGTCTGGCGTATCACGGACTGATCCCGCATCCCCTAGCGCGCGGCTGAGGGGCCGCGCCCGCCTGTTCCCCTGGAGTCAACATGTACCTGAATCGAATGATGCAAGCCCGCTCGTGGGTCACCCAGTCGCTGGCGGCCCTGTTGGCCGGTTTCGTGCTGGCGCTCAGCCTGCCGATCCTGGCCTTTGCCCAAGCCGCCTCGGAGCCGGCTGCCGCCGTCGAAGCGCCGGCGCCGGCGCCCGCGCCCGCGCCCCTCGTACCGACCGTGACCGAAGAAGCCCTCGAGAACCCCTATGGTCTGCAGGCGCTGTGGAACCAGGGCGACTACGTCGCCAGGGGCACTCTGGTCATCCTCGTCATCATGTCGATGGGCAGCTGGTACATCATCTTCACCAAGGTGTTCGAGCAGCGCTCCATGATGAAGAGCGCAGTCAGGGATTCAGACACCTTCTGGAAGGCCAGTTCGGTGAACGCCGGCGTGACTGCGCTCAAGAGCGGCACCGCCATGCACTTCATCGCCGAACAGGGCATCAAGTCCAGCGAACACCACGAAGGCACGATGGTCGAGACGATCGACAAGCACACCTGGATCACGATGTCGATCGACCGCGCCGTCGGCAACGTGCAGGGCCGGCTGCAGGACGGCATGGCCTTCCTGGCCACGGTCGGCTCGACGGCACCTTTCGTGGGCCTGTTCGGCACCGTCTGGGGCATCTACAACGCGCTGGTGAAGATCGGCATTTCGGGCCAGGCCTCGATCGACAAGGTCGCCGGCCCGGTCGGCGAGTCGCTCATCATGACCGCCCTCGGCTTGGCCGTCGCGGTGCCAGCGGTGATGGGCTACAACTGGCTGCTGCGTCGCAACAAGGCCATCATGGACCTGACGCGCGCCTTCGCCGGCGACCTGCACAACGTCTTGCTGGCCGGCAAGCGCTGAATGACCGACGCTCCAGCCGGGAGATCGCCATGTCGATGAACGTGGGTCCCGCCGACGAAAGCGGCGAGGACCAGCTGAACAACACCATCAACACCACGCCGCTGGTGGACGTGATGCTGGTGCTGTTGATCATCTTCCTGATCACCATCCCGGTGGTCACGCAGACGATCAAGCTTCAACTGCCCCTGGAGAGGAACATTCCGCTGCAGACCAAGCCGGAAAACATCGTCATCGCTGTGAACCGCGAAGGCGAGTTGTTCTGGAACATCGAACGGCTGCCCGACATCGAGACCCTGGTCAGGCGCCTCAAGGTCGAGTCGGTGAAGGAGCCGCAGCCCGAGGTGCACATCCGGGGCGACCAGGAAGTGCGCTACGAAGCGGTGGGCCGCGTCGTCGTCGCCTGCCAGCGGGCCGGCATCTTCAAGGTCGGTTTCATCACCGAGCCACCCGCCCGCGGCGGCGTGCAGCAGTAGGAGCAGTACGCCATGGCAATGAGTGTCGGTACATCCGGGGGCGACGAAGACGGTGACATCATGATGGACATCAACACCACGCCGCTGATCGACGTGATGCTGGTGCTGCTCATCATGTTCATCATCACGATCCCGATCCAGACGCATGCGGTGAAGATGAACATGCCGGTGCCCAGCAACGCCGCGCCGCCGCCGGTGCCACCCGAGATCATCCGCATCGACGTCGACTTCGACGGCACCATCGGCTGGAACGGCGAAATCATCGAGGCCGGCGACCGCGCAGCCATCGAGGTGCGGCTGGCTGCCGTCGCGGCGCAGGCCGATCAGCCCGAAGTCCACCTGCGGCCGAACAAGCTCGTGACCTACAAGCACGTGGCGATGATCATGGCCACTGCACAACGCCTCGGCGTCACGAAGATCGGTATCGTCGGGAACGAACAGTTCCTTTGAGCCTCTGACCTCGTCCCGGGCCCTGCCCTCACTGTGCCGACCATGAAGATGCTGCGCTCCCTGACCCTCGTCCTCGTTGCCGTCGGCTGCTTGCAGGCCGCTTCCGCGCAGGGCTTGCGGCCCGAGGTCGGCAAGCCACTGCAGCAAGCGGGCGACCTGCTGCGCGCCGGCAAGGCCAGGGAAGCGCTGGCCAAGGTGCGCGAAGCGGAGCAGGTGCCCAACCGCACCGCCGCCGAGCAGCTCACGCTGGACCGCATGAAAGCCGCGGCAGCCCAACGTGCCGGCGACATGGCGACGGCAGTCGCGGCGCTCGAAGCGGTCTACGGCAAGGTCGGTGCCGCCGAGAAGGGCCCGCTGGCCGAACAGCTGTCGTCGGCTCATGTGCAATTGCGCAACAACGCCAAGGCCACCGAGTGGCTCAACCGCGCCACGCAGGCCGGCCACAACACCGCCACGACGCGCCAGTTGCAGAGCTACCTGCAGTCGGTCAGCGGCGACTACGCCGCCATTGCGCGTGACGCCGGCGCAGCGGTGACGGCGGCCGAACAGGCCGGGCGCCGCCCCGACGAAGGCGACCTGCTGCGCCTGGCCGATGCCCAGCAACGCACCGGCAACATGGCCGGTTACGGCCTGACGCTGGGCAAGCTGCTGCAGAACTACCCGAAGAAGGACTACTGGAACGCGTACCTCGGACGCCTGCCGCGCAGGGCGGGGTTTGCCGACCGCTTTGCGCTCGACGTGATGCGCCTGCGCCTGGCCAGCGGCACGCTCACCAAGACCGAAGACTTCATGGAGATGGCGCAGTTGTCGCTGCAGGAGGGCCTGCCGACGGAGGCCCTGCGCATCATCGAGCAGGGCTACAAGTCCAATGCCCTGGGTACCGGCGCTGAGGCTGCGCGCCACCAGCGGCTGCGTGACCTGGCGGTCAAGAAGGAAGCGGAAGCGCGCGCGAAGATGGCTGAGCTGGCCAGCGAGGCTGCCGGCGACAAGGAAGGCAATGCCCTGGTCCGCATCGGCTACGCCTATGCCACGCTGGGCCAGGCCGACAAGGGCGTCGAGCTGATCCAGCAAGGCATCGCCAAGGGTGGCCTCAAGCACCCGGAAGACGCCAAGCTGCGGCTGGGCATGGCGCAACTGCTGTCGACCAAGGCCAAGGCTGCCGCAATGCAGACCTTGCGCAGCGTCAAGGGCAACGATGGCGCGGCCGACATCGCGCGCCTGTGGACGGTCCTCGGCGCACCCTGACGCGCGCGCGGCTCAGAGGTTGAGAGGCAATCCCATGCACCCGCGCAGGGGTGGCCAAGGGCCCTGAGCAAGGCGCAGCGCGCCGCCCGCACTGACGTGCGGGCAAGCGGTGCAACGCCGCGCAGGGCCCTTGGGTACCCCTGCCCTTCGGGTAA
>JAUXVE010000129.1 GCA_030680415.1 Rubrivivax sp.
CGCGTGAACGCGTGGCGCCGCCGCCCGCAAGCGGCAAGGTCGAGCCGCGGCCAGCGGAGCGTCGCGACCCCGCGCCGACGCTCGACCGTCGGCGCGATCGGGCCGTGCCAGCCGACCCGCCCGTGCGACGCGAGAACATGGGGCCGTTGCGCCCGCCCTTGCCTGGAGTGCCGGCGCCGCGGCCGACGCCGTCCGCTGCCGCGCCGGCAGCCCCCGCGGCACCCGTGGCACCCATGGCACCCGTGGCACCCGTGGCACCGGGCGCAGTCGGTCCCGCTGCACCCGCGGCGGCAGGACCTGCAGCGCCTGCCCGGGACGAGCCTCGTGTAGCGCGTGAATCGCGTGAACGCGTGGCGCCGCCGCCGACGGGCGGCAATGCCGCACCACGGCCGGCGCCAGCCGCTGTCGTACCCGCGGCGCCCGCTGCACCCATTGCACCCACTGCGCGTGGTGCCGTCGTGCCCGCCGCACCCGCGGCTGCAGGGCCCGTCGCTCCGGAGCGCTCCGGCCCGCCGCAGGCGCGGCCGGTGCCGTCTCCGACGCCGGAGGAGGTGGATCGGCAGCGCGAGCGCGACGACGAACGCAAGCGGGCTCCCGACGCACGTCGCGGCCCGCGCGAGAACCTGCGCTGACGCAGCGCGGCGCCAGCGGCGCCGTCCGGATCCTCAGCGCAGCAACGGTCTGAGCACCGGCCAGACGTTGTCGAGCATCTTCGGGTGCGCCTGCGCCGTGGGGTGGATGCGGTCGGGCTGGAACAACTCGTCGGCGTTCGGCGCGTCGGCGACGCCGGCCAGCAGGAAGGGCACCAGTGCCGTGCCCTCGGCGCGCGCCACGGTGCCGAAGAGTTGCATGAAGGCCTCGCCGTAGTTGCGCCCGTAGTTGGGCGGCACGGCGATGCCCACGATCAGCACCTTGGCGCCGGCGGCCTTGGCGGCGCGCGCCATCTCGGTGAGGTTGGCCTGCGTCATGTCCAGCGGCAGCCCGCGCAGCGCGTCGTTGCCGCCGAGCGCGATCACCACCACCCGCGGCTTGTGCTGCTTCAGCAAGGCCGGCAGGCGCGAGCGGCCGCCCGACGTGGTGTCGCCGCTGATGCTGGCGTTGACCACCGGCACCGGCAGCTTCTCGTCGGCGCTGCGCTTTTCCAGCAGCGCCACCCAGCCGCTGCCGCGCGCGATGCCGTATTCGGCCGACAGGCTGTCGCCCACCACCAGCAACGTGCGCCTTGGCCCCTGGGCATGCACGGGGGCGGCCAGCGCCGCCAGGGGCAGCAGGGCCAGCACGCTACAGTGCATGACGAAAGCGCGTCGCGCAGAAACAGAAGACGCCATGTCCGAACCCATCATCGTCGTGCAGCGAGTGACCAAGAAGGTGGCCGATTCCACCGGGTCGCTGACCATACTCCATGACATCGACTTCGCATTGGCGGCACGGGAATCGGTGGCCATCGTCGGCGCCTCCGGGTCGGGCAAGAGTACGCTGCTGTCGATCGTGGCCGGGCTGGACACGCCGTCGTCGGGCAGCGTCGTCCTGGCCGGGGTCGACCTCTTCACGCTCGACGAGGACGCACGCGCCGAGTTGCGCTCGCGCCAGGTCGGCTTCGTGTTCCAGAGCTTCCAGCTGCTGGGCAACCTGACGGCGCTGGAGAACGTCATGCTGCCGCTGGAACTGCTGGGCCGTCCCGACGCACGCGCCGCGGCCACGGAAATGCTGCGCCGCGTCGGCCTGGGCGAGCGGCTGCGCCATTACCCCAAGGTGCTGTCCGGCGGCGAGCAGCAGCGCGTGGCGCTGGCGCGCGCCTTCGTCGTGCGGCCGGCCGTGCTGCTGGCCGACGAGCCCACCGGCAGCCTGGACTTCGCCACCGGCGCCACGGTGATGGAGCTGATGTTCGAGCTCAACCGCGAGGCCGGCACGACGCTGGTGCTGGTCACCCACGACCCGGCCATCGCGGCGCGTTGCGATCGCCAGTTGCGCATCGAGGCCGGGCGCATCGTCGAATCGACGCGGCGCGACCTGCAGCCGGCCTGAGCGCCGACGCGCCGGCGTCGCGTCGCAACCGACACGCCAACGTCAGAAGCGCCGGGCCGCGCAAGCCGGCCTGGCCGTGGGGGTGGCGCTTCCCACGCTGGATCTTGGGTACGCATCACGGCTCGGTGTCCAGCCCGCGCACCTGGACGCCTACCTCAACGAGTTCGTCTTCCGCTTCAACCGCCGCACCTCGAGCCCGCGCGGCTTGTCGTTCCATCGACTCATGCAACAGGCCGTCGTGACCGCGCCTGTGACCGATCAAAGCGTTGTCAAGGGCTTTCCTTCATCGTCATCGAGCGAGTAGGATGTACTGGATGAATATCCAGCTTTCAGCGATCGCTGGAGCCAAGCGGATACCCCTTGTTCATGTACAGCCGTCATCCTGAACGACCCACCCGCCACCGTCCGCAGCACCCGCGAGCTGGAGCCGTGTCCAGCCACCGCCTGCCCGATTACGCCGAGCTGCACTGCTGCAGCAACTACAGCTTCCTGAGCGGTGCGTCGCACCCCGAGGAACTGGTGGCGCGCGCGTCTGCGCTGGGTTACGCGGCGCTGGCGATCACCGACGAATGTGCGCTCGGCGGCGTCGTGCGCGCCCATGTCGAAGCCAAGCGGCTGGGCCTGCACCTGATCGTCGGCGCCGAGATGGCGCTGCAGCGCACGCCGCCGGCAGCCCCGGCCGGGCCGGTGGGTGGGACAGCGCCCGAGGAGGTGACCGATGCCCACACCGCAGCGACCGGCCCGCGCCTCGTCGTGCTGGCGATGTCGCGCCGCGGTTACGGCAACCTGTCGCAGTGGATCACCGTGGCGCGCCGCCGTGCGCCCAAGGGCCGGTACCAGGCGTTGATGTCCGACCTGGAAGGCCGCGTGCCGCACCTGCCCACGCTGGCCGGCCTGCCCGACTGCCTGGCGCTGCTGCACACGCCGGCCGTGCTGGCCTCGGCGCAGCCTTTCGAGACGCTGTTCGCACAGGCGATGTGGCTGAAGGCCTGGTTCGGCCAGGGCGCCGAGGGCCGCGCCGCGCTGGCGCTGCCGCTGCTGCACCACGCGCACGACGCGCTGCTGGCCGACATCGTGCAACGCGTGGCCGCGCTCACCGGGCTGCCCATCGTGGCCGTGGGCAGCGTGCTCATGCACGCGCGCTCGCGCAAGCCGCTGCAGGACGCGCTGACCGCAACCAGGCTGAAGTGCGCGGTGGCCGAAGCCGGGCTGGCGCTGGAGTCCAACGCCGAAGCCCACCTGCGAGCGCGCTCGCGCCTGGCCGCGCTGTACCGGCCCGAATGGCTGGCGGCGACGCTGGCGCTGGCCGGGCGCTGCGCCTTTTCGCTCGACGAACTGCGCTACGAATATCCGCAGGAGATCGTTCCCGACGGCCACACGCCGGCGTCGTGGCTGCGCCAGCTGACGGAAGAGGGCGTGCGCCGCCGCTTCCCGGCCGGCGAGACGGCCGAGGTGCGCTCCACCCTCGAACACGAGCTGGCGCTCATCCATCGACTCCAGTACGAACCGTACTTCCTGACCGTGGCCGACCTCGTGCAGTGGGCGCGCGGCCAGGGCATCCTGTGCCAGGGCCGCGGCAGCGCGGCCAATTCGGCGGTCTGCTACTGCCTGGGCGTGACCGAGGTCGACCCGGCACGCATGACGCTGCTGTTCGAGCGTTTCATCAGCGCCGAGCGCAACGAGCCGCCCGACATCGACATCGACTTCGAGCACCAGCGCCGCGAAGAGGTCATCCAGTACGTCTACCGCAAGTACGGCCGCCACCGCGCCGCGCTCACCGGCGTCGTCATCACCTACCGGCCGCGCTCGGCGCTGCGCGACATGGGGCGCGCGCTGGGCATCGACCTCGACCGCATCGACGCCGTGGCCAAGAGCCAGCACTGGTGGGATGGCGACCCCCCGACGCCTTCGGCGTCGCCCCCCGCGGGGGTGTCGTCCGGCTTGGGGCGGCCCGGCGCCGGACGAGTCCGCTCGATCAACGCCGAACGCCTGCGCGAGAATGGCTTCGACCCCGAATCGCCGCTCAGCCGGTTGTGGGTCGAGCTGACGCAGGCGCTGATCGGCTTCCCACGCCACTTGAGCCAGCACCCGGGCGGCTTCGTCATCGCGCGCGACGACCTGGCGCGGCTGGTGCCGGTGGAGAACGCCGCCATGGCCGGGCGCAGCGTGATCCAATGGGACAAGGACGACCTCGACGCGCTGGGCCTGCTGAAGGTCGACCTGCTGGCGCTGGGCATGCTGAGCGCGATCCGCCGCGCCCTGAACTTCGTCGGGCACAAGCTCGGGCAGGACTTCGTGATGCAGGACGTTCCCGCCGAAGACGAGCCCACCTACGCCATGCTCTGCCAGGGCGACAGCGTCGGCACCTTCCAGGTCGAGAGCCGGGCCCAGATGAGCATGCTGCCGCGCTTGCAGCCGCGTTGCTTCTACGACCTGGTGATCGAGGTCGCCATCGTGCGCCCGGGTCCCATCCAGGGCGGCATGGTGCACCCCTACCTGCGCCGGCGCAGCGGCGAGGAGGCGGTGGACTACCCGAGCGCCGAAGTGCAGCAGGCGCTGCAGCGCACGCTGGGCGTGCCGATCTTCCAGGAGCAGGTGATGCAGCTGGCGATCCTGGCTGCCGACTTCACGCCCGGCGAAGCCGACCAGCTGCGCCGCGCCATGGCGGCCTGGAAGCGCAAGGGCGGCCTCGGCCCCTTCCACGAGCGGCTGGTCGGCCGCATGGTGGCCAAGGGCTACACGCAGGAGTACGCGGAGCGCATCTTCAAGCAGATCGAAGGGTTCGGCGAGTACGGCTTCCCCGAAAGCCACGCCGCCAGCTTCGCGCTGCTGGTCTACGTCAGCGCCTGGCTCAAGTGCCACCACCCCGACGCCTTCCTGGCGGCGCTGCTGAACAGCCAGCCGATGGGTTTTTACGCGCCAGCGCAGCTGGTGCGCGATGCCCGCGAGCATGGCGTGAAGGTGCTGCCGGTGGACGTGACCTGCAGCGTGTGGGACTGCGTGCTCGAAGGCTCGGGCGCACCGCTGCGCGAGGTTCGCCTGGGCTTCAACCGCGTTGGCGGGCTGGCGCAGGCGGCCGCCGAGCGCATCGTGGCGGCGCGTGCCGCGGGGCCGTTTGCCGGCCCCGAAGACCTGGCGCGCCGCGCGCGGCTCGACGCGCACGCGCTGTCGCTGCTGGCGCAGGCCGACGCGCTGGCGCCGATCAGCGGCCACCGCCACCAGGCGGCCTGGGGCGTGGCCGGCATCGACACCCGCGCCACCGAGATGCTGCGCGGCACGCGCACCTTCGAGGCCGCGGCCGAACTGCCGGCGCCGGGTGCCGCCGAGACCGTGCTTGCCGACTACCGCGCACTGGGCCTGAGCCTCACCCAGCACCCGGTGGCACTGCTGCGCGAGCAGCTCGCCGCCTTCCGCGTGCAGCCGGCGGCGGTGCTGCGCGGCTACCCGAACGGCCGCCTGGCGCGCGCCAGCGGCATCGTCACCCACCGCCAGCGGCCGGAGACGGCGCGCGGGGTGGTCTTCGTGACGCTGGAAGACGACACCGGCAGCGTCAACGTCATCGTCTGGCCCCAGGTGGCGGAACAGCAACGGCGGGCGCTGCTGGCCAGCACGCTGCTCACCGTCTACGGCATCTGGCAGCGCGAAGGCGAGGTGCGCCACCTGGTGGCGCGCCAACTGGTGGACCATTCGGCGCTGCTGCAGGGCCTGGCGAGCAGGAGCCGCAACTTCCGGTGAGCCGCCTGGCCGTGGCTGCAACTGCCCCCCGGCGGCAACCCCACCGGCACGCCGGCCACCCACCGGACGCCACAATGGCGCCCATGCTGTTCCTGCTGTCTCCCGCCAAGACCCTGGACTACGACACGCCGGTGCGCGCGCCGCTGCTGAAGAAGGCCACCGAGCCGCTGTTCGTCGAGCGCGCCGCCGAGCTGATCGCGGTGCTGCGCAAGAAGACGCCGGCGCAGGTGGCCACGCTGATGGGTCTGTCCGACAAGCTTGCCGCGCTCAACGTCGCGCGCTACGGCGCCTGGCAGTCCGAGGCCACGCCCGAGAACAGCAAGCCCGCGGCGCTGGCCTTCGACGGCGACGTCTACGAAGGGCTGGACGCCAGGACGCTGAAGGCCGCCGACCTGGCCTGGGCGCAGGACCACCTGGTGATCCTGTCGGGCCTGTACGGCGCGCTGCGCCCGCTCGACCGCCTGCAGCCGTACCGGCTGGAGATGGGCACGGCGCTGGCCACTGGGCACGGGCGGGATCTCTATGCCTACTGGGGCGACACCGTGGCGGCCTACCTCAACGAGCGGCTGGCCGGCGACAAGGCGCCGGTGGTCGTCAACCTGGCGTCCGTCGAGTACGCGCGCGTGGCCCGGCGCAAGACGCTCGCCGCGCATGTCGTCGACTGCCGGTTCGAGGACTGGAAGGGCGGCGGCTACAAGGTCATCAGCTTCCACGCCAAGCAGGCGCGCGGCATGATGGCGCGTTACGCGATCGAACACCGCGTGTGCCGCCCGGAACAGCTGCAGGGCTTCGACGCCGCGGGTTATGCGCTGGCAGGCGAGGACTCGACGCCCGACCGGCTGGTTTTCCGGCGGCGCCTGTAGGTTCCGCCGGCTGCGAAGATGACGCCATGACCGTCGCCACCCAGGACATCACGGACGATCTGCGCCGCTGGATCGTGGCCCAGACCGAAACCGGTTGCCACGCGGAGGACGTGCTCGCGGCCATGCGGGCCAGCGGCTGGGCTGAAGGTGTTGCTGCCGCCGCCCTGGAGCAGACGCTGCGCGAGCGCCTGTCCGAGCTGGACCGCGGCGCCGAGGCGCCGGCTGCGCGCTCGCCGGTGCCCGAGCCCGACCTCGCCGCCGCACCCACGGTCTTGCAGGTGGGCGGCCGCGAGGCGCGCGTGCTGGTTACGATGCAGCGCCCGCGCGTGGTGGTCTTCGGCGGCCTGCTGTCCGACGACGAATGCAGCGGCCTGATGGCGCTGGCGGCACCGCGGCTGGCGCGCTCGGAGACGGTGGACAACGCCACCGGCGGCAGCGAGGTCAACGCCGCGCGCACCAGCGATGGCATGTTCTTCGAGCGCGGCGAGGCACCGTTGATCGCCACCATCGAAGCGCGCATCGCCGAGCTGCTGCGCTGGCCGCTGGAAAACGGCGAAGGCCTGCAGATCCTGCGTTACGGGCCGGGTGCCGAATACCGGCCGCACCACGACTACTTCGACCTGCAACACCCGGGCACGCCGCGCATCCTGCAGCGCGGGGGCCAGCGTGTGGGCACGCTGGTGATGTACCTCAACACGCCGGAAGGCGGCGGCGCGACGACTTTCCCCGACGTCGGCCTGGACGTGGCGCCGGTGCGCGGCAACGCCGTGTTCTTCAGCTACGACCGCGCCCACCCCGACACGCGCACGCTGCACGGCGGCGCGCCGGTGACGGCGGGTGAGAAGTGGGTCGCCACCAAGTGGCTGCGCGAGGGCGCGTTCGTCTGATCCGGCCGGCGCGGCTTGCGCGCTCAGCCGGCGCTCAAACGCGCTCCAGCACCACCGCGATGCCCTGGCCGACGCCGATGCACATCGTGGCCAGCGCATAGCGGCCGCCGCTGCGCTGCAGCTGGTTGACCGCCGTCGTCGCCAGCCGCGCGCCGCTGGCCCCCAGCGGATGGCCCAGCGCGATGGCGCCGCCGTTGGGGTTGACGCGCGCATCGTCGTCGGCCAGGCCCAGCTCGCGCAGCACCGCCAGGCCCTGCGCCGCAAAGGCTTCGTTGAGCTCGATGACGTCCATCTGCGCCAGGCTCAGGCCCGTGAGCTTGAGCACCTTGCGCGTCGCAGGCGCGGGGCCGATGCCCATGATGCGCGGCGCCACCCCGGCGGTGGCCATGCCCACGACACGCGCCCGCGGCGTCAGGCCGTGGCGCGCGGCCGCCTTCTCGCTGGCCAGCAGCAGCGCGCAGGCGCCGTCGTTGACGCCGCTGGCATTCCCCGCCGTGACACTGCCGTCGGGGCGCACGATGCCCTTGAGCTTGCCCAGCGCCTCCAGGCTGGTTTCGCGCGGATGCTCGTCGCGGCTCACCAACACCGGGTCGCCCTTCTTTTGGGCGATGGTCACCGGCGTGATCTCGGCGTCGAAGAAGCCGGACTGCTGCGCCGCCACCGCCTTCATCTGGCTGGCCAGCGCCATGCGGTCCTGCGCGGCGCGCTCGATGCCATATTCGGCAGCCAGGTTCTCGGCCGTCTCGGGCATCGAATCGATGCCGTACTTCTCCTTCATCAGCCGGTTGACGAAGCGCCAGCCGATGGTCGTGTCGTACACGGCGGCGGCGCGGCTGAAGGCGCTGTCGGCCTTGGGCATCACGAAGGGCGCACGCGACATGCTCTCCACACCTCCGGCGATCATCAGCTCGGCCTCGCCGGCCTTGATGGCGCGCGCCGCCGTGCCCACCGCGTCGAGCCCGGATCCGCACAGGCGGTTGATGGTGGCGCCGGGCACGCCCTGCGGCAGCCCGGCCAGCAGCAGGCTCATGCGCGCGACGTTGCGGTTGTCCTCGCCGGCCTGGTTGGCGCAGCCGAAGAGCACGTCGCTGACTGCCGCCCAGTCGGCCTTGGCGTTGCGCGCGATGAGCGCCTTCAGCGGGATCGCGCCGAGGTCGTCGGTGCGTACCATCGAGAGCGCACCGCCGTAGCGGCCGAAGGGGGTGCGGATGGCGTCACAGATGTAGGCGTGGGTCATGGTGTGTGTCTCAGCGGAGGGCGCCTCTGGTTCGAGGCGGAATGACGGGCGTGCGCGTGCGCACGATCACAGCCTAGCATCCCCGGCGGCCGCCGCCGGCCGCGCAGGACCGTTGCATTCTCCGACTCCAAAGGCGCGTCGCCTGCCTTCGGCGGGACGGATCCTGTCCCCCAGAAGGCAGGCTACTGGCCGCGTCGCTCTGCCCACGCTTGCAGCACATCGAGCCACTGAGAGGTTGAGAGGCAATCCCATGCACCCGCGCAGGGGTGGCCAAGGGCCCTGAGCAAGGCGCAGCGCGCCGCCCGCACTGACGTGCGGGCAAGCGGTGCAACGCCGCGCAGGGCCCTTGGGTACCCCTGCCCTTCGGGTAA
>JAUXVE010000011.1 GCA_030680415.1 Rubrivivax sp.
CGCATTGTCGGTGGCCGACTTCATGGCCACCATGCGCGCCGACTGTTCGGAGGCCATGTTCTCGGCCACCGCCTGGTAAATCAGCGCCTCGACATAGCGCATCAGCAAATCGTCGATAACCACCCGCGCATCCGGCTCGTAGAGATAGTCCCAGGAGCCGGACGGCGTGCCCAGACGATCGCCGGTCAGGGGCAACAGCTGCTCCAAGACCGGTTCCTGGCGCATGGTGTTGATGAAGCGCGTATAGGCGATGTGCACTGCGTCGAGTTCGCCATTCTGGAAAGCGTCGATCATGACCTTGATCGGCCCAATCAACTTTTCGAGATGCGGCCGGTCGCCCAGATGCACGACATGCGACACGACGTTGGCGCCCAGGCGCTGCATGAATCCCAGGCCCTTGTTGCCGATGCAGGTGGCGCGGATATCCTTCGCACCCGCCGCCTCCCACTGACGCATCGCATTCATGGTTTGGCGCATCACGTTGGTGTTCAGCCCGCCGCAAAGGCCCTTGTCGGTCGTTACCATGATCACGCCAACACGCTTCGGCGCTTCGCCTTCTTTCAGCTTGGTCAGGAAAGGATGGCGATACTCGGTGACGTTGGCCGCGGCGAGGTGAGATGCCAGAGCACGAATTTTCTCGCTGTAGGGACGGGCAGCACGCATCCGCTCCTGCGCCTTGCGCATTTTGGATGCGGCCACCATCTCCATGGCCTTGGTAATTTTCTTGGTGTTCTGGACCGACTTGATCTTGGTCCGGATTTCCTTGCCGCCTGGCATGGCGCTCTCCTATGCCCAGGTTTTCTTGAACGCGACGACTGCGGTGGCCATTTCGGCTTCGCCTTCCTTGTCCAGATCCTTGGTCGACTCGATCTTGTCCATCAGCGCGCCATGTTGCTGGCGCATGTACTGATGCAGCGACGCTTCGAAGGCGAGGATGCGCGCGCCGTCGATGTCATCGAAATAACCCTGGTTCACCGCGTAGAGCGATACGGACATATCGGCCACCTGCAACGGGGAATACTGCGCCTGCTTCATCAGCTCGGTGACCCGACGACCGCGCTCCAGCTGTTTGCGGGTGGCGTCGTCGAGGTCGGAAGCAAATTGAGCGAAAGCGGCCAATTCGCGGTACTGGGCGAGCGCCAGACGCACGCCGCCGCCGAGCTTCTTGATCGCCTTGGTCTGGGCGGCGCCACCGACGCGCGATACCGAGACGCCGGCGTTGATGGCGGGGCGGATACCGGCATTGAACAGGTCGGTCTCAAGGAAGATCTGGCCGTCGGTGATCGAAATCACGTTGGTCGGCACGAAGGCGGAGACGTCGCCGGCCTGCGTTTCGATCACGGGCAGCGCGGTCAGCGAACCGGTTTTGCCCTTGACTTCTCCGTTGGTCAGCTTCTCGACCCAGGCCTCGGAAACGCGCGCCGCACGCTCGAGCAGACGGGAGTGCAGGTAGAACACGTCGCCCGGGTAGGCTTCGCGACCCGGCGGGCGGCGCAGCAGGAGGGAAATCTGACGGTAGGCCCAGGCTTGCTTGGTCAAGTCGTCATAAATGATCAGGGCGTCCTGGCCGCGGTCGCGGAAATACTCGCCCATGGTGCAGCCCGAATAGGCCGACACATACTGCATCGCGGCCGATTCCGAGGCCGAGGCGGCCACGACGATGGTGTAGTCCATCGCACCGGCCTGCTCCAGCGAGCGCACCACGTTCTTGATCGACGAGGCCTTCTGGCCGATCGCGACATAAACGCAGGTCATGTGCTGACCCTTCTGGTTGATGATCGCGTCGATCGCCACCGCGGTCTTGCCGGTCTGGCGGTCGCCGATGATCAGCTCGCGCTGACCGCGACCGATCGGCACCATCGAGTCGATCGACTTCAGGCCGGTCTGCACCGGCTGGTCGACCGACTTGCGCGCGATCACGCCCGGCGCGACCTTCTCGATCACGTCGGTCAACTTGGCGTTGATCGGGCCCTTGCCGTCGATCGGCTGGCCGAGCGCGTTGACCACGCGGCCGATCAGCTCGGGGCCGACCGGCACTTCCAGGATGCGGCCGGTGCACTTGACGGTGTCGCCTTCGGAGATGTGCTCGTACTCGCCCAGGATCACCGCGCCGACCGAGTCGCGTTCGAGGTTCAGCGCCAGGCCGTAGGTGGCCGCGCCGTCGGCAGTCGGCGGGAACTCCAGCATTTCGCCGGCCATCGCGTCCGACAGGCCGTGCACGCGCACGATGCCGTCGGTGACGGACACCACGGTGCCCTGGTTCTTGATGTCCGAGGAAGCCGCGAGCCCCTGGATGCGGCTCTTGATCAGTTCGGAAATTTCTGCGGGGTTGAGTTGCATCGTTGTCTCCTGTGGCGACGCTCAAGCGGCGAGCGCAACCTTCATTTGTTCGAGGCGGGCCTTGACCGAGGTGTCGAGCACCTCGTCGCCGACCACCACACGGATGCCACCGATCAGCTCGGGCTGCACGACCACGCTGGCATTGAGTTTTCGGGCAAAACGCTTCTCGAGCGTGGCCGCCACGTCGGCGAGCTGCGCGCTCTCGATCGGAAAGGCGCTGAACACGGTGGCGTCGGAAATGCCGGACTGGGCATTCACCAGCGCCTGGAACTGCGCGGCGATTTCAGGCAGCGCCTCGAGGCGGCCGTTGTCGAGCACGGCGCGCAGAAAATTTTGCACCTGCGGCAAGAGCGGCAGGTTCACCACCCCGGCCATCAGCGCATAGGCCTGCGCGGCCTCGACCTTCGGGTCGCCGGCGTACAGACGCAACTGGGCGTCAGCGGCGACGACAGCCAGCGCGCGCACCTGTTGCACGGCCGCAGCCCGATCCGACGAACCGGCGCCGGCCTTGAACAGCGCCTCGGCGTAGGGCCTGGCGATGGTGGCGAGTTCGGCCATATCAGAGTTCTGCCTTGAGGCGGCCCAGCAAGTCGGCATGAATCGCCGGATTCACCTCCTTGCGCAGGATCTGTTCGGCGCCCTTCACGGCCAGCGCAGCCACCTGCTCGCGCAGCACTTCGCGGGCCTTGACCGATGCCTGCTCGGCTTCGACCTTGGCTGCGGCAACGATCTTGGCGCCTTCTTCGTTGGCACGCGTCTTGGCCTCTTCGACCAATTGCTGCGCCAGGCGCTCGGCGTCGGCCAGACGCCTGGTGGCGTCGTTGCGCGCCGCGGCAAGCTGCTGCTCGACGCGCTGGTTGGCGTTGCTCAGTTCGGCCTTGGCTCTGTCGGCAGCCGACAGGCCATCGGCGATCTTCTTGGCGCGCTCGTCGAGTGCGGCAGTGATCGGCGGCCACACGAAACGCATCGTGAACCAGACCAGGATCGCGAACACGATCATCTGGATGATGAGGGTAGCGTTGATGCTCAAGGGGAATGCCTCGTCAGGGGGTGCCTTGGGGCGGCGCGCGTTTCACGCGCTGCCGCCCCGCCACAAACCGGCGCCGGAAATTACTTCGGCAGGTTGGCGATCTGAGCGATGAACGGATTGGCCGTGGCGAACCACAGCGCGATACCGGTACCGATGATGAAGGCCGCGTCGATCAGGCCGGCGAGCAGGAACATCTTGGTCTGCAACTCGCCCATCAGCTCGGGCTGGCGTGCCGCCGATTCGAGGTACTTGCTGCCCATGACGCCGATGCCGACGCAGGCGCCGAGCGCGCCCAGACCGATGATCAGGCCGGCGGCGAGGGCAACAAAGCTGATGACTTCCATGATGACTCCTAGATTGAGTGTGGTTTGTGGGTGAACGGGGAAGGGAAACTCAGTGGGTGTCGTGCGCCTGGCCGACATAGACGAGCGTCAGCATCATGAACACGAAGGCCTGCAAGGTGATGATCAGAACGTGGAAGATGGCCCACACGGTGCCGGCGATGATGTGGCCGATGGCCAGGCCGATGCCGGTTGCGTTCCAGGCGAAGGCGCCGCCCATCAGCGCGATCAACATGAAGATCAGCTCGCCCGCGTACATGTTGCCGAACAGCCGCATGCCGTGGCTCACGGTCTTGGCGATGAATTCGATGATCTGCATCGCGAAGTTCACCGGGTACAGGAACCACTTGTCGCCGAACGGCGCGCTGAAAAGTTCATGGATCCAGCCGCCCGCACCCTTGATCTTGACGTTGTAGATCAGGCAGATCAGCAGCACCGACAGCGACAGGCCCATGGTCACCGACAGGTCGGCGGTGGGCACGACGCGCTGGTAGGGGATGCCCATCAGCTCGGTGAGCTTGGGCAGCAAGTCGACCGGCAGCAGGTCCATCGCATTCATCAGGAAGATCCAGACAAACACCGTCATCGCGAGCGGCGCGACCAGCTTGCGGCTGCTGGCGCTGTGGACGATGCCCTTGGCCTGCGACTCGACCATTTCGACCAGGATTTCCACCGCCGCCTGGAAACGCCCCGGCACGCCCGAAGTTGCGCTGCGCGCCGCGCGCCACAGCAGCCAGCAGCCGACCACGCCGAGGCTGACGGCCCAGAAAATCGAATCGAGATTGAAAACGGAGAAATCGACGACCGACGTCTGCTTCTTGTTCTGCAAGTGCTGCAGGTGGTGAATGATGTATTCACCTGCGGTGGGCGCGTGACCTTCGGCTGCCATGTTGTTAACGACCCCGTCCTGTTCGTCTGTTCGTCTTCAGCGGCGGCGCCAAAGCAGCGCCAGCCAATACACCTGGGTGCACAGCACCAGGCTGACCAGCAAGGCCGGCCAGCTCAGGGGCTGCACGATCCGCGTCGCCAGCACCAGCAGGACGACCGAAACGCCAATCTTCACCAGCTCCCAAAACATGAAGCTCACGGCGCTGGCGCCAGGCGACACGCTCGAAAGCGCACTGGTCATGCCGCGCGCCAACAAGGCTCCCGGCAGCACCACCACGACAGCGCCATACAGCGCCGACCAAAACACATCCCCTCGCGCGCTCGCCGCCCCGGCAACCGAGGCCACCAACACGCCGACCATGACTTGGACCGCGATCACGCGCCACGGCAACACGGCCTGCGGGTTGTTCGCCAACAGGGCCCGGGCCTGGCTGCGCGTCAGGCTCTTGAAGGCTGCCTTGCCGGCATCCCCTGCGTCATCGGCCCACGGGTCCAAACGGTCGGAAAAACGATTCGGGTCTGACGTCGTCGAAATCACAAGTGCGCCCAGCAAAGCCCAACGATTATACGGGCTATCGAGCGCCGCTCAAAGCCCGCCCAGGCTCCGAAGCACAATGCGGACTCGTCTGAAGGCGCGAGCCGCGGAACCTGGGGCCCAACCCCAAGCTCTCATCGCAACCCTTTCCCACCCGATTCATCATGCCGCTGCTGCACCGTTTGTTATTGATCGCAGCCTCGTTCGCAGCGCCGCTGTCGGCTCTGGCCGCTGCGGCGGTGGTCACCACCGAGCAGGTGCGCGCCGAGCTGGTGGCCCACGCGCCGGAGGGCGTCACGCCGGGCAAGCCGCTGTGGCTGGGTTTGCTGATCGATCACCAGCCGCATTGGCACACCTACTGGAAGAACCCCGGCGATTCGGGCCTGCCGACCACGCTGGCCTGGCAGTTGCCGGCGGGCGTGACGGCCGGCGACATCGCCTGGCCGACGCCGCAGAAGATTGCGGTCGGGCCGTTGATGAACTACGGCTACGAAGGCCAACTGTTGTTGCCGGTGCCGGTGACCGTGAGCCCGTCGTTCACCGGCCATGCGCTGGACATCCAACTCCGTGCACAGTGGTTGGTGTGCAAGGACGTTTGTATCCCGCAGCAGGGTGAGTTCGCGCTCAGCATTCCGGTGCAGGCCAGCACAGTGATGCACAGCGCCACCTTTGCCGCGGCGCAGGCCGCGCTGCCGCAGCCAGCCGCCGCTGCGCAGGCGTACGCCGAACTGGTCGATGCGGCCAAGACCCTGCGCGTGACCGTGAGCGGCCTGCCCGCGGCGCTACAGGGCCGCGAGCTGGCGTTCTTTGCCGAAACCTCCGGCGTGGTCGAGCATGCCGCGCGCGTCGCCGCGCGCTGGGACGGCGGCACCTGGCAGGCGCAGGTACCGATCTCGGCGCAGCGTTTCGCGAGCCCGGCGCAGATGCAGGCGGTGCTGGCCGCGCCCGGCGCGGTGGCTGGCGTGCAGGTGGATTTTGCGATCGCCGGCGCCTGGCCGGCTTTGGTAGCGCCGGTGGCAGCGGCCGACAGCAACGTGGTGCCTGACGTGCGCGAAGCGCCAACGGCGCCGGCACTGGGCTTGCTCGCCGCGCTTGCATTCGCGCTCATCGGCGGCGCACTCTTGAACCTGATGCCCTGCGTGTTCCCGATCCTGTCGCTGAAGCTGCTCGGTTTTGCCGGCCACGCCCACAGCCGGCGCGCGCTGCTGGCCGGCGGCCTGGCCTACAGCGCCGGCGTGGTGCTGTCCTTCGTCGCGCTGGCCGCGCTGCTGCTGGTACTGCGCGCGGGCGGCGAGCAGATCGGCTGGGGCTTTCAGTTGCAGTCACCCTTGTTCATTGCCGCACTCGCGGTGCTGTTCACCTTGATCGCATTGAATCTCGCCGGGCTGTTCGAGTTCGGCATGTTGCTGCCGAGTGGCCTGGCCTCGATGCGCCTGCGCCACCCGCTGGCCGATTCGGCCCTGACCGGGGTGCTCGCGGTGGCGGTGGCCTCGCCCTGCACCGCGCCCTTCATGGGTGTGGCCTTGGGCCTGGCGTTCACGCTGCCCCCTGCGCAGGCACTGAGTCTGTTTGCCGCACTGGGGGTCGGCATGGCCCTGCCCTATCTGGCCGCCAGCGCCTGGCCCGGCCTGGCCCGCGCAATGCCCAAGCCGGGCGCGTGGATGGCGACCTTCAAGACCGCGATGGCCTTCCCGATGCTGGCCACCGTGGTCTGGCTGGCCTGGGTGCTCGGCCAGCAGACCGGCAACGATGGCGTCGCGGCCTTGCTGGCGGTGCTGGTGGCGCTGGCCTTTGCGCTGTGGGCCTGGGGCCGCATCGACAGTGGGCGCTTCGCGCGCGTGGCCTGGAGCGCCACCGGTGTGGTGCTGCTCGGTGCGGTGCTGGCCTGGGCCCTGCCGAGCTGGCGCGAGGCCAATGCCGCGGCGCCCACCTCGCCCGTCGGCACGGCGGATGCACGCTGGCAGCCCTGGAGCAGCGAGCGCGTGGCCGCTCTCAACGCTGAGGGCCGCGCGGTGTTTGTCGATTTCACCGCCGCTTGGTGCGTGACCTGCCAGGTCAACAAGCGCACCACGCTGGGCAACGCTGCGGTGCTGGCCGACTTCGACGCCAGGCGCGTGGCCCTGCTGCGCGCCGACTGGACGCGCCGCGACGCCGCCATCAGCGCCGAGCTGGCGCGCCTGGGCCGCAACGGCGTGCCGGTGTATGCGATCTACAAACCCGGCCAGGCCCTGCCGACCCTGCTGCCCGAATTGCTGAGCCCGCAAGCGCTGCGCGACGCGCTCGCCGCGCCCTGAGTTGCCTCAAGGCAGGCGCTGGTATTGCGCCGCCAGGGCTTCGAATGCCGCTTGCGACGCCGCTGCATCGAAGCCCGCGCCGAGTTCGTCGGCCAGGATCGCGGCCACCGCGCCGGCCTGGCGCGCGGCCTCGGCGGCATCGAGGAACAGCAGCCGCGATCGCCGCGCCAGCACGTCTTCGACGCTGCGCGCCATCTCGAAGCGCAACGCAAAGCGCACCATCGCTTCGCTGAGCGCGCCCCGGCCCGATTCGGCGTCGCGCCAGAGCCAGTGGGTTGCGCCGGGCAGCGTGTGCAGCAGCGCCGCCTCGCTGCCATAGAGGTGTTCACCCGGCGCCTGCGTTATCGACACCCCCGCTCGTTGCGATGCCCCGAGCAATGGCAGCCTGGCCGTCACGCCCTGGGCCTTGCGCGGCAGCAACTGGCGCTCGAAGCAGTGCTCGAGCACGTCTTCGGCCATCGCCCGGTAGGTGGTCCATTTGCCGCCGGTGACGGTGACCAGCCCGGAGCGGCCGACGAGCACGGTGTGCTCGCGCGAAATCCGCTTGGTGTTGCCGGCGTCGTCGCCGCCGTGCCTGACCAATGGGCGCAGGCCGACCCACACCGATCTGACATCTTCACGCGTCGGCGCCTTGTCCAGGTAACGCCCGGCCTCGCGCAAGATGAACTGCACCTCCTCGGCAAACGGCGCCGGCTCGCGCACGATATCGTCGCGCGGCGTATCGGTGGTGCCCAGGATCGTCTTGCCCAGCCACGGCACCGCGAACAGCACGCGGCCGTCGGCGGTTTTGGGAACCAAAAGCGCATGGGTGGCGGGGAGGAAGGCGCGATCGACCACCAGGTGCACGCCCTGGCTCGGCGCGACGATGGCGGACTTTTCGGCCATGCCGGGATCCCGGTCCATATTGCGCAGGTCATCGACCCAGACGCCGGTGGCGTTGATCACGCAGCGGGCGGCGATCGTCAGCGCGGTGGTGCCGTCCGTTGTACCCAGGGCATCGCGCGCAACCACACCTTTGACCTTGCCGTCCTGGCGCAGCAGCGCCGTCACCGGGCAGTGGTTGAGCACCACCGCGCCCTGGGCCACAGCCGTGCGCGCCAGCGTGACGGCCAGGCGCGCATCGTCGAACTGCCCGTCCCAGTACTTCACGCCGCCGCAAAGGCCGCGCGCGCGCACCGTGGGCAGCAGCGCGCGCGTCTGCGCGCTCGACAGGAACTCGGTCGGGCCCAGGCCGCGCGAACCGGCCAGCGCGTCGTACATCTTCAGGCCGATACCGTAGAAGCCGCGCTCCCACCAGCGGTAGCCCGGCATCACGAAAGCCAGCGGCTGCGCCAGGTGCGGTGCATTGGCCAGCAGGGTCGAGCGCTCATGCAGCGCCTCGCGCACCAGGGCCACGTTGCCCTGCGCCAGGTAGCGCACGCCGCCATGCACGAGCTTGGTCGCGCGCGAGCTGGTGCCCTTGGCGAAATCGTCGGACTCGAACAGCACGACCGAGAAGCCGCGCGCGGCGGCGTCGAGCGCGACGCCCAGGCCCGTCGCGCCGCCGCCGATGACGGCCAGATCCCACTCGCGGGCCGCCCGCGCCTGCGCCAGCAGGTGCGCACGCGAGGTGTCGGGCGCCGTACCCAGGCTCATGGCCTCAGGCCTGAGCGGCGGGCGGTCGGGGCCATTCGAAGCTCGATCAGAGTTGCGCGAAATTCGCCGGCAGCCCGGGCACCTCGACGCGCAGTTGCAGTACACAGCCGGCCAGCGGTTCGCGCGCGAGTTCATCGGCGGGGCGGCTGTTGCGCGAGGTGGTGATGTACAGCGTCTTCAGGTCCGCGCCGCCGAAGCAGGGCATGGTCGGGCAGCGCACCGGCAGCCGCACTTCGCGCACGACCGAGCCGTCGGGCGCCAGGCGCAGCAGGCGGGCGCCTTCGTACATCGCGATCCAGTAGCCGCCTTCGGCATCGACGGCGGCGCCGTCGGGGCGGCCGCCGTAGCTGGCGCGCGCCGGGTCGAGTGTCTTGGCAGGAAACTGCGCGAAGACGCGACGCCGCGACAGGCTGCCGTCGCTCACGTCGAAGTCGAGTGCATCGACGCGGTGGGCCTGGGTGTCGGCCCAGTACAGCGTGCGCGCGTCGGGGCTCCAGGCCAGGCCGTTGCTGACCGTGATGTCGCCCGCCATCCTGTCGAGCCGCCCGGCGTTGAAGCGGTACAGCGCGGCGCGCGGCGGATCGCGCGGCTCGTAGATCGTGCCGACCCAGAAGCGACCCTGCGGGTCGGCCTTGCCGTCGTTGAAGCGTTCCTTCGCCGGGTCGTAGGGCGCTGCGGCCAGCACGGTCGATGTGCCCGTTGCGGGATCGAAACGCACGAGGCCGCGGCGCAGCGCGAGCAGCAGGCCGCCGTCGTGCAGCGGCGCGCAGCAGCCCACGTCGGTATCGAAGGCCCACGCCCGGTGGGCGCCGCTGGCGGGGTCGAAGCGATTCAGCTGGCGGCCCGGGATATCGCACCAGTAGAGCGCCTGCTCGCCCGGGTGCCACAGCGGCGATTCGCCGAGCAGGCTCGGTGCCACGCCGGGCAATGCGGCGATCACGTCAGCACCCTCCGGCGATTCGTGTGGCCCGCAACGCGCGAAAGGCGCCGACTTCCAAGCAAACGCCGTGGATCGGGCTCTGTCCGGCCACGCCTCGGCCCCCTTGGGGGCGGCGAAGCCGCTTCGGGGGTGTTCAAAGTGCCGCCACCTCGATCGTCATCCACGCCTCCATCGTCTCGCCGGCCGGCAAGGCCACCAGGCCGTGCGCGGCCGGGTCGGCCATCTGGATCGCGTTGCCGACGTGGCTGACCGGCTCGACGCAGAAATAGTCGCGCGTGGGCGGTGTGAAGACCACCAGATAGGGCAGTGACGAAGTGACTTTCAGCGCCAGTTTTTCGTCGCGCAGGTTGGCTGCGCCGCGCCAGCCCTCGAAGCAGTTGTCGAAATTCAGATGCCGGACCTCGCCATCGATGCCGGCCTGCGTGACGCGGCGGGTCGGCAGTTGCGTGCCCGGGTCGGACTCCCAGCGCTGGCTGCACTCGACGTGCAGGCGGCTGCGCGAGCGCTTGGGAAAGTGTGGATGCCAGCCCAGCCCGGCCGGTTGTGTGCGCGCGTCGATATTGGTCAGCGTCATGCGCAGCGTCAGGGCGTTGTCGGCCAGCTCGAAGCTCTGCGTGGCGTCGAAGTTGAAGGGCCAGTGTTCGTTGGCCACGTGCGTGACCGCCAGTTCGGCCTGCGTGGCGTTGACGCCCGTCACGCGCCAGGGCACCTGCCAGACCGTGCCGTGCCATGAATGCGGGTTGCCCGCGTCGAAGTTGGGGGCGGTGCTGAAGTCGCGGCCGAGCCAGCGGAAATGCCGGTAGCCGATACGGTTGGCATACGGCGCCATCGGAAAGCAGGCCGCTGCCCGCGAGGCCTTCAATTCGGCCGCCGCGCTGCTGCGCAGGACAGGGGTGGTGCCGTGCCAGAAGCCGGCGATGGCGCCGCCCAGGTCGGGGCGCAGCGCCAGGCGCAGTGCGCCGGCATGGAGTTCGAGTGCCGTGGTGGGGGTTTCTGCGGTCATGGTGCTGGGTGGCAATTCCGGTGGCGCGCCGACGACTGTGGCGCAGGCCCATCGTAAGCGCTGTGCCCGTTGCGCCGCCGGCTGCGGTTTCGCATCGGGCTACCCTCTGGGCGTCTGCGTGCCGCCGGCCAGCGTATGCACGTGCGTCTCGCCCTCAGGCGTCGTCAGCGCTTTCACCGCCGCCCGCGCACCGCGCATCAAGAGGCCCAGGTCCGACGCAATGGCCACGAAGGTGTAGCCCGCCGCGCGGTACTGGACCACCGCTTCGGGCGTATCGCCGACCGTGCCCATCGGCATGTCGATGGCCTGGCAGCGCTGCGCCGCACCGGCCATCAAGGACATCACCGCCGGGTGCGCGAGCTGGCCGGCGTGGCCCATGCTGCCCGACAGATCGGCCGGGCCGACGAAGAGGGCATCGACGCCCGGTACCGCGGCGATCGACTCGAGATTGGCCACCGCCTCGGGCGTTTCGAGCTGCGCGATCACGCCCATATTCTTGTTGGCCGCCTGGAAGTAGTCAGGCGTGGTGCCGAATTTCGAGCCGCGGCTCATGCCGGCCATGCCGCGCACGCCTTCGGGCGGATAGCGCGTGGCGGCGACCGCGCGGCGCGCCTCGTCGGCGTTCTGCACAAACGGGAACAGCAGGGTCTGCGCGCCGGCGTCGAGCACGCGCTTGACGGTGACGGTATCGTTCCAGGGCACGCGCACCACGGGCACCATCTTCGTATTACCCACCGCCTGCAGCAGGTGCACCAGGCCCATCAGGTCCAGCGGCGCGTGCTCCATGTCGAGCACGCCCCAGTCGAAGCCGGCATGGCCGATGGCTTCAACGACGATCGGGCTGGCCGACAGGAGCCAGGTGCCCAGCGGGGCGTGCGAGCCGGCGGATTTGAGCAGTTGGCGCAGTGGGTTCATGGCGAAGGCTCCTCGGGTTCAGTGGATGACCGGCTCGGACGTCGGCGCTGCCAGCGCAGCACGGTGTCGTGCAGGCGCTGCGCATCGATCGGCTTGGTCAGGAAGTCGTTCATGCCGCAGGCCAGCGCCTCGTCGCGCTCGGAGGTCAGCGCCGCGGCAGTCAGGGCGATGATCGGCAAGACGGCGGCGCTGTGGCGCTGGCGCAGCGCGCGGGCCGCCTCGTAGCCGCCCATCACCGGCATCTGCACGTCCATCAGCACCAGATCGAAGGGCGTGCCGGCGTCGGCCTGGGCATTCACCGCCGCGACCGCCTGCGCGCCGTCGCCGGCCTGGGCCGCGGCGACGCCCCATTGTTCGAGCAGGGCCACCGCGATCAGCATGTTGACCGGGTTGTCTTCGGCAACCAGCACGCGCAGGGCGGCCAGCGGGTTGCCTTTGTCACCCGCGGCCGCGAAGGCCGGATCGGGGCTGCCCTCGCTGCTGGCCGGCAGCGGCAGCTCGGCCCAGAAGCGGCTGCCGCGGCCGGGTTGGCTATCGACGCCGACCTCGCCGCCCATCAACTCGGCCAGCTCGCGACAGATCGACAGGCCCAGGCCGGTGCCGCCGAAGCGCCGGGTGGTCGATTCGTCGGCCTGCGTGAAGGGCGTGAACAGGCGTGCCTGCACGCCGGCGTCGATGCCGGGCCCACTGTCTTGGACTTCGAAGCGCAGGCGCGTCGCGGCCGCCGGCCGGACGTCGATGCTCACGCCGCCCTGGGCGGTGAATTTGAGCGCATTGCTGAGAAAGTTGGACAGCACCTGGCGCAGGCGCGACGGGTCGCCGCGCACCCGTCGCGGCACGCCATCGCGCACCGCCATTTCGAGCGTCAGCGCGCGCGCCTCGGCCAGCGCGGCGTAGCCATGCTCGATCGATTCGAGCAGCGCGTGCAGATCGAAGTCAACGGCCTCCAGGCGCAGCTTGCCGGCTTCGATTTTCGACAAGTCGAGGATGTCGCTGATGACCCCGGACAGGGCCTGTGCGCTGTCGTCGATCTGTTGTAGGTAGCGCTCGCGGCGCGCTTCGTCCAGGCCGGGCTGGCGCGCCAGCCGCGCCAGCCCGACCAGGCCGTTCAGCGGCGTGCGGATTTCGTGGCTGGTATTGGCCAGGAAAGCGCTCTTGGCGCGGCTGGCGGCTTCGGCGTCGTCGCGCGCCTGTGCCAGCGCCTGCTCGACGGCGTGACGCTCGGTCACGTCTTCGGCAATCCAGATCGTGGCGCCCTTGCCCGGGTGGCTGGGATCGACAGCGCGGGCCAGCAAGCGGCAACGGAAGCTGCTGCCGTCGCGGCGCGCCATGAAGCGCTCGACGTCGATCGGTTCACCGCGGGCGAGCACAGGGCCGAGCTCGCGCCCCAGCGCCGCATAGTCCTCGGCGCTGGGCCAGACCCGCGAACCGGGCTCGCCGACCAGCGTTCCCGGGGCCCAGCCGAACATCTGCTCGAAGCGCGGATTGGCGAGCTGGAATACGCTGTCGCGCGTCATCGCGATGCCGATCGAGGCGTTCTCGAGGATCGCTTCGCGCTCGAGGCGCTCGCGCTCGATGGCGGTCATGTCGCGGCCGTTGGTGACGACATAGACCCGGCCCTCGAGCGTGAAGCGCGCCGCCGAGACCAGCAGCGACACGGTCTGGCCGCGGCGATCCTGAAAATCGAAGGCGCGGTCGCGTACCTCGCCGCGGCGGTTCACTTCGCTGGTGAAGCGTTCGCGCGTGGCCTCGTCGGGCCAGACGCCGAGTTCAGCCGCTGAGCGGCCGATGACCTCGTCGCGGGTCCAACCGCCCAGGCGCAGAAACGCATCGTTGACCATCACATAGCGCCCGGTGGCCATGTCGTTCAGGGTGATCATGTCGGGGCTGGTCGCCACCAGGTGCGTCATCAGCGCCTCGGAGCGCACGCGCGCGGTCTCGGCGCGCAGGCGCTCGGTTTCGTCGTGGTAGATCGACAGGATCGCTGGGCCGCCACCGGTATCGACCTTGACGCTGCTGACCTGGGCCACGATGCGGCGCCCGCGCGCGGCGCGCAGCACGAACTGGTGCGGCGGCATCGACTCGCCGATCGGCAACGCGCGCAGGGCCCGCGCACGCTCGGCGGCGAGCCGCCGGGAGCCGTCGGCTTCGTCATAGAAATCGAGCAGGTTGCGACCGACCAGGGTGGCGGCGTCGGGCATGCCGAACAAGGCCAGCGCAGCGGTATTCGCGTCCAGCACCTGGGCGTCGCGGTGCAACACCAGCGACGACGGCGAGCGCGCAAACAGTTCGCGGTAGCGCGCTTCGGTGGCCACGCGGGCCAGTTCGGACTGTTTTTCGACCGTGATATCGCGGCCCACGCCCCAGTAGCCGAGGAACCTGCCACGCTCGTCGAAACGCGGTCGGCCGCTGACGGCATACCAATGGGGTTGACCGCTTGGGCCCGCGCGCTGCAACTGCAGGTTGGCAAACGGCTGGTGCGATTCGAGGTCGGCACGGTGCGCATCCATCGCCTGCGCGTCCAGTCCGAAGCCGTCGATCTCCCACGGCGCCTTGCCGAGCCGGCGCTCGGCACGCAGGCCCGAGCCGCCGCCGACCTGTTCCGACACATGCATGTAGCGGAACGCTGCGTCCATTTCCCAGTACCAATCGGCCGCCACCGCGAGCAGACCGGCGAAGCGCTGCTCGCGCATCAGCGCCCGCGCCATCGAACGCTCGATCGCATAGCGCAGCCACCGGCCGATCGCCACACCGGCCAGGGTCAGCGCAACTTGCAGGGCCAATGCGGGCAGCACCCGCGCGACGCTGGCCGGCGGCCCGAACACGCCGGCCCATTCAGCCGCCGCCAGCCCCAGCAGCGTCAAGCCGTGCAGCGCCGGCAGCAGCACCAGCCGCGGCGAGCCGACGGTGGCCATGGCGGCGCAGACGAGCAGGGGCACGAAGGCCAGAACCGGCGAGTGCACGCCGTCGCCGCCGGCCACGGCCACCGTGTTGGCGACCAGCATCGTCGAGGCCACGGCCCAGACGACGGTGGACAACAGCGCCATGCGCCGCGGCGTCATGGCCAGCCAGCCAAAGACCGCCGCCAGGAGGGCACATGCCGCTGCGGCGACGCCGGCGCGGCCTGCGCCCCCGTTGCCGGCCAGCGCCAGGCCCAGGTACATCAGCGCCAGGCCAGACGCACAGGCCAGCCCGAGCAGCATGAAACGGCGCAGCAGGCGGGCCTCGGCCTCGGCCGGCGCCGACGCAGCGTCGCGTGTTGTTGTGGCGGCCACTTCGATCATCGCTGTGCCAGCGCCGACCGGCGCTGCGCCGCGGCCAGTACGTCGCGCGTCGTGCGTGCCGCGTCGCGTGCGGCAGCGGCAAAGCCCGCGTCGCTGCCGGCGTAAAGCACCGCGCGCGAGGAGTTGACGATGATCGGGGCGTCGGGTCGCCAGCCGGCCTGGACCGTGGCGCCGGCGTCACCGCCCTGCGCCCCGACGCCCGGGATCAACAATGGCAGCGTGGGCGCCAGTTCGCGCACCCGCGCCACCTCGGCCGGATAGGTGGCGCCGACCACCAGGCCGAGCCGGCCACTCCGGTTCCAGGGCCCGGCGGCGAGCCGGGCGATGTGCTCGAAGAGCCGGTCGCCGTTGGCCAGGGTCTGCGCCTGCAGATCGCTGCCGCCGGCGTTGGAGGTGCGGCACAACAGGATCAGGCCGCGGCCGTCGTAGGCCAGGTAGGGCTCGATCGAATCGAAACCCATGAACGGCGACAGCGTCACCGCATCGGCCTGGTAGCGCACAAAAGCTTCGCGCGCGTACTGCTGTGCCGTGCTGCCGATATCGCCGCGCTTGGCGTCCAGGATCACCGGCACGTCGGGTGCGACGCGACGGATGTAGCCGATCAGCCGTTCGAGCTGGTCTTCGCCGCGCTGGGCGGCGAAATAGGCGATCTGCGGCTTGTAGGCGCAGACCAGATCCTTGGTGGCATCGACGATGCGCGCACAAAAATCGAAAATGTGCGCCGGCTCCCCGCGCCAGGGAGCGGGGAAGCGCTCGGGCTCGGGATCCAGGCCGACACACAGCAGCGAGTCGCGCTGCCGCTGCAGTGCCGCCAGGCGTTCGAGAAATTGCATGGGCCGATTCTAGGGAAGCGGCGCTTCGACGTGGCGGCTCAGCCTGGGCGATCGGGGGCGATGCGCGCAGCCAGGGCGCTGGCCAACCCGGTGTAGCTGCCCGGCGTCATGGCCTTCAGCCGCGCACGCTCGGCGGCCGGCACCTCGACGAGGGTGTCGATGAAGGCCGCCATGGCCTCGCGCGTGACGGCCTTGCCGCGCGTCAGCGCCTTCAAGCGCTCGTACGGGTTGGCCGCGCCGTAGCGGCGCATCACGGTCTGGATCGGCTCGGCCAGCACTTCCCAGGCGGCGTCGAGGTCGGCGGTCAGCGCGGCCTGGTTGACTTCGAGCTTGGCCAGGCCGCGCGCCAGGCTGTCGCAGCCGATCAGGGTGTAGCCCAGCGCCACGCCCATGTTGCGCAATACGGTCGAGTCGGTCAGGTCGCGCTGCCAGCGGCTCAGCGGCAGCTTGTGCGACATGTGCGTCAGCACCGCGTTGGCCAGGCCGAGGTTGCCTTCGGCGTTTTCGAAATCGATCGGGTTGACCTTGTGCGGCATGGTCGAGCTGCCGATCTCGCCTTCCTGGGTGCGCTGCTTGAAGTAGCCCAGCGAGATATAGCCCCAGACGTCGCGCGACCAGTCGATCAGGATCGTATTGGCGCGGGCCACGGCGTCGAACAGCTCGGCGATCCAGTCGTGCGGCTCGATCTGGATCGTGTACGGGTTCAACACCAGGCCCAGGCGCCCTTCGACGACACCGCGCGCGAAGGCTTCCCAGTCGAAGGCCGGGTAGGCCGCGAGGTGGGCGTTGTAGTTGCCGACCGCGCCGTTCATCTTGGCCAGCGGCTGCACCGCGGCGATGCGCGCGCGCGCCGTGGCCAGGCGCGCGGCGACGTTGGCGATCTCCTTCCCGACGGTGGTCGGGCTGGCGGTCTGGCCGTGCGTGCGCGACAGCATCGGCACGGCGGCAAACTGGCGCGCCATCGCCGCCAGCGTGTCGGTGAGGCCGTCGAGCGCCGGCAGCAGCACCTGCTCGCGCGCGGCCTTCAACATCAGGGCGTGGCTGGTGTTGTTGATGTCCTCGCTGGTGCAGGCGAAGTGCACGAACTCGGCCGCTGCGCGCAACTCGGCCTGGTTGTCGAAACGCGCCTTGAGCCAGTACTCGACCGCCTTGACATCGTGGTGGGTGGTTTTCTCGATGTCCTTGATGGCCTGCGCGTCGGCTTCCGAGAAGCGCACCACCAAGCCGCGCAGCAGGCCGCGCGCGGCCTCCGACAGCGGTTTGAATTCGGCAAACCCGGCGTCCGACAATGCGATGAACCACTCGACTTCGACCTGCACGCGGCGGTGCATCAGGCCGAATTCGGACAGCAGCGCACGCAGCGGCGCCAGCTTGGCGGCATAGCGGCCGTCGAGCGGGGACAGGGCGGTCAGGGCAGACAGATTCATGTGCCGCGGATTGTAGGTGGCGCGTCGTCGTATCCTGTTCGCGCAACGCGCCAAGGAGGCCGGCATGAACCAAGGCACCGTCCACCACCTGACCCACCCGCTGATCCAGCACAAGCTGACGCTGATGCGCGAGAAAGACCGCAGCACCGGCGGCTTTCGCCGCCTGCTGCACGAGATTGCGCTGTTGATGGCCTGCGAGCTGACGCGCGACATGCCAACGCACGCGGTTGAGATCGAGACCCCGCTGGAAAAGACCACCGGCGCGCTGATCGACGGCGGGAAAACGGTGTTCGTGGTCATCCTGCGCGCCGGCGCCGGCTTGCTCGACGGCATGCTCGAGGTGGTGCCCGGCGCGCGGGTCGGCCACATCGGCCTGTACCGCGACCCGAAGACTCTGGCCGCCGTGGAGTACTACTTCAAGGTGCCCGAGCCTATGAACGAGAGCGACGCGATCGTGCTCGACCCGATGCTGGCCACCGGCCATTCGGCCGCGGCGGCAGTGACGCGCTTGAAGGCCGCGAAGCCGCGCTCGATCCGCTTCGCCTGCCTGCTGGCCGCGCCCGTTGGCCTGGCGCACTTTCACAGCCTGCACCCCGAGGTGCCGGTCACCACCTGCGCCATCGACCGCGAGCTCAACGACCATGGCTATATCCTCCCCGGCCTGGGGGATGCGGGCGACCGCATCTTCGGCACCCAATAGCGCCGCCCCCTAGAATCGCCCGCACAGGGACTCAGCAGCAAATACACGAACATGAAACTGCTCGGCTCACTCGCCAGCCCCTATGTGCGCAAGGTGCGCATCGTGATGGCGGAAAAAAAGCTCGACTACCAGCTGGTGCTGGAAGATGTGTGGGGCAGCAATGCGATCCAGAAAGCCAATCCGCTGGGCAAGGTGCCGTGCCTGGTGATGGAAGGCGGCGAGGCGGTATTCGACTCGCGCGTGATCGTCGAATACCTCGACACCCTGTCGCCGGTGGGCCGGCTGATCCCGGCCAGCGGTCGCGAACGTGCCGAGGTGCGCACCTGGGAAGCCCTGGCCGATGGCGTGATCGACGCCTGCGTCGAGGCCCGCCTCGAGCAAACCTGGGCCGGCCGCAGCGAGGCCCAGCGCAGCCCGGCCTGGGTCGCGCGCCAGATGGGCAAGGTCAGCGCCGCGCTGGTCGCCATCGCCCAGGGCCTGGCCGACAAGCCGTTCGCCGCCGGCATCCACTTCTCGCTCGCCGACATCGCGGTCGGCTGCGCGCTCGGCTACCTCGACTTCCGCTTCCCGCAGATCGACTGGCGCGGCCCGCACCCGAACCTGGGGCGCCTGGCCGACAAGCTGGCGCAGCGCCAGAGCTTCATCGACACCGCGGCCCCGACCTGAGGTTCAGGCCGCCAGCAGCGCGAGCGCCCCGCTGCGCACGTCCCAGCTGAGTTTGCGATAGACGTTGCCCAGGCGCCGGCCCAGCGCCTCGACGCTGACCGCCATGCGCGGCGCGAGCTCTGCACTGCGCGCGCCTTGCGCCAGGGTCCGCAGCAGCCAGCATTCGCCGGGCGACAGGCGCATCGGGTTGGCGGCGTGGCTGTGCCAGTCGAGCGCGCGCGCATCGACCGCCGCCGCCCGCCCGGATGGCGGGACCGCCGGCTCGTTGAAAAACTGCAGCACCTGCGCCGCGATCGGCGCGGCCATCGGCGCTGCGCCGGTCGTCATGCGGCGCAGCGCCGCCGCG
The DNA here is from genome assembly GCA_030680415.1 of Rubrivivax sp. Taxonomy (GTDB): domain Bacteria; phylum Pseudomonadota; class Gammaproteobacteria; order Burkholderiales; family Burkholderiaceae_C; genus Rubrivivax. The sequence goes on from JAUXVE010000011.1 coordinate 19,178, forward strand.
GCGGTGGGCAAATCGCTTTCGAGCAGGTAGGCGTCGGCGCCGGCGCGCAGGGTTGCGAACAGCAGCGGATCGGCCGCGGCGGCGGCCACCAGCATGACCTTGGGCCGCTCGCCCTGCCGTTCGCGCAGAGCGCGCACCAGGCTCAGCGCCGCGCCATCTTCGAGCCGCAGGTCGATCAGCAGGGTGTCGGGATCCAGCGTCGGCAAGGTGCCCTGGGCGCGGTACAGGGACTCGGCCACCCCCAGCACCGTGAACTCGCGCGAAGCTTCGAGTTGGGCCTGGCTGGCCCGTGTGCGCTGGGCGCCGCGACGAACGATGAAGACGGTGGTCATGGTGGCGCGCGAGGCCATCGAAGGGATGACGCCGATTGTCCGAACGCGCACTGCGCTCGGCATCCCCGCGCCCCAGGGGACACCCCGCGCTCGCGGGGCGCTGTGCCGCCGCGACTACAGGCTCGCGACCCGGGTCACGGGCGACGGCCCGCTGCGCGGGAGTGCTGCGTCGCCGTCGCCGGCGAGGGCAAAGCTGTCGCTGCGCGCCAGGTTCCAGTACAAGCGATAGACCTTGTGCGGCCAATCGGCCTCGCCGCGCATCGCGGCCAGCAGCGCCCCGGGGTTCACGAACGGCAGCAGGTTGGCCAGCAACTTGACCTCCTGCTCGGCGGTGCGGCGCACGATGTGCGTGGCCGAAATCTGGCGCGGGTGGGTGAGGCCGGCGGCCTGCACCAGCTCCTTCAGCGCGGCCAGTGTGTTCTGGTGGAAGCGCCAGATGCGCTCGGCCTTGTCGGGCACCACCAGCGCCTGCTGGCGCCGCGTATCTTGCGTGGCCACCCCCGTCGGGCAATGGCCGGTGTGGCAGGTTTGTGCCTGCAGGCAACCGAGCGCGAACATGAAGCCGCGCGCCGAGTTGCACCAGTCGGCGCCGAGTGCGGTCATGCGCGCCAGGTCGAAGGCGCTGATGACCTTGCCGGCACAACCCAGGCGCACCCGATCGCGCAGGTTCAGCCCGACCAGGGTGTTGTGCACCAGCAGCAGGCCTTCCTGCAGCGGCGCGCCGACATGGTCGGTGAATTCGAGCGGCGCGGCGCCGGTGCCGCCCTCGGCGCCATCGACGACGATGAAATCGGGCAGCAGCTTCGTCTCCAGCATCGCCTTGGCCAGCGCGAACCACTCCCAGGGGTGGCCGATGCAGAGCTTGAAGCCGGTGGGTTTGCCGCCCGACAGCCCGCGCAGGCGCTCGATGAATTGCAGCATCTCCACCGGCGTATTGAACGCGCTGTGGCGCGCCGGGCTGATGCAATCGACGCCCGCCGGCACGCCGCGCGCGGCGGCGATCTCGGGCGTGACCTTGGCCCCGGGCAGCACCCCGCCGTGGCCGGGCTTGGCACCCTGGCTCAGCTTCAATTCGATCATCTTGACCTGCGGGTCGGCGGCGGCGGCGGCAAAGCGCTCGGGGCTGAAGCTGCCGTCGTCGTTGCGGCAGCCGAAGTAGCCCGAGCCGATTTCCCAGATCAGGTCGCCGCCATGCACGCGGTGGTGCTGGCTGATCGAGCCTTCGCCGGTATCGTGCGCGAAGCCGCCGAGCTGGGCGCCCCGGTTCAGGGCCAGGATCGCATTTGCCGACAAGGCGCCGAAGCTCATCGCCGAGATGTTGAATACGCTGGCGTTGTAAGGTTGGCTACAGGAGCTGCCGGTATTGCCGACGGTGATGCGGAAATCGTGGCTGGCTATTTCGGTCGGCGCCAGCGAATGGTTGATCCATTCGTAGCCGTGGGCATGCACGTCGAGCTGGGTGCCGAAGGGTCGCTTGTCCTGCGCGCCCTTGGAACGCTGATAGACCAGCGAGCGCTGCTGGCGCGAAAACGGCGCGGCCTCGCGGTCGCTTTCGATGAAATACTGGCGAATCTCCGGGCGCACGAATTCGAGCAGGAAGCGGATGTGCCCGATCACCGGGTAGTTGCGCAGCACCGAATGTCGGTTCTGCCGCGTATCGCGCCATCCCAGGCCGAGGCCGAACAGGAAGACCAGCGCCCACCAGCCGCCGACGCCGAAGCCGACCCAGGCGAACGCGCTGAGCAAAAAGCCCGCGGCGCACAACAGCCAGGCGGTGTAGCGCACCGGGAAGTGGTGGTCGATACGGCTCAACCATTCATGCATGGGAACTCCAGCCTCGGCGGATACGGGCTGCCGGGCGCTCGAATGGTACGGAGCGGCGCTGCCTGGTCAAGCGCGGAATTGCCACCGGTTGCGCAGCCAAATCGAATGCAGTGGCTACACTGCCGCGTCTTTTGCCGCCGTCGATGCAAGGCCAACTCTTCTCCCAGGATTTTTTGCTGCGCGGCATCCAGGAAACGCCACCGTGGCAGAACCTGGCCGATGCGGAGTTCGACGCCTTCGAGGCCGCCTTGCGCGGCATATTTGTCGGGCTCGATGGCCATTCGACGATCAACGAAGCACAGACCGAACAGCTCGTCATCGAGCGCGTGCTGCGCGAGATCGGTTGGGCAGACGACTATCTGCCGCAGGTGAATCTGTCCGGCAAACGCCGCGAGGATGTACCCGACATCCTGTTGTTCCCCGACAGCGCCGCCAAAGCGCGCGCGATCGCTGAGTCGAAGGACGATCGCCGCTATCGCCACGGCCTGGCGATTCTTGAAGCCAAGCGCTGGCTACGGCCTTTGGATCGCGGCGAGAGCGGCGACGCCACCGACCCCGGCGCACCGTCGTCGCAAATGCTGCGCTACTTGAGCCGCGTCGATGTCGTGTCCGATCGCAGGATGAAATGGGGCGTACTCAGCAATGGCGGCGTATGGCGCCTGTATTGGCAAGACGCCCGCTCCCGTGCCGAAGAGTTTTTTGAGATCGACCTGGCGGCGCTGCTGGGCATCGCAGGCACCCAACGGGAACTCGATGGCTTCGAGCCGGCGCACGGCTTGCGGCTCTTCTTCCTGCTCTTTCACCGCGCCGCATTTCTCACCCAGGCCTGGGACGATGCCAACCGCAGCTTTCACGCCTATGCGCGCAACGAAGCGCGGCTCTACGAAGAAAAGGTCTCGCAAGACTTGGGCGCGCGCGTCTTCGGCGAGATTTTCCCGCAGCTCGCCCAAGCCTTGGCGCGCGGCGACCTGCAAGCCGCCAAACAGAAGACCGGCTACGGCCAGTTCACGCGCCAGCAGTTCACGCGCGAGTACCTCGACGAGGTGCGCGAAGCGGCGCTGATCCTGCTCTACCGCCTGCTGTTCCTGTTCTATGCCGAAGACCGCAACCTGCTGCCGGTGCGCGACGCGCGTTACCACGCCTACAGCGTGCGGCGCCTGCGCGAGCGCGTGCGCGACGACAAGGACGCCGGCAAGCCGCTATCGACCCGGCTCGACAATATCTGGCGCGATCTGCAAGGCGCCTTCCAGTTGATCGACGAGGGCGACGATGCGGTCGGCATGCCGGCCTACAACGGCGGCCTCTTCGATCGCGCCCGCGCGCCGCTGCTGGAGCGCACGCGCGTGCCCGACGCGGTGATGGCGCCGATCGTCGATGCACTCTCGCGCCGCACCGAAGATTTGCTCCATGCCTGGATCAACTACCGCGACCTGTCGGTATCGCATCTCGGCGGCATTTACGAGCGCCTGCTCGAATACACGCTCGTGCACGAGGTTCAGGCCGCCGACGACTACCACGACAAGCCCGAGATCGACCGCATCGTGGCCCGGCCGGCCAGTTTTGCGCGCAAGGTTTCCGGCAGCTACTACACGCACGACGATCTGGTGCGCTTGATCCTGCGTGAATCGGTCGGCCTGCTCGCGCGCGAGCGTGTCGAGGGCTTTGACAAGCAGATCGCCAAGTGGGCTCGCAAGACCTCGCTCAACCCCGCGGAGTGGGACACTCTCGACCGCCTCGACCCGGCAAGCCGAATCCTCGACCTCAAGGTCTGCGACCCGGCGATGGGCAGCGGCCACTTTCTGGTAGCGCTGGTCGATGACTTGGCCGACCGCGTGCTCGAAGCCATCGACAGCGCCGAACACGCCGTGGCCGAGCAACGCTGGTCGGCGCACCTGGTAGAGCAGGGCCGGCCCTGGCAGAGCCCGCTGGTGGCACGCATCGCCGACATCCGCCGCACAATCCGCGGCACCGCGCGCGAACATGGCTGGGCCGTCACCGATGCGCAGCTCGACGACCGCCACATCGTGCGCCGCATGATCCTGAAGAAGACCATCTTCGGCGTCGATAAGAACCCGATGGCCGTCGAGCTGGCCAAGACCGCGTTGTGGCTGCATACCTTCACCGTCGGCGCGCCTTTGAGCTTCCTGGATCACCACTTGCGCTGCGGCGATTCGCTGCACGGTGAATTGCTGAAGACAGTGCAGCTTGGCGTGAACGCGCTCGGCATGATGTTCCAACAGGCTGAACTGGCGCGCCTCGAACGCGCCGCTCGCAGCCTGACCCAGGTGGCCGAATTCACCGATGTCGATATCGCCGAGGCGCAGCTATCGAAAAAACTGTCCGCCGATGCCGATGCCGAAGTGGCTCCCTTGCATGCCCTGCTCGACTTCTGGCGCGCGATGCGCTGGCTGCTGCCGGGCTGGCCTGTCGATGCGAGCAAGAAGCTCTCGAAGCTCGGCGACGAAACGCAGCGCCTGGCCTTGCAGGAACTCCTGTCTCCGGAGCGCAACCTGCTGGCGGTATTGGCTGCCGGGTCCATCGAAGGTGCGGGCGCGGCGGTGGCCGCCGCCAATGCGCTGCTGGCCCAGGCACGCGCGTTGGCCGCGCGCGAATGTTTCTTTCATTGGTGGACGGCCTTTCCCACCGTCTTCAAGGCCGATGGCGGCGGCGGCTTCGACGCCGTGATCGGCAACCCACCCTGGGACCGCATCAAGCTGCAAGAGGTTGAATGGTTCGCCGAACGCGAACCGGCCATCGCCATGCAGGCGCGCGCGGCCGACCGCAAAGCACTGATCGCCGCGCAGCGCAAGAAGGGCTCACTGCTGGCCGCGCAGTATGCCGAAGCCACCGAGCGCGCCGACGCCAATGCTCGCGTGCTCGGCAAGTCGGGCGACTACCCACTGCTCGGCGGCGGCGATGTGAACCTCTACAGCCTCTTCGTCGAGCGCGCGCAATCACTGGCCGACCCGGCCGGGCTGGTGGCGCTGCTCACGCCCAGCGGCATCGCCGCCGACAAGGGCGCGGCGGTATTCTTCAAGAGCATCGCGACGACACAGCGACTTGGGGCGCTGTTCGACTTCGAGAACAAGGGGGTGTTCTTTCCCGACGTACATGACAACTTCAAGTTTGTTGCGCTGACGTTCGGCGGCGAGCAGCGCAAATTCGACAAGACCCGGTGCGCCTACTACCTGCACGGTATCGGTGAACTCGATGATGCAGATCGCGTGCTCGAACTGACTGCTGCCAACTTTGCACTCGTCAACCCCAACACCGGCGCGGCACCGATTTTTCGCAATCGACGCGACGCGAACCTAACGATGCGGTTGTACAGCACGCACCCGGTGCTGGTGAAGCACGGCGAACAAAACGAGTCGCTCGGCGTGCAGCCCGACCGCAAGGTGTGGCCGGTGAAGTACGCGACGATGTTCCACATGACGAACGACTCCGGGCTGTTCATGACCCGCGCCGCGCTGGTCAAGCAGGGCTTCGAGCCGATCGCGCTGAATCGGTGGCGCAAAGGCGATGTCGATGCCCTTCCTTTGCTGGTCGGCAAGACGATCTGGCATTTCGACCATCGGGCGAACCACGCCAGCGTGAATGCCGCCAATGTGCAGGTAGCGTCCAGCTCGCGGCCAGTGACGGGTGCTGAACGATCCGACCCGTCGTTCGTACCGGAACCGCAATACTGGGTCGTTGCTGCCCAAGACGCGCCCGAGCGCAAATGGGCCATCGGCTTCCGCGACATCACCAACCCGACCAATTCGCGCACTGCAATCGCAGCCATCGTGCCGTATCGATTGGCCGGCAACACGTTGCCACTGCTTGTGCCAGACGAACATGGTCGCTCACCAGCAGAATGGTCACCGCTGCTGCTTGCCAATCTGAATTGCCTGGCGTTCGACTATGTGACACGTCAAAAGGCAAAGTGGACGCACCTCAACTGGTTCATCCTCGAACAACTCCCCGTCATCGCCCCCGAGCGCTTCGAAGCCTCAATCGGCGGCGTCAAGATCGCCGACTTCATCCGCGAGCAGGTGCTGCACCTGAGCTATACCGCGCACGACCTGGCTCCGTTCGCGCGCGACCTCGGCCATGTGCACGCCGACGGCAGCGTCAAGCCGCCCTTCGTGTGGAACGACGAAGACCGCCGCGCCCGCATGGCAGCGCTCGACGGCCTGTTCATGCACCTGTATGGCCTCGACGAAGCCGACGCGGCCTACATCCTCGATACCTTCCAGATCGTTCGCGTGCAGGACGAATCGGCGTTCGGCCGATTCCGTACCAAGGAAGATGTGATCGCAGCGCTACAACGGATATCCAAAGACGTGTTGGCGGTCTAGGATGCGCCCCATTCAACATGCCACAGGGGAGCGCATTGAACGGCTTGTTCACCATCGGCTACGAGGGCGCGGAGCTTGCCGATTTCATTGCCACCCTCGCGCGAGCTGGCGTGACCACATTGCTGGACGTTCGCGAGTTGCCGTTGTCGCGCAAGAAGGGCTTTTCGAAACGGGCGCTTGCCGAAGCCCTGTCGGTTTCCGGCATTGCGTACCGGCATGAGCGCGACCTCGGGTCGCCAAAGACGATTCGCCAGCGATTGCATTCGGACGGCGACTACGAGCAGTTCTTCGAATCGTTCAGCACCTATCTGCGCCAGCAGCGCCCGCTATTGAAAGAGCTTGCCGGGGCACTCGATGGCAAGGTCGCGCTGATGTGCTTCGAGCGAGACCCGGCCACGTGCCATCGCAGCGTTGTTGCTCGACAGCTTGAACTGCTCACTGGTCTCAAGACGAAACACCTGGGAGTCACGCATGGCGCCAGCCACCACCGAGCGCGCACTGGTTCTGGTGAAGGCGTTCCCGCAGCCTAGCCAGAAGTACGAGGAAACGGTTTGCTGCGCGGGCATCACGCCCGCTGGCCAGTTCGTACGCCTCTACCCGGTGCGCTACAGGCGCTTGAAGGCCGAGCAGCGATTCAACCGCTGGGACGTGATCGAGTACGAGGCGATCGCGCCGGCCAATGATCGTCGCCCAGAAAGCCGCCATGTGGATGAGGAGTCGATCCGGATCGTGCAGACGGCGGCGCAGTTGTCCGAGGCCAGTCGTGTCGGGCTGTGGGCCAATCATGTCAGCGAGTCGCAAGCAGCTCTGAAGGAGTCGAACGCCGCGCTCGGCACCAGCCTGGGTGTGATCAAACCCGACGAGGGTTCTCTGCGCTTTCGTGCGCGCAAGTTGGCCGCGGATTCGCCGGAAGCGCGCCAGATCGCTGCCGATTTCAAGCAGGTGTCGTTGATCGACAGCGAGGCGCTGACTCTGTTGCAAGTTGAATACGAGTTCGCGTACCGATTCACCTGTGCCGGCGCCAAGCACGACATGAAGATCCACGATTGGGAAGTGCAGGCCGCGTTTCTGGCCTACAAACGCAGGTACGGCCCCACGGCGCTGGAGACGTTGAAGTCCGAGTACCAGGAGAAAATTCCGGCGCGCAACCTGCATTTCGTGATGGGCACGATGGCTGCGCACCCCAAGACATTCATCATCATCGGGTTGCTGCGTTCCGGCGTGGATCCACAGGAAGTTGAACGCCAAGCCTCGCTCTTGTAGTGAGGTTCACTGAAGCCACCGCACCGCCCGCGCGCCGCTATACTGCGCCGCACAGCGCCGATTTGTTCCGTATTGCGGGCGCTTTAACAAATACCGCTAAAAGGGACATCGAACCGGTGTCCGTATTCAGCGGCACTGGTTTTTTCATTCGATGGCCTCGATCGGCAACGTCACCGCGCAGCAGATGCGCTTTACCGAACCGCTGGCGCTCACCAGCGGCGCGGTGCTGGCCGATTACAGCCTGGTCTATGAAACCTACGGCCGGCTGAATGCCGACAAGAGCAATGCCGTACTGGTGTGCCATGCGCTGAACGCCTCGCACCATGTCGCCGGCACCGACGCAGAGGGCCAGCTCGGCTGGTGGGACAACCTGGTCGGCCCCGGCAAGCCGCTGGATACGGATCGCTTCTTCGTCATCGGCGTCAACAACCCGGGCTCGTGTTTCGGCTCGACCGGGCCGATGCATCCGAACCCCGCGACCGGCCGCCGATACGGCGCGGATTTCCCGGTGGTGACGGTCGAGGATTGGGTCGATGCGCAGGCGAGGTTGATCGACCGCCTGGGCATCGCGCAGCTCGCCGCCGTGCTCGGCGGCAGCCTGGGCGGGATGCAGGCGCTGGCCTGGACCCTGCGCTTTCCGGATCGCATCCGGCACTGCATCGGCGTGGCCACGGCGCCCAATCTCTCGGCCGAAAATATCGCCTTCAACGAGATCGCGCGCCGCGCCATCATCACCGACCCCGAATTCCACGCCGGCCACTACTACGAACACGGCGTGCTGCCGCGGCGCGGCCTGCGCATCGCGCGCATGATCGGCCATGTCACGTACCTGAGCGACGACGTGATGGGCAGCAAATTCGGCCGCAAGCTGCGTGACGGCGCGATCTCCTTCGACTACGACGTCGAGTTCGAAATCGAAAGCTACCTGCGCTACCAGGGCGACAAGTTCAGCGACTATTTCGACGCCAACACCTACCTGCTGATCACGCGCGCGCTCGATTATTTCGACCCGGCTTCGGCCTTCGGCGGCGATCTGGCGAAGACCTTCGCCGGCGTGCGCGCGAAGTTTCTGCTGGTCAGCTTCACCACCGACTGGCGTTTCTCGCCGGCGCGCTCGCGCGAAATCGTCAAGGCCCTGGTGGACAACCGGCACCGCGTGAGCTACGCCGAGATCGCGGCGCCGCACGGCCACGACGCCTTCCTGCTCGACGACCCGCGCTACTTTGCCGTGATGCGCACCTACTTCGAGCGCATCGCCGCCGAATTCGACCAGGCCGCCGCGCCGGGCCGCCCCAAGCAAGGCCCGACCCTCGCGGAGGGTCGATCGCCGTACGCGGCGAGCGGGGTGCCCACGTGAGTGAAAGAAAAGACCTCGAGCTGATCGCCGGGCTGGTGCCGCACGGTTCGCGCGTGCTCGACCTCGGCTGCGGCAGCGGCGAGCTGCTGGCACACCTGATCGCGCACCGTGGCTGCAGCGGCTATGGCATCGAACTGGCCGACGCCAATGTCCACGCTTCGATGGCGCGCGGCATCGATGTGATCCAGTTCAACCTCGAAGACGGCCTGGCCCTCTTCGAGGACCGCAGCTTCGATGTCGTGCTGCAACTCGACACCCTGCAGCACCTGCGCAATACCGAGAAGATGCTGGTCGAGACCGCGCGCGTGGGCCGCCTCGGCATCGTCAGCTTTCCGAATTTCGCGCATTGGCCGAACCGCCTGCGCGTGGCTGGCGGTCGCATGCCGGTCACCAAGACGCTGCCTTACCAGTGGTACGACACGCCGAATATCCGCGTCGGCACCCACGCCGATTTCGAAGTGCTGGCGCGCAAAAACGGCCTGACCATTCTCGACAGCTTCGGCCTGCAGGACGGCCAGCCGGTGCGGCGCTGGCCCAATTTACGCGCCAGCGTGGCGGTGTTCAAATTCGAGCGTCAAGACTGAGCTGAAGGAGATGGTATGGACACCTCCCACCCGCTGAACCGCCGCCGTGGCGCTAGACCTGAAGGCAAATACAGCTAACCAGGGCAAGAAGACGGGTGGGGCCTCGCAGTCGACGGCATCGAGTGCCAAAGTGGTGTTGTGTCAAAC
>JAUXVE010000015.1 GCA_030680415.1 Rubrivivax sp.
CCCAAGCGCGTGGAACCCAAGCCGGCAGCGCCGATGGGCCAACGCCCGGCCGGCAAATCCTTCGGCCCGCGGCCGAGCGGCCGCCCGGCGTTCAAGCCGGCAGGCAAGACCTTCAGCAAGCCCGGCGCGCGGCCGCGCTGAACGGCGATCGCGGCGGCAACGCTGCAAGGCCAACAGGGCCGCCCGGGCAACCAGGCGGCCCTTTTTTCATCGCTCGAGCCTGGCCCGCCAGCGTCCGAGACACTGCCGGCCCGAACGCACGCCGGTCAGAAGCTCACCCTCATGCCAACCGAAAGGGCCCGCCCCGGCAAAGGCGCGAGCGGCCGCACGGTGCCGGTGCTGCTGGCGCTGTAGGCCCGTGTATCGCCCACGTTGAGCAGCTTCGCGTACAGCAGCGCGTCCCTCGCCCCGAGGCCCAGCGTATAGCTGGCCGAAAGGTTGAGCAGCGTCCAGCCGTCGGTGGCCACGTCGGTGCTCGGCACGCGCGACTGATCGCTGGCGTGCTGCACCTCCGCGCGCACCGTCCACGCACCCTGTGACAGTGTCAGGCCGAGCGTCGTGCGCTGCGGCGCCAACCTGGGCAGCGGCTCCTTGCTGACCTGGTCGGTGCCGCGGACCATGTCGAAGCGGGCGTCGAGATCCAGGCTGCGCGGACCTTCCAGCACGCGCCACACGCCTTCGGCCTCCAGGCCGTAGAGCTTGGCACGCACGCCGCTGAAGGCGTAGATGGGAAAGCTGTCGCCCTTATCGTCCACGAAGTCGGGTTCGCCCGTGGCCTTCAGCAGGATGTAGTTGGAAAAGCGGCTCGCGAAGACACCCATCTTGACCTTGCCGGCGCCCTGCCTCCAGGCCAGGGCCAGGTCGAGGTTGCGGCCCTTTTCCAGCGCCTGCTGCGCATCGCCTCGCTCGAAGGTGCCGGTGGCTGCATGCACGCCGTTGGCATAGAGGTCGTAGCTGGTCGGCGCACGTTCCGTGTAGGACGCATTGGCCGAGAGTTGCCAGTGCCGGCCGATATTCATCACTGCGCCCAGCGAAGCGCTGGCGGGCGTGAACTTGCGCTCCTGCGCCGGGCCGAATTGCGGCTCGCCGGGGTCGGCGTCGCCTGCTGAGCGCACGCTCACCTGCTCGGCGCGCAGGCCGCCACTGACGGATCCACCGTCGCCCCAGGACCAGCGTTCCAGCAGGAACGCTGCCTGCTGCCGCGTGCGCGTCGAAGGCACGAAAGCCTCTTCTCCCAGGGCCGAGAAATTCGACGACTCGTATTGCAGCCCGAAGCTGCCGTCGAGTTGGCCGCCGCCCAGCGGCAGCGCCCGGTGCACCGCTTCCAGCCGCGCGTTGGTGCCGTGGTTCTTGAACGTGGTGCCCACGGCGCCGTTGCCTTCGATCTCCTGGTGCCGGTAGTCGGTGCTGGCGCCTTGGGCGCGCAGCGCCGTGAAGAAACCGCTGCGCGGGCGCATTTCACCGGCCAGCGCGAACTTGTCGCGCCGCATCCGGATGGTGATGTCCTCCTCGGCCACGATGCCGTAGTCGTTGCGGTAGGTGTCGACGCTGGCGCCCACGTAGCCGCCGTTCCAGACGAAGGACGCGCCAAGCGCGCCGCCGTCGGCCTGGCTGGCGGAGTTGGCGACGAAGTTGCGGCGCTCGGTGCTGCCGTCCGCCAACGGGCGCTCGAAGTCGGGCACGCTGAGGTCGTCGGTGCGGCGCCAGAAGGCGTCGGCGTGGAAGGCCAGGCCGCCGCCGCCGGCCTCCACCAGCGCAGATGCCCCGCGCTCGCTGGCGGCACCGCCCAGGCGGCCCTCCAGCGTGCCGGAGACGGCTTCGATGGCTTCGCGCGGAATGCGGTTGTCGATGGCATTGACCACGCCACCCACCGCGCTGCCGCCGTACAACAGCGCGGCCGGGCCGCGCAGCACCTCCACGAGTTCGACCACCAGCGGGTCGATCGGCACGGCATGGTCGAAGCTCAGGCTGGAGGCGTCGAGCGACGCGCCGGCATTGCTGAGCACGCGGATACGGTCGCCGTCCTGGCCGCGAATCACCGGCCGGTTGGCATTGGGGCCGAAGTTGGTGGACGACACGCCGGGCAAGCCGTCGAGCGTGTCGCCGAGCGTGCTGCCTCGGCGCAGCACGAGATCTTTGCCCGAGAGCGCGCTGGACGGCGTGGCCAGGTCGCTGGCGCCGAGCGGGTTGCCGGTGACGATGACGGAAGGTGGCGCGGGTTGCGCCCACACGGGGGCGGACGCGGCCAGCGTGGCCGCGATCAGGGATGGCTTCATGAAAAGGTCCTTGCCGGCCCCTTGAAGAGGGGGCCGGAAACATGCAACAGAGGTTCGGCGGCCGTGCCGCCGGGAGGCTGGGGAGTCCTCAGGCCCGGGGCGGGCCGCGCGCCTCATAGGCCCGCAGCGCGGGCCCTGTGTCCGCCGACTGTGCGGGTGAGGCGAAGAACCACTGCGACAGCGGCACATCCGGCGCCGGCGCCGGCTCCGCGCCAGGTGCCTGTGCGCCGAGCAATGCGTCGAAGAGCTCGCAGGCCGGCGATCCCGCGGGGTGGCCCCAGCCGTCTTCGGCGTGATCGGCGTGATCGGCGTGGCCGGGGTGAACGACGTTGTCGGCGCCCGCCAGAACCGCGGCATGGGCGTGCCACGGCCCGTGCGCAATGGCATGAGCCAAGGCCTGCCACTGAGCCAGCAGCAATGCCAGCAAGGCCACGCCGACGATGCGGCGCGTGGCATGGGAGCGGCGGAGCGCTTGCATGGGCAGTTGCTCTATCGAAGCGGCTCGGGTGTCGAGCGCTTTGGGTGGCAGGGGCGTGGATCATGCCACTGCCGGCGGCCCATGCCACGGCGAAGCGCCGCGCCGTGATGGCGCGCGCGCCCAACTGACCCCTTGCCCGGAATGGGAGCGGGACGGCAAGACAGCGAGCCTGCACTCCGCCCTCTCCCGCCTGCGGGAGAGGGCCGGGGGCGAGCCGGGGGTCTCGCGCCGAACTCGGCGCGCCCGGCGAGCGGCATCGGCGTGCAAGCCGATGCGCTCACTGCAAGTGAGGGCCTCCCCGCGACTGCCTCGACACCCCCGCCGAATATCATCCGCCGATGCCCGTCCCCGAGCCCGTTGCCGCCTTCGTCGAACAATGGCAGGGCGCCAGCGGCTCCGAGCGCGCCAACTACCAGCTCTTCATCAACGCGCTGTGCGCGCTGCTCGACGTGCCGCAGCCCGAGCCGGCGCGCGACGACACGCGCGACAACGCCTATGTCTTCGAGCGCCGCATCACCTTCGCGCATGGCGACGGCAGCACCAGCAGCGGCTTTATCGACTGCTACCGCCGCGGCACCTTCGTGCTGGAGGCCAAGAAGGTCAAGGCCGGCATCACCGCCCAGGGGCTGACCAAGGGCTTCGACGACGCGCTGATGCGCGCCCGCGCCCAGGCCGAGGGCTACGCGCGCGCGCTGCCGGCCGCCGAAGGCCGGCCGCCCTTCCTGCTGGTGGTGGACGTGGGCCACGTCGTCGAGCTCTACGCCGAATTCACTCGCAGCGGCGCCACCTACACGCCCTTCCCCGACGCGCGCAGCCACCGCATCCGCCTCGCCGACCTGCACGACGCCGCCGTGCGCCAGCGCCTGCGCACGCTGTGGCTGGACCCGATGGCGCTGGACCCGGCGCGCGCCAGCGCCAAGGTCACGCGCGAAGTGGCGGTGAAGCTGGCCACGGTCGCGCGTGCGCTGGAAGCCGCCGGCCACGCCCCCGAACCGGTGGCCGCCTTCCTGACGCGCTGCCTGTTCAGCATGTTTGCCGAAGACGTGGGCCTGCTGCCGCAGGCCGAAGCCGGCGGCGGCGCCTTCGTCGCGCTGCTGCGCCGCTGGCGCGACGACCCGGCCACGCTGCGCCAGATGCTGCGCGTGCTGTGGACCGACATGGACCGCGGCGGTTTCAGCCCGGCGCTGGCCAGGCAGGTGCTGCGCTTCAACGGCAAGATGTTCAAGGGCTGGGGCCAGGACGACTACGTGCTGCCGCTGGCGCGCGAGCACATCGACGGCCTGCTCGACGCCGCCACCGCCGACTGGCGCGAGGTCGAGCCCGCCATCTTCGGCACCCTGCTCGAACGTGCGCTGGACCCCGCCGAGCGCCACGCGCTGGGCGCCCATTACACGCCGCGCGCCTATGTCGAACGGCTGGTGCTGCCGACCGTGGTGGAGCCGCTGCGCGCCGACTGGGCCGACGCCCAGGCCGCCGCGCTGCTGCTGGCCAACGAGGCCAATGCGCTGGAAGGCAAGGAGCGCGAGAAGAAACTGGCCGAGGCGCGCGCCGAGATCAAGCGCTTCCACCATCAGCTGTGCACCGTGCGCGTGCTGGACCCGGCCTGCGGCAGCGGCAATTTCCTCTATGTGACGCTGGAACACCTGAAGCGCCTGGAAGGCGAAGTGCTGAACCAGCTGGAAGCGCTGGGCCAGACGCAGGGCCGGCTGGGTTTCGAAGGCGAGACGGTGACGCTGCAGCAGTTGCGCGGCATCGAGATCAACGAACGCGCCGCCGCGCTGGCCGAACTGGTGCTGTGGATCGGCTACCTGCAGTGGCACATCCGCACCTTCGGCAACGCCAGCGTGGCCGAGCCGGTGATCCACGACTACGCCAACATCGAACACCGCGATGCCGTGCTGGCCTACGACGGCCAGGAGCCGATGCGCGACGCGGCGGGCAAGCTGGTGACGCGCTGGGACGGCAAGACCTACAAGCGGCACCCGGTGACCGGCAAGAACGTGCCCGACGAAACGGCGCTGGTGCCGCAGTGGCGCTACCTGAATCCGCGGCCGGCAGAGTGGCCGCAGGCGGATTTCATCGTGGGGAATCCGCCCTACATCGCCGCGAAGGATGTGCGTAGCGAACTCGGTGACGGATACGCGGCTGCCCTGCGCGAAGCATGGCCTGACGTACCGGAAAGCGTCGATTTCGTTCTGTACTGGTGGCACCACGCCGCCACCAATGTTCAAGTTGGCGGCAGCCGGAGATCCGGGCTGATCACGACGAATAGCCTGCGCCAAGTCTTCAGCCGAAGGGTGCTCAGTCGCTTTCTGGGCGACGAGCGCCGATCAGTCCACCTCTCGTTTGCGATCCCCGACCACCCGTGGGTCGACACGTCGGATGGCGCCGATGTCCGCGTCGCGCTAACGGTGTTGGCGGGTGGCCCTGGTCAGGGTCGATTGCTGTCAGTGGTCAACGAGCAACCAAATCCGGTGGGTGAAGGTCAGGTTGACTTTTCGATTGCGCACGGAGCGATCCAATCCGATCTTCGGATCGGAGCCGCCGTAGCCTCGACCGGGCCGCTGCGCGCCAACAGCCGGATCGCAAATCGCGGCGTGCAGCTTCTCGCTCCGGGCTTCCTCGTAACGCCCGAGGAGGCTGGAACGATCGAAGGTGCGAACCAAGTTGTGAAGCCGTTTCTAAACGGGAAAGACTTGGCCGATCGCCCGCGCGGTGTGCTCGTTCTCGACACCTACGGTTTGTCGCTGGACGAGCTCCGTGCAAGGCACGCAGCGGTGTTCCAGTGGCTGCACGAGCGGTCCAAGCCCGTCCGAGATCTGAACGAACGAGAGTCGTACCGGTTGAACTGGTGGCTTTTCGGTGAGAACCAGCCCGCGATGAGGCAGGCACTGGCGGGCCTCCCTCGGTTCATCGCAACCACGATCACCGCGAAGCATCGCTGCTTTCAGTTCTTGCCGGCCGGCACGTTGCCGGACCAGGCATTGCTAGCGATTGGGTGCAGCGATGCGGTGCAGCTCGGGGTGTTCTCCAGTTCTCTGCATGTGGCCTGGGCCCTGGCCGCTGGCGGACGATTGGGTGTCGGCAACGACCCTCGTTATAACAAGACCCGCTGCTTCGAAACCTTCCCCTTCCCCAGCGACGATACCGGCCTCACCCCCGAACTGACGGCCCGCATCCGAGCACTCGCCGAACAACTCGACGCCCACCGCAAGACGCAGCAGGCCACGCACCCCGAGCTCACGCTCACCGGCATCTACAACGTGCTGGAAAAGCTGCGCCACGGCGAGCCGCTCACGGCCAGGGACAAGCGGGTCCACGAACACGGCCTGGTGTCGGTGCTGAAGAGCCTGCACGACGAACTCGACGCCGCCGTGCTCGCCGCCTATGGCTGGTCCGACCTCGGCACGGCGCTGGCCGACCACGGCCACGCCGAGGCGCGCGCCGCCGCGGTCGACGAACTGCTGCAGCGCCTGGTGGCATTGAACGCCCGCCGCGCCGCCGAAGAGGCGGCCGGCCACGTGCGCTGGCTGCGCCCGGAATTCCAGACCCGCGGCCGCCACACGCAAACAGTGATGGACGTGTCCACCCCGGCCGAGGCCGAGGAAGACAGCGCCGAACCCGTGGCCGCCGCCGCCGCGGCGCTGCCCAGACGCCACTGGCCGACCGGCCTGCCCGACCAGATCAAGGCCGTCGCCGAGGTGCTGTCCAGCGGCGGCCGGCCGCTCGCGCTGGCCGAGCTGGAGGCCCGCTTCGCCGCCCGCGGCCGCTGGCGCGACCGGCTGCCGGTGATCCTGGAAACCCTCGAAGCCCTGGGCCGCGTCCGCCGCGCCGCAGGTGAGCCGCCGCGCTGGCAAGGAAGCTGAGGCCGACTCGGCGCGCAACGGCAAGAGGCGATGACTCGTTCACATTCTGCGCGCGAACCCTGGCGTCCATGCCTTGGTGCAAAACCGCCCCGCATCGCACGCACCGCAGCTCTGCGAACGGGGGCGTTGGCATTGCGGCGAACACCCACACGGGTGCCTCGCGGCAGGCGCTGCCCGGTGGGGGCGATTTCTGGGGCGACGAGAAGCGCAGCCCGGGGGTCGGCGCGCGCAGCGCGCTTCGTCGACCGATCCGTCGCAGCTGTCTGAACGGAGTGAGCGCAGCGAGCGAAGTGAGTTCTGCGACGCGACCCCCGGGCGAGCATCGCAGTGGAGTCGGCGCGCAGCGCCGACCGCCCCAGCATGAGCCCCCGCCTGGCAGCGCCTGCCGCGACGCGCGGACCTAAAAGCTCAGCCCAGCCCCACACTCACGCGACGCAGGCCGCGTCTGTCGTGTCGCGGACGGCGTGGATGGCGCCGATGGCGTCGGCAATGATGCCGCTTGACGTATTACGCCGTGCGTAATAGCCTGCGCCGATGATCCAGTCGTTCCGCTGCCGTGACACGCAGGCTCTCTTTGAAGGCAAGTGTCCCAGGCGCCTGCGGAACATCCAGTCGGTGGCCGAACGCAAGCTGGCGCAACTGGACGCCGCGCTGACACTGGACTTTCTGCGCGCCCCACCCGGCAACCGCCTGGAGGCGCTCAAAGGCGGCCGCGGCGGGCAGCACAGCATCCGCATCAACGACCAATGGCGCGTCTGCTTCGTTTGGACGGCGGCCGGCCCCATCGACGTGGAAATCGTCGACTACCACTGAAAGACCCGACCATGACCCGACCCGTCAATCGCATGCGCGCTATCCACCCGGGCGAGGTGCTGCGCGAGGACTATCTCGTGCCGCTCGGCCTGAGCGTCAACGCCCTCGCCCTGACACTGGCCGTGCCCGCCACGCGCATCCATGAGATCGTGAAGGAGCGGCGCGGCATCACGGCGGACACCGCCGCGCGGCTGGCACGCTACTTCGGCGGTGACGCCGGATCCTGGCTGGCGCTGCAGGCCAGCTACGACCTGAAGACGCTGTCGACGCTGAAGGACATCGAGCGGCGCGTGCCGCCGCGCGAACCGCAGGCGGCCTGAGAGCTTGTGAAGACATGAATCGCACCCGCGTGAGGCCCCAGAACAGGTCCAATCCAGGGATAGCCGGCGGCCAGTTTCTTGTCGACTGATCGCAAATCAGTATGAGCCGCCGCTACAAGGCGGGCTGCCTGCCGCGACTCACGTGCCACACCGCCAGCACCTCCAGCGCGTCAGCGGTGGCGCGGTAGTAGATGAAATGGCGTATGCGGCCCACGAGCAGGCGGCGAACGTCCTTCACCCTCGCTCCTTGGTATGCGGCACCGATGCCCGGCTGCAGCGCGAGCAAGGCCAGCGCCTCGCCGATGTCCTTGCGCACCGCACCAGGCGCTGCGGGCCGGTTCTCGGCCCACCACTGGGCGGCCTCGACGATCTGCGCCGCGGCCCGCGCCGAGATCTTGACGCGCAGCGCCATGCTCAGCCGTGCTTGGACAGGCTTTCGAGCAGTTCCTGCGCCGAGACGAACTCGCCGCGTTCGATTTCCGCCATGGCGGCCCGGAGTTCGTCTTCCTCCTGCACCGTAAGCGCGAAGGCGTCGTCGGGCAGGGCCGACAAGACGGCAACGACGGCCCCCTCGGTGAGGGCCGCGCCTTCCACGACGATCTTGCCGCCGACGACGGTACCGGTGGTGACTTGCATGGCCGGCATGTTACGCCCGGGGTGGCCGACCGAGCCGGGCTCAGACCCCCAGCAACTCCACCTCGAACACCAGCGTCGCATGCGGCGGGATCACGCCGCCGGCGCCGCGTGCGCCGTAGCCGAGTTCCGCAGGGATCGTCAGCACGCGGGTGCCGCCGACCTTCATGCCCGACACGCCCTCGTCCCAGCCGCGGATGACCTCGCCGCCGCCCAGGCCGAAGGCGAAAGGCTGGCCGCGGTCCTTGCTGCTGTCGAACTTCTTGCCGCGCTGATCGGCGGCGGTGGGGTCGTGCAGCCAGCCGGTGTAGTGCACGCGCACGCGGCAGCCGGCAGTGGCTTCGTCGCCGCTGCCGGGCACGGTGTCTTCGTATTGCAGGCCGGAAGGGGTGGTAGGCATCAAGGGCTCCTGTGGGCAAAGCCGGCGATGATGCCACTCCACGCCGGCACCGCGGCAGCCAGCCACTGAGCCGTGTCGCGCGGCGCCGCGGTGTCCGCCAGGCCCAGCACCGCAGCCGCGGCACGCAGCGCAGCCAGCGGGTCGCGCAGGTCCAGCGCCCGCGCGCTGTTCTGCTTGCTCAGTTTGTGGCCGTCGGCGGCCAGCACCAGCGGCGTGTGCAGGTAGCTCGGCGTGGCGACACCCAGCGCACGCTGCAGCAGAATCTGGCGCGCCGTGTTGTCGGCCAGGTCCTCGCCGCGCACGACATGCGTGACGCCCTGCTCGGCATCGTCCACCACCACTGCCAGCTGGTAGGCCCACAGGCCGTCGGCGCGCCTGAGCACGAAGTCGCCCACCTCGCGGCCCACGTCCTGCTGCTGCGCGCCCAGGCGGCGGTCGTGCCAGCTCACCACGCTTTCGGCGCGAAAGCGCCAGGCCCGCGCCGGCTTGCCGTGCAGGCCGCCGCGGCAGGTGCCGGGGTAGACGCGTTCGGCGTGGCGCCGGTGCGTAACGCCGCGAGCTGCCCAGGCGGCGTCGATATCGCTGCGCGTACAGCCGCAGGGGTAGGCCCTGCCGGCGTCGACGAGGCGCTGCAAGGCGGCCTGGTAGGCCAAGCCGCGCGCCGACTGCCACCAGGGCGCTTCGTCGGGCTCCAGGCCGCAGGCGGCGAGCTGGCCGAGGATCAGCTCGGCCGTGCCGGGCGGGCAACGCGGCCGGTCGACATCCTCGATACGCACCAGCCAGCGCCCGTCGTGGGCCCGCGCATCGAGCCAGCTTGCCAGCGCCGCCACCAGAGAGCCGGCGTGCAGCGGCCCCGTCGGCGACGGCGCGAAACGGCCGATGTAGCGGGGTGCGGCGCCGGTGCCCGGCATCGACGGCGGCACCGCTGCGTCAATCCAGCGGGCCGGCGTGGCGCTCGACGAGCGCGCGGCGCGTGGTCGGGCTTTCGAGCTGACCGAGCCACCACTGCAGCGCCCGGCCCAGGCTGTGCCGGCCGTGTTCGGCGCGCCAGGCGTAGGACAGGCGCACGACGCGGTCGCCCTGCGTCGTGGCCTTGTGCACCAGGTGGCCGGCTTGCAGGTGCGGGCGCGCCAACGGCTCCGGCAGGTGGCCGCAGCCCAGCCCGCGCAGCAGCGCTTCGAGCTTGGCGCGTGTGTTGGGCACCGTCAGCACGTCCTGCCCCGGCAGCAGCCCGACCGTGATCGGCGTCAGCCGCTGTGCCGTGTCGGCCACCGCCACCGCGCGCTGGCGCACCAGCCGGGTGTCGTCCAGCGGCTCGTCCACCGCTGCCAGCGCGTGGTGCGGTGCGACGCAGAACACGAACGACATCTCGCCCAGCGGCCGCAGTTCGATGCCGCCGGGGTTGGGCAGGTCGCCCTTGACGCCGATCGCCAGGTCCACCTGCCCCGACACCAGCGCCTCCCAGGTGCCGGCCAGCACGTCGGTGCGCAGGCGCAGCCGCGTGCCGGGGTGCGAGCCGTCGCCACCGTCGAGCGCGCCGCTGCCGCTGCCGCTGCCGCTGCCGCTGCCGCTGCCGCTGCGGCCGTCGCACAAGCCGCAGAAGGCTTCGACGAGCTCGAACATCGTCGGCACCGAGAGGATGTCCTCGACGCTGATAGCCAGTTGCGTCTCCCAGCCCCTGGCCACCCGGCGCACGCGGTTGGAGACCGCGCCCATCTCCTGCAGCAGCCGGCGCCCTTCGTGCAGCAGCTCGGTGCCGGCCGGCGTGAGCTGCGCCTGGCGCGAGCTGCGGTCGAACAGCAGCGCGTCCAGCGCCTCTTCGAGCTGGCGCACGCTGTAGGTCAGCGCCGACGGCACCTTGCCGAGCTCACGCGCCGCCGCGGCAAAGCTGCCGGTGCGCGCGATGGTGTCCATCATCACCAGGGCGTCGGGGGTCAGGGCGTGCAGGCGGTCGGCCATGGGCTTCATCTTATTTGAACGCGCTCTTCAAGTGGCGTCACCCGCATCGACGCCGCTGCTGTCTACACTGGCGTCATTCAAAGGAGACGCCGCATGATCACCCTGCGCAAGTCGGCCGAGCGCGGTTATGCCGACCACGGCTGGCTCAAGAGTTACCACAGCTTTTCCTTCGCCGACTATTTCGACCCGGCACACATGGGCGTGGGCAACCTGCGTGTCATCAACGAAGACCGCATCGCCCCCGGCACCGGCTTCGGCACCCACGGCCACCGCGACATGGAGATCGTCAGCTACGTGCTCGATGGCGCGCTGGCGCACAAGGACAGCATCGGGAACGGCGCCGAAGGCGGCGTTGCATCCGGCAAATCCGGCGTCATCCGCCCCGGCGAGGTGCAGCGCATGAGCGCGGGCACCGGCGTGCGGCACAGCGAGTTCAACCACGCCGCGGACCAGACCACGCACTTCCTGCAGATCTGGATCCTGCCGCGCCAGGCCGGCATCGCCCCGGGCTACGAGCAGAAGCATTTCGACGCTGCGGCCAAGCGCGGGCGACTGGCGCTGGTGGCCTCGCCCGACGGCCGCGAGGGCTCGGTGACGATCCACGCCGACGCGACCCTGCGCGCCGGCCTCCTCGACGGCGCCGAGCGCGTGCAGGCCGATCTCGACCCGCGGCGCATCGCCTACGTGCACCTGGTGCGCGGCGCGCTGCGCGTCAACGACCACGCCTTGCGCGGCGGCGACGCGGCACGCATCGAGGGCGAAACCAGGCTCGTCCTCGAAGGCGGCGAAGACGCCGAAGTGCTGGTCTTCGACCTCGCGCCCTGAACACAACCGCCCCCCGTCCACCGAACCCCAACACCCCCGGAGTCCCACCATGAGCAAGATCGTCATCGTCTACCACAGCGGCTACGGCCACACCAGGAAGGTTGCCGAAGCGGTGGCCGCAGCCAGCGGCGGTGTGCTGTTGGCCATCGACGCCGAAGGCAACCTCCCCGACGACGGCTGGGAACAACTGGCGGCGGCCGACGCGATCGTCTTCGGCTCGCCCACCTACATGGGCGGCCCGAGCTGGCAGTTCAAGAAGTTCGCCGACGCGTCGAGCAAACAATGGTTCACGATGCAGTGGCGCAACAAGCTGGCCGCCGGCTTCACCAACAGCGCCACGCTCAACGGCGACAAGTTCTCCACCGTCACCTACATGTTCACGCTTTCGCAGCAGCACGGCATGTTCTGGGTCGGCATGGGCATGCACGCGCCCAACGCGAAGAAGAACACGCGCGACGACGTCAACAACGTCGGCGGCTACGCCGGCCTGATGACGGTGACGCCGTCCGACGCTTCGGTGGACGAGATGGTGCCCGGTGACCTGGCCACCGCGCGCGCCTTCGGCGAGCGTGTGGTCGAGGCGCTGGCCAAGCTGGCCTGACGACGGGAAGGCACGGGCCACGGCTCGTCGGCGCTACAGTGCGCCGATGAATCCGCTGCCCGTGCCCTTCCAGGTCCTGCCCGCCGCCGACTGGGTGGCACTGGCCGTCTTCTTCGGCGCCTGGGCGGGCTATGCCGTCTTTGCCCGCCGCCGCTCGACCGTGCGGCCGTCGCTGCTGGCGCTGACGAATCGCGAACGCATGCGCTGGATGCTGCAGACCGCCGCGCGCGACAACCGCGTCGTCGACGGCGTCGTGGTGCAGAACCTGTCCACCGGCCCGTCGTTCTTCGCCTCGACCACCATCCTCATCATCGGCGGCCTGCTGGCGGTGCTGTCGACGACCGAGCAGGCCAGCGCCATCGTGCGCGAGATCCCGTTCGCGGCGCGCACCTCGGTGCTGGTGTTCGACCTCAAGGTCGTGCTGCTGGCGGCGATCTTCGTCTACGCCTTCTTCCGCTTCACCTGGAGCCTGCGCCAGTACACCTTCGGCGCGCTGCTGGTGGCAGCAGCGCCGACGCCCGAGACCTACACCAGCGAGGCCGCGCGCACGACCTTCGCCAGCCGCGCCGGCCGCGTCATGGGCCTGGCGGCTGAGACCTTCAACGACGGCCTGCGCGCCTACTACATGTCATTCGCCGCCGTGGCCTGGTTCTTCTCGCCCTGGGCCTTCATGGCCGGCACCGCCGGCGTGGTGTGGATCCTGTACCGGCGCGAGTTTCACTCCGAGGTGCTGGCGGTGCTGGCCGAGCAGGGCGACTGAGGCGTGTCGACAAGATCGCGCCACGGCGCGATGCGACCCACTGCTTGCGAGCCCAAGCAGGTGTGGCCGCTCCACGAGCGCAGTCATGCGACGGTGTGGCCATGCGCTGACGAACTCACCCGGGGTGCGGGCGCGGCGACAAGCGGCGACAGGGTTCACGTCCCGCTCGGCTCTGTACACTGCCTCGCGGCGGCTTGGAGGCTGTCCCGCGCCACGCAGGACAACGCCGCGGAGGACTTGTGAAGGCGATGAATCGGCTTTGGACCCTTGTTCGCTCATGGGTCGGGCAACCCGGCCCGTTCGGCACGCTGCCGGGCGCGGCGGCGAGTGCCGACGAGGCGCCATTGCGGGCAGAGCTCTTCACCGCCGACCAGATGGCGCAGCACGGCAAGAGCCTGGCTGCAGCGCACGAACTGACCTTTGCGCGCGCCCGGGACCGCCTGCTGCCGCGGCTGGCAGCGAACGAGAAAGTGCTGGTCTCCGTGTGGGCGCGTTTAATGCGCAACGCCCAGCAGCAGCACCGCGTGACGCCCGCCGGCGAATGGCTGCTCGACAACTTCTACCTCATCGAAGAAGAGATCCGCACCGCCAAGCGCCACCTGCCGCCAGGCTACAGCCGCGAGCTGCCGCGGCTGCGCGGCGGGCCGTCGGCGGGCCTGCCGCGTGTCTACGATCTCGCGCTGCAGACGGTGGCGCATGGCGACGGGCGGCTGAGCCGCGGCACGCTGACCCGCTTCGTCGCCTCGTACCAGTCCGTCAAAGCGCTCAAGCTCGGCGAGCTGTGGGCGATTCCGATCATGCTGCGCCTGGCGCTGATCGAGAACCTGCGCCGCGTGGCCGTGCGCATGGCCGTCGCCAGCAGCGAGCACGAGCTGGCCAACGTGTGGGCCGACCGCATGCTCGAGGTGGTCGAGAAGGACCCCAAGGGTCTGATCCTGGTCATCGCCGACATGGCGCGTTCGAACCCGCCGTTGACCGGCCCCTTCGTGGCCGAACTGGCGCGCCGCCTGCAGGGCCGCAGCGCGGCGCTGGCGCTGCCGCTGACCTGGGTCGAGCAAGGGCTCGCGGAGTCCAACCTGACGGTCGAGCAACTGGTGCAGCTCGAGGCGCAGCACCAGGCCACGGACCAGGTCTCGGTGAGCAACAGCATCGGCAGCCTGCGCACCCTGGGGGCCATGGATTGGCGCGAATTCGTCGAATCGCTGTCCATGGTCGAGCAGGCGCTGCAGCGCGACCCCGCCGACGTCTATGCCTACATGGACTTCGCGACCCGCGACACCTACCGCCACGCGGTCGAGAGGCTGGCGCGGACCAGCCCGCTGCCCGAGGCCGACGTGGCCACGGCGGCGGTCGATCTCGCCGCGGCCACGCTGGCCGTCGGCAGCGCCGCCACCAGCCCGCAAGCGCATGTCGGCCACTACCTGATCGGTGCCGGCCAGGCCGCGCTGGAGCGCGTCGCGCAGGTGCGGGTGTCGCGATGGCGGCGCCTGTGCCGCGCAGCGGCGCGCCACCCATTGCGCTTGTACACTGGCTCGATCGGCGTGCTCACGCTGCTGTTCAGCATGGGCGTGGTGACGTGGGCGACGCACGGGCTCGAGGGACCCTTCACGGCGGTCCCGCCTGGCTGGTGGCTGCTGCCTGTCGGCGCAACGCTGCTGCTGGCGGCGAGCCAGCTCGCGGTGACGCTGACGAACTGGTCCGCCAGCCTGCTGGCCACGCCGCGCTTGCTGCCGCGCATGGACTATGAGTTCGGCATCCCGCCGGAGATGCGCACCTTGGTCGTCGTGCCGACCATGCTCGGCAGCGAGCAGGGGATCGAGGACCTGGCAGAGCAGCTGGAAGTGCGCTTCCTGGCCAACCGCGACGCGCACCTGCACTTCGGCCTGCTGACCGACTTTCACGATGCGGCGAGCGCCACGGTCGCCGACGACGACAAGCTGCTGCGGCTGGCGACGGCGAAGATCGAGGCGCTGAACAGCAAGTACGACGCCCCGGGCAACGGTGCCCGCTTTTTCCTGTTCCATCGCCCGCGGCTGTGGAACGCGTCCGAGCGCGTGTGGATGGGCTACGAGCGCAAGCGCGGCAAGCTCGCCGACCTGAATGCCCTGCTGCGCGGGCGCGCCAGCGCCGGGCCCGGTGAACGCTTCTCGTTGATCGTGGGCGACCCGTCCCCGCTGCGCGAGGTGCGCTACGTCATCACGCTGGACACCGACACGCAGCTGCCGCGCGACGTGGCGAGCCAGTTCGTGGCGACGATGGCACACCCGCTGAACCGCCCGCGCTTGGGCGGCGCGCCCGAGGCGCCGCGGGTGGTCGGCGGCTACGGCATCCTGCAGCCGCGCGTGGGCCTGAGCCTGCCCGGGGCCAACCGCTCGCACTACGCACGCCTGTTCGGCGGCGATTTCGGCATCGACCCCTACACGCGCGCGGTGTCCGACGTCTACCAGGACCTGTTCGGCGAAGGCTCGTTCGTCGGCAAGGGGATCTACGACGTCGATGCCTTCGAACACGTGCTGGGCGATCGCCTGCCGGAGAACCGCGTCCTCAGCCACGACCTGCTGGAGGGCTGCTACGCGCGCTGCGGCCTGGTCAGCGACATGCAGGTGGTGGAGGATCCGCCCGCGCGCTACGACGCCGACGTGAGCCGCCGCCACCGCTGGATCCGCGGCGACTGGCAGGTCATCGGCTGGCTGATGCCCAGGCTGCGCGTTCCGGTGGCCGAGCTCGCCGCCGACGGCTCGACAAGCAAGCGCCTGGTCTGGCTGAAGAACCCGCTGTCGGCGCTGTCGCGGCTGAAGATCGCCGACAACCTGCGGCGCAGCCTGACGCCGGCGGCACTCAGCGTGCTCTTCCTGCTCGGCTGGAGCGTGCTGGAGCCGCCATGGGTATGGACGCTGGCGGGCGTCGCGATCCTGTTCGTGCCGCCGCTGGCGGCCTTGCTGGTGGACCTGCTGCGCAAGCCCCAGGCGCTGCGGCTGCGCCAACACCTGGCGTCTGTCGTGCCGGCCACCGGGCGCCAGCTCGGCCAGGCCACGCTGAGCCTGGCGTGCCTGCCCTACGAGGCGGCGTTCAGCCTCGACGCCGTGGCGCGCACCGTTGCCCGGCTGTGGTTCACGCGGCGGCGCCTGCTCGAGTGGCAGTCGTCGTCCGAGGTCGCCCGCCGCGTCGCAGCCGAAGGCGAGGCCGGCCTGCTCGGCACGCTCAAGCGCATGTGGATCGGGCCGACGCTGGCGCTGACCACCTTCGTCGCCCTGGCCACCTATCGCCCGCTGACGCTGGCGTTCGCCACGCCGGTGCTGGCGTTGTGGCTGCTGTCGCCGCTGATCGTCTGGTGGATCAGCCGGCCGCTGCAGCGGCCGTTGCCGACGCTGAACGCCGAGCAGACCCTCTTCCTGCGCCTGTTGAGCCGCCGCACCTGGGCCTTCTTCGAGACCTACGTCGGGCCGGCCGACCACTTCCTGCCGCCCGACAACGTGCAGGAACATCCGGTCGAACGCATCGCGCGCCGCACCTCGCCCACCAACATCGGGCTGTCGCTGCTGTCCAGCCTGGCGGCCTACGACTTCGGTTACCTCACTCTCGGCCAGTTGATCGAGCGCACGAACGCCACGCTGAACACGATGGACCGGCTGCAGAGATACGAGGGCCACTTCCTCAACTGGTACGACACGCAGACCTTGCAGCCATTGGTGCCCGCCTACGTCTCCACGGTGGACAGCGGCAACCTGGCCGGCCACCTGCTGACGCTGCGCGCCGGCCTGCACCTGCTCGCGGACGAGCTGCCGCAACCGGCGCGGCTGTTCGACGGCCTGAGCGATACGGCGGGCCTGCTGGAAGAGGCGAGCGGGAACGCCCCGCGGGGCTCGGCGCTGGCCCGCTTCACGGCGCTGTTGAACCAGGCCCTGGTGCGGCCGCCGCAGACACCGGCCGCGCTGGGCAGGGCGTTCGACGCGCTGGCCGGCTGTGCGGCGGACGTGGTCGACGAGGTGGCCGCCGCGCCGCCCCCTGGCACGGTGGCGGGCATGCCCGACGACGCCGATGCAAAGGCGCATGCCGATGCACTGCACTGGGCAAACGCCTTGCGGGCGCAATGCGCTGCCGCCGTCGCCGAACTGCGCCTGCTGTCGCCCGACCACCTCGCGCCCGGCCCTGCGGCCGACGCTGCGGCGGGATGGAACGGCGCGGCGCTGCGGGACCGCAGCGCCGCGCTGCGCGGCCTGGCCGACCGCAGCGGCGATCTGGCCCGCAAGGAATACGGCTTCCTCTATGACCCGGCGCGCCATCTGATGGCCATCGGCTACAACGTCGACGAGCACCGCCGCGACTCGGGCTACTACGACTTGCTGGCCTCCGAAGTTCGCCTGACCAGCTTCACCGCCATCGCGCAGGGCCAGGTGCCGCAGGCAAACTGGTTCGCCCTCGGCCGCCTGCTCACCACGGTCAATGGCGACGCCCTGCTGCTGTCGTGGAGCGGCTCGATGTTCGAGTACCTGATGCCGATGCTGGTGATGCCGAGCTACGACAACACACTGCTGCACCAGACCATGCGCACCGCCGTCGACTGCCAGATCCGCTACGGACGCCAGCGCGGTGTGCCCTGGGGCATGTCCGAATCGGGCTACAACGCCACCGATGCCCACTTGAACTACCAGTACCGCGCCTTCGGCGTACCCGGTCTGGGCCTCAAGCGCGGGCTGGCCGAGGACCTGGTGGTGGCGCCGTACGCCAGCATGATGGCGCTGATGATCGAACCGCGGGCCGCCGTGCAGAACCTGCAGCGCCTGGCCGACGAAGGCCTGGCCGGCACCTTCGGCTACCACGAGGCGATCGACTACACGCCGTCGCGCCTGCCACGCGGCCAGGCCAGCGCGATCGTGCGTTCGTACATGGCGCACCACCAGGGCATGGGCCTGCTCGCGCTGGCCTACCTGCTGCTCGAGCAGCCGATGCAGCGCCGCTTCCAGGCCGACCCCGCGTTCCAGGCCACGCTGCTGCTGCTGCAGGAACGCGTGCCGAAGGCGCTGCCCTTCCACGCCCACACCGCCGACCGGGCCGAGATGCGCACCGGCCTCGGCGCCGCCGAGCCGCCGCTGCACCTCATCAAGACCGCCGACACCCCGGCACCCGAGGTGCAGTTGCTGTCCAACGGCCGTTATCACGTCATGCTGACGAATGCCGGTGGCGGCGTCAGCCGCTGGAAGGACCTGGCCGTCACGCGCTGGCGCGAGGACCCGACCTGCGACGAGTCGGGCAGCTTCTGTTACCTGCGCGACACCGAGACCGGCACCTTCTGGTCGACGACCCACCAGCCGACGCAGTGGAAGCCGGACTCCTACGAGGCCATCTTCTCCGAGGGACGGGCCGAGTTCCGCCGCCGCGACCAGGGCATCGATGCCTACACCGAGATCGTCGTCTCGCCGGAAGACGACATCGAGCTGCGGCGGCTGCGCATCACCAACCGAGGTCGCACGCGGCGCAGCATCGAGGTCACCAGCTATGCGGAGCTGGTGATCGCGCCGGCGCCGGCGGACGCGCAGCACCCGGCGTTCAGCAAGCTGTTCGTGCAGACGGAATGGCTGGCCGAGCCGGCGGCGCTGCTGTGCACACGCCGGCCGCGCTCGGCCGACGAACAGCCGCCACACATGCTGCACCTGCTGACGGTGCACGGCGCCCAGGCCGGAGCGGTGTCGCACGAAACCGACCGCGCGCGCTTCATCGGCCGCGGCCGCAGCCTGCATGCGCCGCAGGCGCTGCGCGAGGGCGGCCCGCTGTCGGGCAGCGCAGGATCGGTGCTCGACCCGGTGGCGGCAACGCGGCGCGTCATCACGCTGGAACCCGAGCAGACCGCGATCATCGACATCGTCTACGGCATGGCCGACACCCGCGACGCCTGCCTGGCGCTGGCGCACAAGTACGTCGACCGGCGGCTGGCCGACCGCGTGTTCGACCTCGCCTGGACGCACAGCCAGGTCATCCTGCGCCAGATCAACGCCAGCGAGTCCGACGCGCAGCTCTACGCGCGGCTGGCCAGTGCGGTGGTCTATGCACAGCCGACCCTGCGCGCCGATGCTCAGACGCTGCTGCGCAATCGGCGCAGCCAATCGGGGCTGTGGGGCTACGCCATCTCGGGCGACCTGCCCATCGTGCTGCTGCGGGTGAGTGAAGCCGCCCACATCGACCTCGTCAGGCAGATGGTGCAGGCGCACGCCTGGTGGCGTCTGAAGGGTCTGGCGGTCGACCTCGTGATCTGGAACGAGGAGCGCGACGTCTACCGCCAGCGGCTGCAGGAGCAGATCCTCGGGCTCATTGCCTCCGGCATCGAGGCGCACGTGATCGACCGCCCGGGCGGCATCTTCGTGCGCCACGCCGAGCAGATCGCCGGCGCGGACCGCGACCTGCTGCAGGCGGTGGCCCGCGTCATCATCGACGACCGGCAGGGATCGCTGCAGCAGCAGGTGTCGCGCAAGGCGATCGTGCCGCGGCGGGGCGCGCTGCTCGAGCCCACGCGCGCCGCCGAACTTGCGCGCTCCGGACCGCCACTGGTGGACCCGCGCGAGTTGCGCATGTACAACGGCTTCGGTGGCTACTCTGCCGATGGACGCGAATACGTCATCGCGCCGCCCGCCGGGCAGCGCCCCCCGGCGCCCTGGGTCAACGTGCTGGCCAACCCGCGCTTCGGCACCGTGGTGTCCGAAGCGGGCAGCGCCTACACCTGGTGCGAGAACGCGCACGAGTTGCGCCTCACGCCGTGGCACAACGACCCCGTTTCCGACCTTGGTGGCGAGGTCATCTACCTGCGCGACGAAGAGAGCGGCCAGTTCTGGCACCCGACTTCGCTGCCCGCCACCGGCGACGAGCGCGACGAGCGCGACGCCGGCCCCTACCTGACGCGCCACGGCTTCGGCTACAGCGTGTTCGAGCACGACGCGGCGGGCATCCACAGCACGTTGACGGTCTTCGTGGCGATGGACGCTGCGGTGAAGTTCTCGGTCCTCGAGCTGCGCAACGACAGTGGTCGCACACGCCAGCTGTCGGCCACCGGCTATGTCGAATGGGTGCTCGGCGACCAGAGGGCGAAGACCGGGCTGCACATCGGTACCGAGATCGCTGCCGACAACGCTGCGCTGTATGCCCGCAACCCGTTCAGCAACGACTTCGGCGACTGGGTCGGCTTCTTCGATGTCGACGAACGCGAGCGCCTGTTCAGCACCATCACCTGCGACCGCACCGAATTCATCGGCCGCAACGGGTCGCTGCGCAGCCCGGCCGCGTTGCGGCGCACGCGGCTGTCGGGCCGCACCGGTACCGCGCTGGACCCCTGCGCGGCGATCCAGGTGCCGTTCGAGCTGGCCCCCGGGCAGACGCGCGAGATCGTGTTCCGGCTCGGCATGGGCCGCAGCACCGACGAAGCGGACCAGCTGGTGCGCCGCTTCCGCGGCCACGACCCCATGCGCGAAGCGCTCGACACCGTGCACAGCCACTGGCAACACACGCTGGGTGCGGTGCAGGTGGACACGCCCGACCCGGCGCTGAACCTGCTGGCCAACGGCTGGCTCGTCTACCAGACGCTGGCCTGCCGCATGTGGGCGCGCAGCGGCTACTACCAGTCGGGCGGCGCCTACGGGTTCCGCGACCAGTTGCAGGACGCGACGGCGCTGGTGCACACGCGCCCGGCCCTGCTGCGCGAGCACCTGCTGCTCAGCGCCAGCCGGCAGTTCGTCGAGGGCGACGTGCAGCACTGGTGGCACCCGCCGTCGGGCCGCGGCGTGCGCACGCACATCTCCGACGACTACCTGTGGTTGCCGCTGGCGCTGTGCCGCTACGTGCACGCCACCAACGACACCGGCGTGCTGACCGAGAGCGTGCCCTTCCTGGACGGGCGGGCGGTGCCGCCGACCGACGAGTCCTACTACGACCTGCCGCTGCGCTCGGTGCATGCCGCCAGCCTGTACCAGCACGCGGTGCGCGCCGTCTTGCACGGCCTGCGCTTCGGCGCCCACGGCCTGCCGCTGATGGGCAGCGGCGACTGGAACGACGGCATGAACCAGGTCGGCCACCAGGGCCACGGTGAAAGCGTGTGGCTGGGCTTCTTCCTGTGCGAAGTGCTGCGCCAGTTTGCCGTGCTGGCGCGCCGCCATAGCGACGACGCCTTCGCCCGCCGGTGCGACGACGAACGCACGCAACTGGCCGTCCGGCTCGAGGCCAGCGCGTGGGACGGCGACTGGTACCGCCGCGCCTACTTCGACGACGGCACGCCGCTGGGTTCGAAGGACAACGCCGAATGCCAGATCGATTCGATCGCGCAGAGCTGGGCCGTGCTGTCGGGCGTCGGCGACGCGCAGCGCGTCCAGCGGGCGATGGACGCGGTGGCGGCGCGGCTGGTGCGGCCCGAGGCCGGCCTGGTGCAGCTGCTCGACCCGCCGTTCGACCGCCGCGGCCCCAATCCCGGCTACATCGCCGGCTACGTGCCCGGCGTGCGCGAGAACGGCGGCCAGTACACGCACAGCGCGGTGTGGGCGGCGATGGCCTACGCCGCGCTCGGCGATGCGCCCCGCGCCTGGCAGCTGATGGACCTCATCAACCCGCTGCACCACGGCCGCACGGCAGCCGAAGTGGCGGTCTACAAGGTCGAACCCTATGTCGTCGCGGCCGACGTCTACAGCGTGGCGCCGCACACCGGCCGCGGCGGCTGGAGCTGGTACACGGGTTCGGCCGGGTGGATGTACCGGCTGGTCATCGAGTCACTGCTGGGCCTTCAGCTCGAGGTCAATGAGGACGGCGCCCTGCTGCACGTGCGCCCCTGCATTCCGGCCGACTGGCCGGGTTACACGGTCGCCTATCGTTTCCGCGACACCTTGTACCAGTTGCAGGTGGAGCCGGCGGACGTCGCCGAAGTGAGCGTCGACGGCGTCGTGCATGCAGGCAGCGCAGTTCCGCTGCTCGACGACGGCGGCACGCACGAAGCGCTCGTGCGCCTGGCGCGGCCGCGAACGCCAACTGCCGCGGCACCCGAAGTGGCGGCGATGAAGTGACGCCGCCGCCGGGGAAGCAGCCTGGCGGCCCCTCGTCCATCCAAGGGCCAGCCGCAATGAGCCAACCGAGGGCCGCGAATCAAGGCACGCCACGGGCCCGTGACTTGTGCGTTGCCGAACAGATTCGCCGGTGCGCTTGATCAGGCTCAACGTGGATGCGGTGCGCCACCAGTAGAAGGTACATGTTCCGATCAGTGGAGTTGCCTTGCCGATGGCCCTTTGCACGCACCCGAGGAGTAACCATCTCCTGGCCGCGCTGCCGGAAGCGGAGTGGCAACGTTGGCTGCCGTGGCTCGAGCGGGTCGATCTCGCGCTCGGCTAGGTGCTGTACGAACCGGGCTGCAGGCCGAGTCACGTGTACTTCCCCACCACGGCCATCGTCTCGCTGCTCTATGTGACGGAAGCAGGAGAGTCGACCGAGATCGCGGTCGTCGGCAACGAAGGCATCGTGGGCGTCGCGGTGTTCATGGGCGGCGAGCCCTCGCCGAGCCGTGCCGTGGTGCAAAGCGCCGGCAGCGCCTATCGCATGAGTGCACAACGCCTCAAGGACGCGTTCGACCGTTCCAGGCCGGTGATGCATCTGTTGCTGCGTTACTTGCAGGCGATGATTGCGCAGACGGCGCAAACGGCGGTGTGCAATCGACTCCACTCGCTCGACCAGCGGCTGTGCTGCTGGCTGCTGCTGGTTCTGGATCGTCTGCGGGGCAGTGAACTGGTGATGACGCAGGAACTCATCGCCAGCAATCTGGGCGTACGCCGCGAAGGCGTGACAGAAGGCGCGCTCAAGCTGCAAAGGCTCGGGCTTATCAGCTATTCGCGGGGCCACATCCGGGTCCTCGACCGGCGCGGTCTCGAGAATCGCAGCTGCGAGTGCTACGCGGTAGTCCGCAAGGAATACGAGCGGCTGTTGCCCGAAGAGGTTGCAGCGTAGCCGGCCCGGCCGTATCAGGCGGGCGAACCGAAGGGCGAACCGACGCCTGCGGCCATCGCCCCGCGAGCACAGCCCAGACCGTGAACAGCGGTCATGATGATCAGGCTCAACATGGGCAGCCGAAAGCCGTTTGAACATCTTCATGGGTGGCACAGTTGCCGTCCATGTCTTTCAACCACGCACTGAGGTGAATTCATGAACAAGGATCAAGTCAAGGGTGCCCTCAAGGAAGCAGCAGGCAAGGTACAGCAGAAGACTGGCGCGATAGTCGGCAGCTCATCGCAGGAGGCCAAGGGCCTGGCGAAGAAGATCGAAGGCAAGGTGCAGCAGAAGGTCGGCGACGCGAAGGAAGCCCTGAAAGACGCCCGAAACAAGGTTTGATCACCGGCGCCGGCTGGCGATGGGCGAGGCCTGCAGCCGTGTGGGCCTGTTCTTCCCTTCGAATGCCGCGTTCCTGAGGCTGAGCGCGATCATGCGCGCCACCATTGGGCATCCACCACTCGCGCGCGTCCGATCTGGTGCGCCCCGACCATCTCGTGACGAATCCCGCGGTCCCGGTCACGACAAATCGCGATCTGTTCGGCAACGCGTGCAGCCGCGTACTGGCGCCGCAGGGCCGGTTCGTTCTCAACGCCCGGTTCGAGGCCTATCTCGGCGACCGCTGGTACACCTTCGACGCGCGCAACAACACGCCGCGGATCGGTCGAGTGCTGATTGCTCGTGGGCGCGACGCCTGCGACGTCGCGCTGACCAGCACCTTCGGCCCGAACACGCTCGAGGGGTTCAAGGTTTGGGCCGACGAGGTCACGGGGTCGTGAGTGTCGGCGCGTCTGCGACCTCGCTTCGGTTGTCGGCAAGATGACGGTGTTCCGGAACGTACGGGCGACCGCGTGCTGGCGCTGCTCAACTCCGGCGGCCTGGCCGCCACCCAGGCCGTGATCAACGTGCTGCGCAAGCGTGCCGCCGCCGAGCCTGCCCCACATCCGGACGGTTGCCTCGATGTTCGACGTGGCCAATCTGGTGGCCGACGCGATGTGCAACATCGAACACAGTCACGACCCGTTTCTCGGCGGTGGAGGCCCGAAGTTCAATGCCTCGTTCATCCTTGGCGGCCAGATCGCCGGCGAAGACACGCGGCTCTCTCGCATCTACGTGGAGGGCAACTTCATCGGGGCCGGCACGGACACGAACCTTCTGCAGAGCGGAGAGGCCACGTACGGCAAGCCCATCCTCGACTTGGCGGTGACCCGAGCGCGACCCTGGACGACGCGACCAAGTGTGTGCTGGTCTCGTTCGATTCGACGATGCTCAGCAACCTTTCCGTTGGCATGCCGATCGACCTTCTGTGCTACGCGAGAGACAGCTTGAAGGTCACGATGACGCGACGCTT
This sequence comes from Rubrivivax sp., assembly GCA_030680415.1. Classification (GTDB taxonomy): domain Bacteria; phylum Pseudomonadota; class Gammaproteobacteria; order Burkholderiales; family Burkholderiaceae_C; genus Rubrivivax. The sequence goes on from JAUXVE010000015.1 coordinate 24,285, forward strand.
CGACACCGGGGATGCCTACTTCGAGTCCCTCAAGCAGCAGTGGATCGCCGGCACGCGAAAGGTCTTTCGCGAGCTGCCACCGCTGGCGTTGTAGCGCCGCACGAGGCGCGTGCGCGGAAGCGATGCAAGGCCGACGCCGCGCCCTGGCAGAGGCCGTGGCAGCGCAGGCGAAACCCAGGCCAGCGTTGCGCAAATTCCGCCAGGCAGGCCCGGCCTACCGTTTTTGCTTGTGGTCTTCCTCGTCGCGCTTGCGCTCGTCACCGTCGATCTGCCTGTCGCTCGGCTTGCTCGCCGCACGGCTGGGTTCGTGAGCACGTTGCACCGCCGCTGGTGCCGGTTGCGGTGGTGGCAGGTTGGGCGCAGCAACAGTCGGGCCTGGTTCGGCTTGCTTTGCGGCGGAGGTGGCAGGACCGGGCTGCACCCGTTGCGCCGGCGGCCTTGCGACCGGCGCAGACGGAGCGGCCGGTGGGGGTGGTGCAACCTTTGGCGACACTGCGCTTCGTGATGGTGCCCGCGGCGTCGCGACAGGTGGTTCGCGCTGTTGCGCCTTGCCACGTTCGTCTGACATTCCGCGTTCCGTCTGCGGCTTTGCCGCTGTTGCCGGCGGAGCGACTTGCGGTGGTGCGGCCGGCGCCGCGACAGCTGGTTCGCGCCGTTCGGTCTGGCCACGTTGATCAGCCCTTGCGCGTTCCGTTTCCGGCTTAGCCGCTATTGCCGGCGGAGCAGCTTGCGGTGGTGCGGGCGACGTGGCTTTCGCTGGCGGTGGCACCCTGACCCGAGGCGCCTCCTGCGTCGGTGCGACGATCTTGACCACAGGCGCCGGCACCGCCGCTTGGGGCTTCAGTGCCTTGCGTGCAGCGTCGTCGAGCGGTGTGCCCGGCGTGGCAGCCAGTTGCTGGTGTTGCGCCGCGAATCCGACGTGAGCGGCAGGCGGGGCTGTACGCGCAACGACGGGTCTCTCGAACACACGCGCCGGCGGCTTGTCGCCATGGCTGGCGGCACCACGGACGCTTTGCTCAGTCGGAGCGACGGGCGGAGCGGCCGCCACCGTGCGGCTGGCGATCGTTTCGTGGGGTACCCGCACCGCAGCCCTGGACACGGGTTGCGACTGCACGAACGCCGTCGTCGGCACCGCAACCACGGCGCCTGGCACTTGCCGGTTGGCGTACACGATGTTGGTCACGTTCACGTTGTTGTAGACGTTGTTGATGACGGTGTTGTTGACGATCGTGTTGCTTCGATTGACGTTCTCGAAATAGCCGCGGCTCACCGCGTAGGACGGTCGATAGACTTCGCGTGGCCCGAGCGGGAACCATGCCACTGCACCGACATTGCCGCTGGAGATCGTCAGCTGGAAGTTGGCGCCGCCCACGAACACCACCAGGGCCGGCGCGTAGTAGGCCCGGCTGCTCACGGGTCCCGGGACCCAAGCCCAGGTTCCACCGAGATTCGCCCAGCGGCCGTAGTGGGACACGGCAAAACCCCAGGGTGCGTCATCCACCCACGTCCAGCCCCAGGGGTCGACCCATGCCCAATGGCCGTCGCGATAAGGCGCCCAACCGGCGGCCACACGATTCGGGACCCAGACATATCCGTAGGTCGCATCGTTGCGCCAGGTGCCGTTCGCATCGAGGTCCTGATAGCCGATCACGTCCTGCGAGACATAGCGGGCAGAACGCGAACTGTCGAACGCGCGGTCGCGATCGCTGGCCCAGCGATCGAATTCGTCCAGGCTTGGAGCGTCGACGACCGGGTACCCGCGCAGGTCGACCCCCGTGAAGCGATACGGTTGCTGCGCATCGATGACGTACGACGTGTTTTCGCCGTACACCTCACCTTCGCCTTTGCGCACCACGATGGTCGTCGCATCGCCGTCGGGTTCCACGTCGATCCGGTACTCGCCGGGACGCCGAAGAATGAAAGCGAGATTGGGCGTGTCGACCTCGAACACCTGACCTGGCTCGAGACGACGTACGCGGACGTTCAACGTGCCCTGCGTCAATTGCAGCTGGGCGATGCGGTCATCGAGGTTCAGAATGGAGATGCCGGTATCGGCGTTCATGCGAATCATCGCGCCGCCGACCTGGATTTCGGCCCGTGCGCGCGAATCCGACCACAGGCGGTCCCCCGTGCTCAACGGCCGATTGATCGTGGCCTGTACCCAATCGTCCTCGCCGGCGGGTGAGAAGCTGACCGCGCCGGCGGTATAGCCCAGTCGCGCGACGCGCGACGGCGGGTCCGCACCGGCCCAGCCACAGAAGGCCAGGATCGCGACGCCAATCAGGATGGAGAGAATCCCATGATGCGTGGCTTGTATGTGCATGACGACTCCAGACTCGACCGAACCGACGGCATGATCCCGCTTACACGATCATGAAGAACATACGGACGCTCTGGCTCGCCGTCTGTTCGGTAGGGCACCGATGCGGTTCGACTAGACAAGGATGACCGACGCTCGCAACCCCGGCCATCGCCCACTCTGATCCCGCATCCCCCGGTCGTGTCGGCCACTTCCGCGGCGGTCATTGACGAGTGGCCACGCGATCGTCGCCGACGACGTGCTCCTCATCCCGGAGGCGGCCCTGGATGAACGCCGTGGCATTCAGCGGCAACGCCACGCAGCGCCCAGGTGCCCTGCGACGCCAGGACCTTGACGGCCACCATCACCCGGAACAAGCCGCGGCGCGGCTGCTACAGGCGCAGCAGCTTCACTGGCCGGCGAGGCGCTGCGATGCGAGGGCCGCGCCCTGGGCCAGCGCCGCCAGCTTGGCTTCGGCGACGGCGCGGCTCATCGGCGCCAGACCGCAGTTGGTGCAGGCGATGAGGTGCTCGCGCGGTACGAACTGCAGCGCGCGGGCTATCGTGTCGGCCACTTCCTCGGGCGTCTCGACCTGTTCGCTGGCGACGTCGATCACGCCCACCATCACGTCCTTGCCTTTCAGCAGCGCCATCAGCTCCGGCGGTACGTGCGAGTGCAAACACTCCAGGCTGACCTGGTCGATCGAGCTCCTTGCCAGCGCCGGGAAGACCTGCTCGTACTGGCGCCACTCCTGGCCCAGCGTGCGCTTCCAGTCGGTGTTGGCCTTGATGCCGTAGCCGTAGCAGATGTGCACCGCCGTCTTGCAGGTGAGCCCCCGGGCGGCGCGTTCCAGCGCCTGCACGCCCCACGCGGCGGCGTCGGCCATGTAGACGTTGAACGCCGGCTCGTCGAACTGGATCACGTCCACGCCGTCGGCCTGCAGCGCCAGCGCTTCCTGGTTCAGCAATTCGGCAAAGGCGAAGGCCAGCTGGCGGCGGTCGCCGTAGTAGCGGTCGGCCACGGTGTCGACGATGGTCAGCGGGCCGGGCAGTGTGAACTTGATCTTGCGCGTGGTGTGAGCGCGCAGGAAGCGGGCCTCGGCCGCGTGCACGCTGCCCTTGAGCTTCAACGGCGCCACCACCTGCGGCACCATGGCCTTGTAGCGGTCGTTGCGGATGCCCATCTCGACCTTGTGCTCGAAGTCGATGCCCTCGACCTGCTCCAGGAAGCCGTGCACGAAATGCTGCCGGCTCTGTTCGCCATCGCCGATGACGCTCAGTCCCGCGTCTTCCTGGGCCTTGATCCACAGCAGCGTGGCGTCGAGCTTGGCCTGCGCCAGCTCGGCGCCCTGTGCCTTCCACTGCGGCCAGAGCTTTTCGGTCTCGGCCAGCCAGGCGGGTTTGGGCAGGCTGCCGGCGATGGCGGTGTCGAACATGCGGGTCTCCGATCGGGTCGCGCAGGATAGCCCAGCCGCACCGGTCGCGCGCCGCAGCGCCTTCGTCGCCGCAAGCGCGGTGTTCGTCACGGCACGCCACGGCGGGCACCGGGGCCGTTAGGCTGCGCTCCGATGCCTGCCGCCACCGCCACGGACTTTCCACCGCACCCGCTCGAGCAGCCGCTGCCGGTGGCGCTGACCGGCCGCGCCGGCGGCTGGCTGTCCGCCTACCGGCGCTACCCGGTCTTCAGTGCCGCCTGGATGCGCGGCCGCTGGCGCCTGCTGGCGGCGGTGCTGGTGCCGGTGCTGCTGCTGTCGTACCCGCTGTTCTTCGCGGCGCCGCAGGACCGGCCCTACGGCGGCCTGTTGGCGACGGCCATCGAGGTCCTCATACCGGCGCTCCTGGGCCCCTGGCTGGGCTGGCGGGTGCGGCGCCGGCAGTGGCCGCCGCGCCGCGAGGGCTGGGGCCTGGCGGGGGCGGTGGCCGTGGCGATGCTCGCCTCCGTCGGCTTCGAACTGCTGCTGGCCGAGCCGCTGAAGCAGAAGGTCGCCGAAATGACCGGCGCCGTCGACGAGCAGGGCAAGCGGCGCCGCGTCGCGATGATCGTCGGCGTCACCGTCGCGACGCCGGAGAGTGGCGCCAGCGCACCCGCGCCGCCGCCAGGCGCCTACCCGCGGGACCAGCGGTTCGTGTTGGCCGTCAATGTCACGTCGCGCGCAGCGGCCGGGTTTCTGCTGGCCGGCGGGCTGGGTCTGTTCGGCTGGCGGCGCGAGCGCCGCGGCCTGCAGTCGCTGGCGCGCGAGCGCGCACTGGTCGAGGCCGAATCGCGTCGGCGCGAGGCCGAGTTGCGGCTGTCGGTGCTGGCGGCGCAGGTGGAACCGCACTTCCTGTTCAACACGCTGGCCGGCGTGCGCAGCGCCATTGGCACCGACCCGGCGCGCGCCAGCGAGATGATCGACCGCCTGGTGGACTACCTGCGCGCCGCCATCCCGCGCCTGCGCAGCGACGGCGGCAGCGCCGCCACGCTGGCCGGCCAGCTGGACATCGTGCGCGCCTACCTGAGCCTGATGGCGGCGCGCATGCCACGCTTGCACTGGACCATCGACGTGGCGCCCGATCTGCTGGCCGCCCCCTACCCGCCGCTGATGCTGATCTCGCTGGTCGAGAATGCCGTCAAGCACGGCGTGGAGCCGAAGATCGGGCCGGTGCATGTCGAGGTGCGTGCCGCGCGCACGGCCGACGGCCGGCTGGAGATCACGGTCGCCGACGACGGCGCCGGCTTCGGCGCCTCCGCCAGCGGCGGCGGCCTGGGACTGGCCAACATCCGCGAACGGCTGCAGCAGATGTTCGGCGAGCGCGCCGCATTCGTACTCAAGGCCCGCCCCGAAGGCGGTGTCGCCGCCATCCTGACCTTGCCGATGGAGTGACCGCCATGCCCACTGCGCTGATCGCCGACGACGAAGACCTGCCCCGCGCCGAACTGCGCCGCATGCTGGCCACGGCCTGGCCCGATCTGCGCGTGGTGGCCGAGTGCGAACATGGCCCGGCGGCGGTGGAGGCGATCGACGAACACGCGCCCGACATCGCCTTCCTCGACATCCGCATGCCGGGCATGAGCGGCCTGGACGTGGCGCGTGCGCCAGCGGCCGCTGCCACACCGTGTTCACCACCGCCTACGACAACCACGCCATCGCGGCCTTCGACGCCGGCGCGGTGGACTACCTGCTCAAGCCGATCGCCGCCGAGCGCCTGGCGCAGACCGTGGCGCGCTTGCGTGAACGGCTGCAGGCCGCCACCGCAGCGCCGGCGCTCGACGGCCTCGTCGAGCGCCTGGCCGCACTACTGCAGCAACGCCATGCCGCCGGCGACGCGCGCGCGCCGCTGCGCTGGGTGAGCGCCAGCGTCGGCGACACGATCAAGATGTTCGGCATCGACGAGATCGTGTTCTTCCAGAGCGACGAAAAATACACCCGCGTCGTCACCGCACACGACGAAGCGCATGTGCGCAAGCCGCTGAAGGAGATCGCCGACGGCCTGGATCCGGACGTCTTCTGGCAGGTGCACAGGGGCGTCATCGTGCGCGCGGCCGCCATCTCGCGCGCCCAGCGCGACGAACTGGGGCGTATCACGCTGCACCTGCGCAACCACGCCGAGAAGCTGGCCGTGAGCCATGCCTACAGCTGGCGCTTCAAGCCCATGTGATGTGCAGACGAAGCCCAACGGCGGCAGCGGCGCGGCATGAGTTTCTCCCTCTCCCGCCCAGGCGGGAGAGGGAGTGAATGACCGCGATCGCAAGCATGCCCCGCATCACCAGGTGTCGATGAAGCCACGCCGCGGCGGCAGCGGCGTGGTGCAGGCGCTGGCCAGCACGCGCGCCAGCCAGGGGCGGGTCTGGGCGGGGTCGATGACGTCGTCGATCTCCAGGTGGCTGGCCATGTTCAGCGCCTGGCCGCGCGCCACCGCTTCGGCCAGCAGGCGCTGGAACAGGGTCTCTCGCTCGGCCTCGGGTGCGGCCTGCAGTTCCTTGCGAAAACCCAGCCTGACCGCGCCTTCCAGCCCCATGGCGCCGAACTCGCCGCTGGGCCAGGCGCAGGTCGCCACCGGGGCGTGGAAGTGGCCGCCGGTGAGCGCCATCGCGCCCAGGCCGTAGCCGCGGCGCAGCACCACGCTGGCCACCGGCACGCGCAGCGCCGCGGCGCCCACGAACAGCCGTGCGGCGTGGCGCACCATCGCCGTCCTCTCGCTGTCGGGCCCGACCATGAAACCCGGGGTGTCGACGAAGCTCACCAGCGGCAGGCCGTGCGCGTCGGCCAGTTGCATGAAACGCGCGAGCTTGTCGCAGGCCGCGGCGTCGAGCGCGCCGCCCAGGTGGTGCGGCTGGCTCGCCGCCACGGCGACGGCGCGGCCTTCGAGGCGAGCGATGGCGGTGACGACCCCGGTGCCGAATTCGCGCCGCAGTTCGATCACGCTGGCGGCGTCCATCACCGTCTCGACGATGCGGCGCGGGTCGTACAACGCATTGCGGTTTTCGGGTAGTGCGTGGCGCAGGCTCAGTGCGTTGCCGCCGGCCGCTGCGGCTTCGGCCGCCACACCGCCCAGGCAGGCCAGCAGTTGCCGCGCCGCGGCGCCGGCAGCGGCTTCGTCGGCCACGCGCAGGTCGACGACGCCGGCCGCCGCGAGCACGGGCACCGGGCCGACGTCGTCGGCGGCGACGCGGCCCAAGCCGCCGCCTTCGATCATCGCCGGCCCGCCCAGCCCCAGGCTGCTGCCCTCGGTGGCGATGATGACGTCGCAACATCCGAGCAGCGCCGCGTTGCCGGCGAAGCAGCGCCCGGCCACGATGCCGATCAGCGGCACCTGGCCCGACAGCGCCGCCAGGCTGCGGAAGGTGAGACAGTCCAGCCCTGCCACGCCCAGCCAGTCGACATCGCCCGGCCGGCCGCCGCCGCCTTCGGCCCACAGCACCAGCGGCCAGCGGTGGCGCGCCGCCAGCGCCAACAGGCGGTCGCTCTTGGCGTGGTTGAAGACGCCCTGCGTGCCGGCGAGCACGGTGTAGTCGTAGGCCATCACCGCCACCGCGCGCCCGGCCACGGTGCCGGTGCCGGTGACCAAGCCGTCGGCCGGCGTGGCGCGCTGCAGGTCGTCCAGGCTGCGGCGGCTGCGCTGTGCCGCCACGGCCAGCGCGCCGTACTCGGTGAAGCTGCCGGGGTCCAGCAGCTCGGCGATGTTCTCGCGTGCCATGCGCCGGCCGGCGGCGTGCCGGCGGGCCACGACCTCGGGCCGTGCGGCGTCCTGCGTCTGCGCCTGGCGCGCCAGCACGGCCTGCAGGTTGGGGCGCGGCACGGCGGGGTCGCTTGCCGGCGGCGGCAGGGCAGACCCGGAGGCAGCGCCGGCGGCAGCGCCGGCCTCGAACTCGATCAGGGCCGTGCCGGCGGGTACCACGTCGCCCACCGCACAGGCGACCGCGTGCACGCGGCCGGCCTGCGGCGCCGCCAGCGGCACTTCCATCTTCATCGCTTCCTGCACGAGCAGCGTCTGCCCGGCGGCCACCGCCTGCCCGGCCTGCACCTCGATGCCGATCACCGCCCCGTGCACCGTGGCCTGCAGCCACATCCGCCCTCGCCCCGCCTGCGCCATGCCTGCCCCCTGCCCGGCGACCCCCGTCGCCGCTGGCGCATTGTGCTGCGCCGGCGGCCGCGGCCCCGGGTCAGGCGTCTCGCCGGCGCTCAGGCCCTGCGCTGGCTGGCCGCGTAGCGGGCCTTGGTGGCCTCGTCGGGCGGGTACAGCCCCGGCAAGGGCCGGCCGGTCTTGACCTCGTCCACCACCCAGGCCTCGAAGCGTTCCTGCTCCACCGCCTGCGGCACCACTTCGGCGAGCAGGGCCTGCGGGACGACCACGGCGCCGTCGCGGTCGGCGACGATGGTGTCGCCCGGGAACACCGCCACGCCACCGCAGCCCACCGGCTCCTGCCAGCCGACGAAGACGAGCCCGGCCACCGACGGCGGCGCCGCGGTGCCGCCGGCCCAGGTGGGCAGGCCGCTGTCGAGCACGCCCTGCAGGTCGCGCACCGCGCCGTCGGTGACCAGTGCGGCCACCTGCCGCGCCGCCATGCGGGCGCACAGGATGTCGCCGAAGTTGCCGGCGTCGCGCACGCCCATCGCGTCGACCACGGCCACGCAGCCGGCCGGCATGTCCTCGATGGCGGCGCGCGTCGAGCGCGGCGACGCCCAGGCGGCCGTCGTCGCCATGTCCTCGCGCGCAGGCACGAAGCGCAAGGTGAAGGCGGGGCCGACGATGCGCTGCACGTCGGTATGCAAGGGCGCCGGGCCGCGCAGCCAGACATTGCGCAGCCCCATCTTCAGCAGCACGGTGGTCAGCGTGGCGGTGGAGACGTGGCCGTCGCGCAGGGTCTTCCAGAGGTCGGTCATGGGGTGGGGTTCCTGGTTGCCAAAGGCGCCAGCGTAGCGCGTACCGGTGCCCGGCGACCGTGCACCGCGTTCAGCCCTTGCGCGCGGGTCTCAGGCGCATCCGTCCGGGCAACGGGACCGAGCGGCGCAGCACGTCTTCGCCCAGCCACTGCGCCGCGGTGCGGGCGCGCCGGGCCACCAGAGGCGGCGGCAGCTGCCAGTGGTCGTCGTTGACGACCTCGAAGCTCCAGTCGCCGCGGAAGCCCAGCGCGGCCAGCCGCAGCACCAGCGCGGCGACCTGTTCGCTGTGGGCGCCCTCGCCGGGGAACACCGGCCCGTGCGTCATCGCGCCCGCTGCGTCCCCCGTGGGCCCGCCGGCATCGAGGACATCGGCCAGCCGCACGACGAAGATCTTCTGCGGCTCGATGAAATCCAGGTCCTCCAGCGAGATGCTTCCCAGCGCCGTGTGCAGGCCGTCGATCGCCAGGCCCAGGTTCGGCATGTCGGCGCGGTAGACCGCGTCCCAGGCGCCGAAACAGTCGCGCACCGTGTGGCCCCCGCTGGCGCCTTCGTAGGCCACCTTCAGGCCCAGCGGCACGGCCAGCACCGCGAGCTTGCGCAGGTCGCGTGCGATGGCCGGCAGGTCCTGCGCCGCCGCCCTGTGACTCGACGAGGACACCAGCAACATCGGGGCACCGACCGCGTGTGCCATCTGCAACAGCGCCTTGGCGATCTCCAGCTTGTGGGCGTGCTGCCGTCCCGACAGGCCCTCGAAGTCGCGCAGCCACTGCAAGCCGTTGACGCGCAGGCCGCTGGCCTGGACGGCGCGCGCCGCCCCCTCCACGCCGCCGGGGTGGCGGGCGACGTCGCCGGCGTCGAGCATCACGCGCGTGAAGCCGGCGTCGCGGATGCCCGCCAGCCGGGCCTCCAGCGGCCCGGCCAGCGTCACGGCGGCGATGCCGAAGTCGTCGATGTTGCCGGTGCTCCGCGTCATGGCGCGGGCCCGCGATGCGCTGCGTCCGGCGCCGGGGCGTCGTGCACGAGCTCGAACATCACGCTGTCCATCCAGCGCTGTGTCAGTGCCCCGTTCTCGTTGCTGTGCACCTCGCCGCCTTCGAAGAAATCGACACCGCGCGCACGCAGCGCTGCCACGGCGGCCGGCACGCTGGGCGTGCCCAGGCCGATGCGCTGCAGCATCTCCTCGCACTCGACGTCGACGAGCTCCGGCACGGGCTCCACCAGCTGCAGGTAGAAGCTCTTGCACGGGCTGGCCAGGATCTTGCCGTTGGGCATGATGCCGAAGCGCTGGTCGTCGGGAAGCTCGGCGAAGCCGAAGAGCTCGCGGTAGAACTCGCACCAGTCGTCCATGCGGTCGACGTCGATGTACTGCACGATGCCGAACCAGTGCAGCCCGGCCACGGCCGGCGGGTGCTGGTCGACCTCGGGGATCGGCACGAAGTCGACGCTCCAGATCGAGAACTCGCGGTAGCGGTCGACGAAGTAGATGCGGCTCGCGCCCACGCCGTGGATGGCGGGGATGTTGAGCTCCATGACCTCGACGTGGGTCGGCACCGCCCAGGCGCCACGCTCCAGCGCGCGCGCAGGCCGCCGCCGCATCGCGAACGCGCAAGGCCACGGCCGCGATCACCGGCGTCTCGGCGGGCACGATGCTGCCCGCTCGCCCACCGCCGTGGGCGTTGACGACGACGTTCATCTCGCCCTGGCGATAGAGCAACACTTCGCGCGAGCGGTGCCGCGCTATGGGGCGAAAGCCCATGGCCTCGAGCACCTGGCCCAGGGCCTGCGGGCGCGAGGTCGCGTACTCGATGAATTCGATACCGTCCAGGCCCAGCGGGTTGCTCGGGTGGGACTGGGTCTCGCGGTCGATCGTTTGCGTCATGGGGACTCCGACAAGGCAGGAACGGCACCAGCCCGTGCCGCGGCCGTCGGCCGCGGTCGGTCATACCCTCCGACACCGCGGCCCCGACATCGGGCACCGCCTGGCCGCAGTTTACGGGCCTGCGGGTCGTCGTCGCGCTTGTGGACGACGCTCAGGCCGGCCAGCGTGGCTGCACCCAGCCCTTGGGCAGCCCGGCCTCTGGCGTCATGCCGTAGACCGGCTCGCCGGGCAGGCCCTTTTTCAGCGGCGCGCGCGCGGCGATGAGTATTTCCAGATCGACGCCGGTGCGCACGCCCATGGCCTCGAACATGAAGACGAGATCCTCGGTGACGACGTTGCCCGATGCGCCCGGGGCGTAGGGGCAGCCGCCGAGGCCGCCCAGCGACGAGTCGAAGGTGCGCACGCCGACGTCGTAGGCCGCGAGGCAGTTGGCCAGCCCGAGCCCGCGCGTGTTGTGCATGTGGGCGGCGCCGGTGTGCTCGCCGATCACGGCGCGCACCTTGTTGAACAAGCGCCGCACCTGGGCCGGGTTGGCCATGCCGGTGGTGTCGGACAGCCCGGCCTCGTCGACACCGGCGGCGACGGCCTCGCCGGCCATCCAGACCACGTCGTCGTCGCTGACCTCGCCCTGGATCGTGCAGCCGAATGCCGTGGAGATACCGGCCTCGACCTTCACGCCGGGCGCGATCTCGTCGCGCAGGCGGACGATGGCGCGGATCTGCTCGATCATCTGCTCGCGCGTCATGCGCACATTGGCCATCATGTGCGCGGCGCTGGCCGAGGCCGGGATGGTCAGCTTGTGCACCCCGGCGCGCAGCGCGGCCTCGGCGCCGCGCAGGTTGGGCACCAGCGCCATCACCGTCACGCCCGGATGCGTCAGCGCGTGCCTCACCACTTCGGCGGCGTCGGCCATCTGCGGCAGCAGCCTGGCCGGCACGAACGAGCAGACCTCGATCTCGCGCAGGCCCGCGGCCACCAGCGCGTCGATCCAGACGAACTTGTCGGCGGTCGGCATCACGGCCTTGACCGACTGCAGGCCGTCGCGGGGGCCGACTTCACTGATCAGCACCTCGGGCTGGGTGGCGGTCGCTTTCATGGTTCGTTTTCCTGGGTGCCGAGCACGGCCTTGCGGGTGACCTGCAGCACGGTGCGCAGGTCCTCGATCGGCACCTGCCCCGGCGCCGAACTGCCCTTGCCGACGGCAAAGGTGACGGTCGAGCCGAAGGCCCAGCCGACCATCCTCGACAGCGATCCATAGGCGCCCATGGCCATGCTGATCAGCGGCAGCGCCACGGTCTGGCTGGCGGCATGGGTGGCCGCGAGCAGGGTCAGCACGTCCTGGGGTCCGTGCGGCATCACGGCGACCTTGGCGACATCGGCGCCGCGGCGTTCGGCCTCGGCGAACTTGGCCGTCAACCAGGCGGCGTCGGGTGTGGCCTGGAAGTTGTGGTACGAGGCGACGAGCAGCATTTCGTTGGCGCGCGTCGCGGCGCGCATGCGCGCGAAGTCCGCGGCGTCGCTGGACATTTCCCAGTCGACCATCTCGACGCAGCGCGCGTCGCAGACGGCCTCGTGGACGCGCACGACGTCGGCTTCGGCCACCGTGCTCGGCTGGCCGCCTTCGCGCGCCGAGCGGCGGGTGAACAGCACCGGCGTCGTGCCGGCGGCGGCGCGGATGGCGAGCGCGGTGTCGACCACGGCCTGGGCGTCGCCGAGCGCGGCGAAGAAGTCGACCCGCCACTCGAGCAGGTCGGGCGCCTTCGGCAGCACCGCCGCGACCTCGGCGAGGACTTCCGCGCGCGTGCGCCCGACCAGCGGCGTGCAGATCAGCGGCAGCTTGCCGCCGGCCATCGGCTGGCCGCGGAGATGGATCAGACGGGTGGAGGTCACGACGAGGCCTGCAGGGGAGTCGGTGCGGCCGGGCCGGCAGCGGGCAGGGGCATCAGAACACCTCGCCGCCGCGCGAGCGGCGCAGGATGTCGAGCACCGTGACGAGGTCGCCGATCGGGATCTGCCCCGGGGCCGAGGCCGTTTCACCGACGGCGTAGCTCAGGCAGGACCCGAACAGCCCGCCGACCCTGCGCGTCACCGAGCCCAGCGGACCGACCGCCATGCTGATCAGCGGGATGTGTGCCTTGTCGTCGGCGGGTGCGGTGGCGGCCAGCAGCGTCGGCACGTCGGCACGGTCACGCGGCATCACCGACACCATGGCCACGTCGGCACCCTGGCGCTCGGCCTCGAGGAAGCGGTCGGCCAGGAAGTCGGTGCCCGGCGTGTAGCCACAAGCATGTGTTTCATGTGATGCGCTCCCGTGCTCCTGCATCCTCGCATTCTGCGGCCGCGGCGAGGGTCTCGGTACGATAGCCGCTGCACTCTCGGATGCGTGCGGACGCTTGGTGGATCTGGCTGCGCTCGGTCCCCCTGCCGGGTCGGGCGGCCAGCTGGAGACGCATGAACAGACGCGCGCCGCGCTCTTGCCCTTACAGTGCACCGCATCCCGGAGAATCCATGATGGAAGACCTGCCCAAGCCGGCCATGCTGGCGCCGACGTCGCTGATCGACAGCGACCACCCGGCCGTGATCGCGTTCGCGCGCCGCGCCGGCGGCGCCAGCCAGCGCGAGCGTGCTGTCCAGCTGTACTACGCGGTACGCGACGGCTTTCGCTACGACCCCTATCTCATCGACCTCACGCCCGCGGGCATGCGGGCCAGTCGTGTGCTCGAACTCGGCATCGGTTGGTGCGTGCCCAAGGCCGCCTTGCTGGCCGCCGCAGCGCGCGCGGTCGGCATACCGGCGCGCGTGGGCTATGCCGATGTGCGCAACCACCTTTCGACCGAACGCATGCGCCGCATGCTCCGGACCGACCTCTTCATCTGGCATGGCTACACGGAACTGTGGCTCGCCGGCGCCTGGGTGAAGGCAACGCCGGCCTTCAACGTCCAGCTGTGCCAACGCTTCGGCCTCTTGCCGCTGGACTGGGATGGGCGTGCCGATTCCCTCTACCACCCCTTCGATCGTGAGGGTCGCAGACACATGGAGTACGTGAACACGCGGGGCAGCTTCGACGACGTACCGCTGTCGCGCATCGTCGAAGACTTCGCCGCCACCTACCCGGCCTGGAACCCACTGGACGCGCACGGCGTCGACTTCGACCGCGATGTTGGTCACGAAGCGCGGTGACGACCGGCATTCCCGACGGCCTTGAGCTCGACACCGGGGCGGTGGCTTCATCACCTGGACCGGGCCACCGGTTGTACGGTTCGACCCAGGCCGCATTCAGCTCGGTCTTCGCGTCGAGGCTACGCGCAGGGCTTGGTCACAGCCGAAGGTGAGCCGGTGGCGCGCGCCGAGACCGTGGTGTTTCACGGTGCGGCAGGCGCCACCCGCGGCTCAGAGCTTGTGAAGATATGAATCGCACCCGCGCCGGGGTTGCCAAGGGTCGTGGGCAAGGCGCGGCGCGCCGCCCATGTCTCGGACCTGGGCAAGCAGCGCAACGCGGCCCACGGCCCTTGGGTACCCCGGCCCGAAGGGTGAGGCCCCAGAAAGGGCCCACTCGTCGTTGCGAAGCTTCGTCGGGGCCCCACCCCGACTGTGCTTCGCGCCTAGATTGGGCCCTTTCTGGGGCCTCACGCGGGTGCGATTCATATCTTCACAAGCTCTCAGACCGGCTCCGACTGCAGCAGCCCGCGCTTCTTCAGCAGCGGCTGCACCGTCGGCGCCCGGCCGCGGAAGGCGGCGTAGGCAGCACCCGGTTCGATGCTGTTGCCGCTGGCGTAGATGTGGCGCTTGAGCTTGCCGGCCACGTCGGGCGCGAAAGGGCTGCCGGCCTCGACGAAGGCGTCGTAGCCGTCGGCGTCCAGCACCTCGGCCCACAGGTAGACGTAGTAGCCGGCGGCGTAGCTGCTGCCGGCGAACAGGTGCTGGAAGTGCACCAGCCGGTGGTTCAACCCCACGCCGTGCGGCAGGCCCTGCTCGCGCAGCAGTTCGGCCTCGAAGGCGCACAGGTCGGCGGGGGGCTCTGGCGTTTCCAGCGCATGCACCGCCATGTCGACGAGGGCGCTGGCGGTGTAGCGCACCGTCTCGTAGCCCTGGTTGAAGCGGCGCGCCTCGTGCAGCCGCTGCACCAGCGCCAGCGGGATCGGCTCGCCGGTGCGCCAGTGGCGGGCGTGGCGCTGCAGCACCTCGGGCTCGGTGATCCAGTGTTCGAAGATCTGCGACGGCAGCTCGACGAAGTCACGCAGCACCTGCGTGCCCGACAGCCGCTCGTAGCTCACGTCCGACAGCAGCCCGTGCAGGCCGTGGCCGAATTCGTGGAACAGCGTGCGCGCGTCGTCCAGGCTCAGCAGCGTGGGTTCGCCGTCGGTCGAGCCGGCTTGGCCGGGCGACCGACCCCCCTCGGGGGGCGGCGGCGAAGCCGCCTGGGGGCTCGAGAACGCGCCCTTGGCGAAGTTGTTGTTGTTCAGGATCACCGGCAGCTGCGCGCTGCCGTTGCGGCTTTGCCAGCGCAGCGAACTCATCCACGCACCGCTGCGCTTGGTCGGGCGCGCGAAGTTGTCCTGCAGGAAGACGCCGACCACCGCGCCGGTGGCGTCGCGCACCTCGTAGGCCTTGACGTCGGGGTGGTACACGGGCAGGTCGGCACGCGGCGTGAAGCGCAGGCCGAACAGGCGCTCGGCACAGTCGAAGGCGGCGGCCACCATGTTCTCGAGCCGGAAGTAGGGCTTGACCTCGGCGTCGTCGATGGCGTAACGGTCGCGTCGCACCTTCTCGGCCCAGAAACGCCAGTCCCAGGGCTCGATCTCGCCGCTCTCGCCTTCGGCCTGCATGGCCTGCAGCAGCGCCTGGCGCTCGCGCTCCACCGCTGCCAGCGCACGGGGCCAGACCTCGCCCAGCAGGCCCTGCACGGCACTGCGCGTGCCGGCCATGGTGTCGGCCAGGGCGTGGTCGGCAAAACACGTGTGGCCGTGCAGCCGCGCCTGCTCGTTGCGCAGCCGCAGGATGGCCCGCGCGACCTCGCGGTTGTCGTGCTCGCCGGGGTTTTCGCCGCGGCCGACCCAGGCGCGCCAGGCCTGCTCGCGCAGGTCGCGCCGTTGCGAGAAGCTCAGGAAGGGCACGACGAGCGAGCGCGACAGCGTGATCACGTGGCCGTCCAGGCGGCGGTCGACCGCCGCCTGGCGCGCCGCGGCGCGCACGAAGTCGGGCAAACCGGCGAGATCGGCCTCGTTGTTCAGCACCAGCTGCCAGGTCGATTCGTCGTGCAGCACGTTCTGCGCAAACTGCGTCGTCAGCCGCGCCAGCACTTCCATCACCTGGGCATAGCGCGCCTGACGCGCCGGCTCCAGGCGCGCGCCGGCACGCACGAAGTCGAGGTGCAAACGCTCCAGCAGGCGCTGCTGTTCGGGCGTGAGGCCGAGCGTGCTGCGCTGCTCGTACAGCGCGTCGAAGCGCGCGAACAGCTGGGCATCCATGTAGACGGCGCTGTGGTGTGCGGCCATCGGCCCGGCCAGCGCCCGCTGCACGGCCTGCAGCGCCGGGCTGGTGGCCGACGAGGTCAGGTTGTAGAAGACCGACGCCACACGCGCCAGCAGCCGGCCGGCGCTGTCGAAAGCGGCCACCGTGTTGTCGAAGTCCGGCGCCTGGGGCCGCGACGCGATGGCCGCCAGTTCCTCGCGGTGGCGGCGCATGGCCTCGTGCAGCGCGGGCTCGAAGTGCTCGGCGCTCAGGCGTTCGAACGGGGGCAGGCCATGGGGGGCGTCCCAGGGCTCAAGCAGCGGATTGTTGTTGTTCATGTCGGTCGGCTCAGCGGCCGCGTTTGATGGCGGTCTCGTCGTCTTCGCGGTAACGACGGTCGGCGCAGGACGAGACCCAGGCCTGGCGCTCGGTTTGCAGCGCCGCCGAAGCCTCGATCCAGAGCGCATTGCGCTGGTTCCAGTCGTTGACGCGGGCGTCCAGCGCGGCGGCCTTGATGTTGTAGTTGCGCACCACCTCCTGGGTATCGGTGGTCAGGCGCGTTCTTTCGGCCTCGAGTTCGACGCGTTGCTTCTCGATCTCCTCGCGCTCCTTGTTCAGCGCATCGCGCTGGCGGTCGGCCTGCGAGCCGCTGCGGTTGGCTTCGTTGAAGGCCGCGACACGCTGGCGCCAGTCGTCGACGCGGGCGCTGAAAGCCTTCAGGCGTCCGCTCAGCTCTTCGGCCTGCGCCTTGACGGCGTCGACGGGCGCACGCGCCTGGCGCAGCGCCTGCTGCTCTGTGGCGATGGCCTGCTTGTCGGCGTCCAGCGGCATGCGTTGCACCTCGATCTCGGTCAGCCGGGTGCGGATCGCCTCTTCCTGGTTCATGCAGGCGCGCAATTCCTCGCGCGTGAGCAGCGGGCCGCTGCTGCCGCCGGCGCCCAGCGACAGCGTCTTGCCTTCGGCGGGCCCGGCGGCGGCCGCCGCTGCGGCCGGCTTGGGCGCCGGCTTGGCAGCCGGCTTGCCCGGCGCCTGCGCCATGGCCATGGAAAAGGCCGCCAGCCACAGGCCGGCCGGCAGGACGTGCTTGACCTTCATCGGGTTCCTCGATCGGGGCCGGCCGCGCCGGCAAGGGGGCGAATGATGCCACCCTTGCCGCCGGCGGGCCGGCGCCCACGCCGGCCAAGGGCATCGCCCGCGGCCAGTCAAACGCGGGCCGGCCGCCGCTGTGGCACAGTGAGCGGCTTTGCTGCTCATCACCCGATGTCCCTGGTCGACCCCCTGCCCGCCACCCAAGACCCCGAAGCCGAGGCGCTGGCGCGCGCCTGCACCGCACTCGATCGGTTGACCTGATGGCGATCAAGGCCACCGTTTACAAAGCCAGCGTGCAGATCGCCGACATGGACCGCAGCGTCTACGCCGACCACACGCTGACACTCGCCCGCCAGCCGTCCGAGACCGACGAGCGGCTGATGGTGCGCCTGCTGGCCTTTGCCCTGCACGTGCCCGCCGACGACCACCAGGGTGCCTTGCAGGTGGCGCGCGGCATGGCCGATGCCGACGAGCCCGACCTCTGGCAGAAGAGCCTGACCGGTGAACTGCTGCACTGGATCGAGGTCGGCCAGCCCGACGAACGCCGCCTCATCAAGGCCTGCGGCCGCGCCGCCCGTGTCACGCTCTACGTCTACAGCCAGGCGGCGTCGATCTGGTGGGCCGGCGTGCAGCCCAAGCTGGCGCGGCTGTCCAACCTGGCGGTGTGGCAACTGCCGGCCGAACAGAGCCAGGCCCTGGCCAGGCTGGCGGCGCGGTCGATGACGCTGCAGGTGACGGTGCAGGAAGGCCAGGTCTGGGTCGGCGACGCCCATGCCAGCGTCGAGATCCATCCCCAGCCCCTGATGACGCCGCAGCCATGAAACGGCTGCGAACGCTGGCGCTGCTGTGCTGCGCCGCCGGCCTGACCCTGACCCCACCCACGATGTCACAGACCCCCGACCCCTACCTCTGGCTCGAAGACGTGCAAGGCGAGCGTGCCCTGGCCTGGGTGCGCGAACGCAACGCCGACAGCGAAAAGCTGCTGCAGGCCCAGCCCGGCTTCGATGCCACGCGCAGCAGCATCCGCGAGGTGCTCGATTCGCGCGAGCAGATTCCCTACGTGTCGCGCCGCGGCGGCTGGCTCTACAACCTGTGGCGCGACGCCGCCAACCCGCGCGGGCTGTGGCGGCGCACGACGCTGGCCGCGTACCGCATGCCCGCGCCGGCCTGGGAGACGGTGATCGACATCGACGCCCTGGGCCGTGCCGAAGGCGAGAACTGGGTCTGGTCCGGCGCCGCCTGCCTGGGGCCCGAGTACCGGCGCTGCCTGGTGTCGCTGTCGCGCGGCGGCGCCGACGCCCGCGTCGTGCGCGAGTTCGACACCGTGGCCAAGGCCTTCGTCGCCGGCGGTTTCACGCTGCCCGAAGCCAAGAGCAGCGTCGACTGGCTGGACGCCGACACCGTCTTCGTGGGCACCGATTTCGGCCCCGGCTCGCTCACCGATGCCGGTTACCCGCGCGTCATCAAGCGCTGGCGTCGCGGCCAGCCGCTGGCCGACGCCGTGACCGTGTTCGAAGCGCAGGCCAGTGACGTGCTGGCCTACGCGTCGGTGGATCTCACGCCGGGCTACGAGCGCATCGGCCTGGGCCGCGTCGTCGACTTCTACAACAGCAAGCAGTTCCTGCTGGCCGGCGACGAAGTGGTGCCCGTCGACAAGCCCGACGACGCGCAGCTGAGCTTCTGGCGCGAGCGCGTGCTGATCGAGCTGCGCAGCGATTGGCGACTCGGCGAGCGGACCTTTGCGCGCGGCTCGCTGCTTGTCGGCGACGCCGCGTCCTACCTGAAGGGCGAACGCCAGCTGCAGCCGTTGTTCACGCCGACGGCGACGCGCTCGCTGTCGGGCCATACTGCGACGCGCAGCACGCTGCTGCTGACGGTGCTCGACAAGGTCGCCAGCCGCATCGAGGAGTGGTCCTGGCGCGACGGCGCCTGGCAGCGCCGCGACGTGCAGGCGCCCTACCCCGGCACGCTGAGCGCCGGCGCGCTGCACGACCCGCTGCTCGAGGACGACGCGCTGGCCGAGGCCTACCTGCTCAACGCCGCGGACTTTCTCAGCCCCGACTCGCTGCAGCTCGGCCGCACTGGCAGCAACGAGCGCGAACTGCTGAAGTCGCGGCCAACCTTCCATGACGTCGCCGGCATGCGCGTCGAGCAGCGCTTCGCCACCTCGCGCGACGGCACACGGGTGCCCTACTTCGTGGTCTGGCCCAAGGGCGCCAAGGCCGACGGCGACAACCCGACGCTGCTCTACGGCTACGGCGGCTTCGAGGTCTCGCAGCTGCCCTTCTATTCCGGCGCCATCGGCCGCGTCTGGACCGGCCGCGGCGGCGTCTTCGTGCTGGCCAACATCCGCGGCGGCGGCGAGTTCGGCCCCGGCTGGCACCAGGCCGCGGTGAAGGCCGGCAAGCAGAAGAGCTTCGACGACTTCGCTGCCGTCGCCGAGGACCTGATCGCAGCCAAGGTCACGCGGCCGGCCCGGCTGGGCATGCAGGGCGGCAGCAACGGCGGCCTGCTGGTCGGCGCGGTGATGCTGCAGCGGCCCGAGCTGTTCAACGCCGTGGTCTGCCAGGTGCCGCTGCTGGACATGCAGCGCTACCACCGCCTGCTCGCCGGCGCCTCGTGGATGGCCGAGTACGGCGACCCCGAGCGGCCCGAAGACTGGGCCGCCATGGCGAAGTACAGCCCGTACCAGAACGTGCCCGACAAGGCCGCCGGCGTGCGGCTGCCACGGGTGCTGTTCACCACCAGCACGCGCGACGACCGCGTGCACCCCGGCCACGCGCGCAAGATGGCGGCGCTGATGCAGGACAAGGGCCACGACGTGCTGTACTGGGAAAACATCGAAGGCGGCCACGGCGGCGCCGCCGACAACGCGCAGCGCGCGCAGATGATGGCGCTGGAATACGCCTTCCTGTGGCTGCAGCTGGGGCGGCGCTGAGACGTCGGGCAGGCCGGCGCGGCATCGAGACGGCTCCGATCGTGCAAGCCACATGCTGACCTGGATCGACGACACCACCCCGCTGCCGCCGGCACGGTTGGCGCTGGGACCCGACAGCGATGCGCCGGGCCTGGTGGCCGCCGGCGGCCACGTCACCCCGGCGCGGCTGCACGAGGCCTACCGCAAGGGCATCTTCCCCTGGTACGGCGCCGGCCAGCCGGTGCTGTGGTGGAGCCCCGACCCGCGCATGGTGCTGCCGGTGGCCGATTTCCGCGTTTCGCACAGCCTGCGCAAGACGCTGCGCCGCTTCCTGCGCACGCCCGGCTGCGAAGTGCGTTTCGACAGCGCGTTCCGCCGCGTCATCGAGGCCTGCGCGCAGGCGCCACGGCCGGGGCAGGACGGCACCTGGATCGTGCCGTCGGTGCTGGAGGCCTATGTCGCCTGGCACCAGGCGGGCGCCGTGCACAGCGCCGAGACCTGGGTCGACGGCGAACTGGTCGGCGGCCTGTACTTCGTCGCCATCGGCCGCATGTGCTTCGGCGAGTCGATGTTCGCGCACCGCAGCGACGCCTCCAAGATCGCGCTGGCGGCGCTGGTGACGGCCTGCCGCGCGCGCGCCATCCCGCTCATCGACTGCCAGCAGAACACGGGCCACCTGAGCTCGCTGGGCGCACGCGAAATGTCGCGCCAACTCTTCGAGGCCCACCTGGCGCAGACCCTGGACGCGGTGCCGCCGCGCGATTGGTCCTATGATGGATTGGACTGGACCTGGCTCGAACGTTGAGCGTGCCCGGTTGTCCCTGTCGAGGCCACGTGACGCATCCCAAGGAATTGCCGCTGCGTTCGTTGCAGTTCTACGCAACGGCGCACTACCCCTGCAGCTACCTGCCCGACCGGCAGGCGCGCTCGCAGGTGGCCACGCCCAGCCACCTGATCCACGCCGACGCCTATTCGGGCCTGGTGGCCAACGGCTTCCGGCGCAGCGGCATGTTCACCTACCGGCCTTACTGCGACGGCTGTCGCGCCTGCGTGCCGCTGCGCGTGCCGGTGGCCGGTTTCAAACCCACGCGCAGCCAGCGCCGCGCCGCCCGTGCGAACGGCGACCTGAAAGCCCGTGTGCTGCGGCTGTGTTTCGTGCCCGAGCACTACCAGCTCTACCTGCGCTACCAGGCCAGCCGGCACAGCGGCGGCGGCATGGACCACGACAGCGTCGACCAGTACACCCAGTTCCTGCTGCAAAGCCGCGTCAATTCACGCCTGGTCGAATTCCGCGAGCCGGGCGTCGGCAGCGAGCCCGGCGCGCTGCGCATGGTCTCGATCCTGGACGTGCTCAGCGACGGCATCTCGGCCGTCTACACGTTCTACGAAGACGTCCCCGGCGCCAGCTACGGCACCTACAGCGTGATGTGGCAGATCGAGCAGACCCGGCTGCTGCAGCTGCCGCATGTCTACCTCGGCTACTGGATCGCCGACAGCCCGAAGATGGCCTACAAGGCGCAGTTCAGGCCGCACCAGGTGCTGGTCGGCGGGCAGTGGCAGGCGGGCGCGCCTTCGTCCCCGTCCTCAGGCAGCTGACCAGAGAGCACCTTCGGCGCGCGCGGCACCTTGCGCCTGCAGCTTCAGCAGATGCGCCAGCAGCGAACGCTGCGCCACCGGGTGCAGCGCCGCGGGCACGTCGTCGTACACGGCACACAGCAGCGGCTCGATGCCGCAAGGCCCCAGCGCCTGCAGCGCCACCGCCACCTTGGCTTCGCGCCCGAGCCGGTGCCGGATGAGCCCGCGCAGCACGGCCTGCGGCTCGGCGACCAGGAATCCGTGGCCGGGGGCCAGCCATTGCAGATCCTCGGCCAGCAGCGCTTCCAGGGCCTGCAGGTAGGCCGCCATATCGCCGTCGGGCGGGTTGATGACGACGGTGGAGCCCTGCATCACGTGGTCGCCGGTGAACAGGGTGCGCTCCTCTTCGAGCAGGTAGCACAGGTGGTTCGACGCGTGACCGGGGGTGTGGATGACGCGCAGCGTGGTGTCCGGGCCGAGCGGCAGCCGCTCGCCATGCTCGGCGACGCAGGTCGGCGCGAACGTCGGGTCCTGCCAGTCGGGGTGCGCCGCGACGCGGCCCCAGACCGGCGCGCCGGTGGCCGCGGCCAGCGCCACCGCGCCCGGCGAGTGGTCGCGGTGGGTGTGCGTGACGAGGATGCGTTCGATGCGCCCGCCGGCCTCGGCCGCAGCGGACAACAGCGCCTGCAGGTGCGGCTCGCTCACGGGGCCCGGGTCGATGACGGTCCACGAGGCACCCTCGCCCACCAGGTAGCTGTTGGTGCCGGGCCCGGTCATCGGCCCGGCGTTGGGCGCGGTGACGCGCAGGATGCGCGGCGACAGCCTCACCGCGCGGCCGGGCAGCAGTTCGCACGACACGTCGCCGCGGCCCAAGGGGTCGAGGCGGCCGATCTCGGCATAGGGCAGCGCGTCGGGCAGCACGATGCGCCGGCCCCGGGAAGAAGTGGCCAGACGCGGCATCGACAGCGTGATGTCCTTGCGCGCGCGCGCCTCGGCCAGGGCCGCGGCGGGGCTGGCGAAACGCGCCAGGTCCTGCAGCGTGCACTGCGTCACCGGCAGCAGCTTCAGGCCGCGCTGCGGTTCCAACGCGGCCTGCGGCGTGAGCCACATCAGTTCCACCGCCTCGCCCAGGTCGGCCTGCGCGACCTGGCCCGCAGGCGCGGTGGCGATGAAGAAACGGGTGTCGAAACGCTTCGGAACGCCGGGTGGCGTGAGCCAGTGGCTGAAGTACACGAGGTCGCGCAAGTCCAGGCGCAGGCCCTCGGCACGGCAGAAGTCGGCCATCGACGCGTTGCCGCTCTGCAGCCTGTCGCGCCAGGTCGTCAGCGCCGCGACGTCGAAGTCGCCCTCGCCGCCTTGCGCCAGCAGCACGCCCACTTCCTCGAACGACTCGCGCACGGCCGCCACCAGGTAGTCCAGGCCGCCCGCGGCCAAGCCGAGCAAGGCGCTCACGCTGGCGTCGTCGGGGCCGATGCAATGGGCATGCGCCTCACGGTCGCGCTCGTCGACGACACCGCCGGGAAACACGACGGCACCGCTGCGCATGTCGTCGACGCGTTCGGCGCGGCGCACCATCAGCACTTCCAGGCCGGCAGCGCCGTCGGCACGCTCACGCAGCAGCAGCAGCGACGCGGCCAGG
This sequence comes from Rubrivivax sp., assembly GCA_030680415.1. GTDB lineage: Bacteria > Pseudomonadota > Gammaproteobacteria > Burkholderiales > Burkholderiaceae_C > Rubrivivax. The sequence continues at coordinate 47,498 of JAUXVE010000015.1, forward strand.
CGCGCGTCGCCGGGCGCGGTGTAGCCGCCGCTCATCGCGCCGCCCCCGCGGCCACCAGCGCGGCGATGTCGGCGGCGCTGAAGCCGGCTTCGCGCAGCACCTCGGCAGTGTGTGCGCCCGGCGCCGGCGCCGGCCGCGGAAACGCCGCCGGCGTGCGATCGAAACGCGGTGCCGGTGCCGGCTGCACGACGCCGCTGACGGTGACGAAGGCGTCGCGGGCGCGGGCATGGGCGTGTCTCGGCGCCTCCTCGAAAGACAACACCGGAGCGAAGCAGGCGTCGCTGCCTTCGAGCCGCGAGCACCAGTCGTCGCGCGTGTGCTGCCGCACCGCAGCGGCGATGGCGGCGCGCATCTCGGGCCACAGTCGGCGGTCGTACTGGCGCTGCACGAACCGCGCCTCCAGCCCCAGCGCGGCGGCGAGCTGGGCGAAGAACTTGGGCTCCAGCGGCGCCAGGCTGACGTGGCGGCCGTCGGCGGTCTCGTAGCTGTCGTAGAAAGGCGCGCCGCCGTCCAGCAGGTTGGCGCCGCGCGGCTCGCCCCAGGCACCGGCCGCCTGCAGGCCGTAGAAGATGGACGCCAGCGACGCCGCGCCGTCGACCATCGCCGCGTCGACCACCTGCCCCTGCCCCGAGCGCTGGCGCTCGTACAGCGCGGCCAGCACGCCGAAGGCCAGGTACAGCGCGCCGCCGCCGTAGTCGCCGACCAGGTTCAGCGGCGGCACCGGCTTGCCGAGCGCCGGGCCGATGGCGTGCAGCACGCCCGACAAGGCGATGTAGTTGAGGTCGTGCCCGGCCGCCGCGGCCAGCGGCCCGGTCTGGCCGAAACCCGTCATGCGACCGTAGACCAGGCGCGGGTTGCAGGCCTGGCAGTCGGCCGGGCCGAGGCCCAGCTTTTCGGCCACGCCCGGGCGGAAGCCCTCCACCAGCACGTCGGCGCCGGCCAGCAGCCGCAACACTGCGGCGCGGCCGGCGTCGGACTTGAGGTCCAACGCCACCGAGCGCCGCCCGCGCGCGTTGACATCGTGGCGCGGCGCCATCGTCACACCCAGGCCGCTGGGCTCGAGGCGGTCGACGCGCACGACGTCGGCACCGAGGTCGGCCAGCAGCATGCAGCACATCGGCCCCGGGCCGATGCTCGCGAGTTCGATGACCCGCAGTCCTTCGAGTGGTCCCATGAGCACCGAGTGTGCCTCAAGGGCGTGGCCCCGCCGTGGGCGCGAATCTGGATGGCGCTTGATCTCGCACAAGCCGGCGCAGGCCGGGCGCACCGAAGAATGCAGGCACGAGTCCAACGAGCTGATCATGTCTCCCGCCAGAGTCCGCCCTGCACGCCCGGCCCGCACCGCAGCGCCGCCCCTGCCACCGTTCGAGTCGCTGGACGACACGCACCGCCAGATCCTGCAGGTGCTGGACGACCTCGACAGCCTGGTGCACACGCTGGCCCGTCACGGTGCGGACGACGCGGCCGCCGCGCTGGCCGCGCGCGCCTGCCGCTTCTTCAACGGCCCCGCACGCGGCCACCACGAGGCCGAAGAGACGCATGTGTTCCCTGGCCTGCTCCCGGGCGCCACGGCCGCACTGTTGGCCCAGGTGCGGCGCCTGCAGCAGGACCACAACTGGATCGAGGAGAGCTGGCTGGAACTGGAGCCCCACCTGCAGGCCGTGGCCCAGGGCTATTGCAGCGACCACGCCGCTTTCCTGGGCGCCGCACTGCCCGAGTTCACTGCGCTGTACCACGAGCACATCGCGGTCGAGGAGCTGATGGTCTACCCCGAGGCTCGCCGCCGGGCACTGCAAGGCAGCGCATCCTGAGGCCAGACGCATGGCGCGACAGAGGCGTCGCCGCCGGCCTGGAACGCGGCGACCCGGTCACCGCTCAGACGCGGGTCGTGGCCTTGCCCGCAGCCAGCAGCACCGGGTCCCAGACGGGTGAGAACGGCGGCGCGTAGGCGAGGTCCATGCCGGCCAGCTCCGCCACGGTCATTTCGTTCCACAGCGCCGTGGCCAGGACGTCGATGCGTTTGCCCGCACCCGCCCCGCCGACGATCTGCGCGCCGAGCAGGCGGCCGCTGCCCCGCGCGGCAACGATCTTGATCTTCATCGGCTGCGCGCCGGGATAGTAGTGCGCTCGGCTCGATGCCTCCGTGACCACGCCGATGGCGTCGAATCCCGCGGCTGCGGCCTCGCGTTCGGTGAGCCCGGTGCGGGCGATCTCCACGTCCTGGAAGCGGGTGATCGCGGTGCCGAGCACGCCGCCGAAGGCAGCGTCGCCGCCGGCGATGTTGGTGCCGGCGACGCGGCCCTGCTTGTTGGCGTGCGTGCCCAGGGCCACCACGACGGGCCGCCCCGTGACGCGATGGCGGGACTCGACGCAGTCACCGGCCGCCCAGACATGCGCCGTGCCGGTGCGCAGGTGGTCGTCGACGATGATGCCGCCGGCCTCGCCCACGCCGATGCCGGCGGCACGCGCCAGTTCGGCGTTGGGTCGCACGCCGAGCCCGATCACCGCCAGGTCGGCCGGCACCGGCCCCGCCGCCGTCTCCACGGCCGTGACACGCCCGCCGACCGCAGTGAAACCGGTGACCGCAGTGCCGAGCCGGAGGTCGATGCCGGCGGCCCGCATCGCGTCGGCGACGCCGGCGGCCATCTCGGCGTCGAGCACGGCGGCCATCGGTGCGTCCAGCCGTTCGACCACCGTGACATCGAGGCCGCGCTCGAGCAGACCCTCCGCGACCTCGAGTCCGACGTAGCCGGCGCCGACGACCACGGCGCGCCGCGCGCCTGCGCCGAGCAGTCGCTCCACCTCCGCCGCGTCGTCGAAGGTGCGCAACTGCAGCACACCCTGCGCGTCGATGCCTGGCCAGGGCGGCGAGATCCCCGCCGCGCCGGTGCCGATGAGGAGCTCGTCGTAGTGCAGGACGGACCCGCGACCGGTGTCGAGGTCGCGCACGGTCACGGTGGACGCCTCGGCGTCGATGGCGGTGACCTCGTGTCGGGTCCGCACGTCGATGCCCTTGGCCCGGTGCTGCTCCGGGGTCCGGGCGACGAGGCTGTCCGCCGACTTCACGAACCCGCCGACCAGGTAGGGCAGACCGCAAGCAGCGTAGGAGGTTCGGGATGAACGCTCGAAGACGACGATCTCGAGCTTCTCGGAGGACGTCATCCGTCGCGCCTGCGACGCCGCAGACATCCCTGCGGCGTCACCGCCGATGATCACCAGCCGTCGTGCCATCGCCTACCCTCCCGTCGTGTCGAGTCGGGGCTCATTCGCGCTACTTCATTTGGAAACCGGCGCCGAACAGTCCCAGCAAGCCGATGATGATCAGATAGATGGCGACGATGTAGTTCAGCAGCCGGGGCACGACGAGTATGAGGATGCCCGCGATGAGCGACACGAGCGGGCCGAGACTCAGGTTCAGATTCATGGTAAGAATACCTTCCCGACGTTGAAATGGCGCGATGGAACCTGCGCAGCACAGTGACAGGGGGTGAAGGGTCTGCTCACTCGGAGAGGATGTCTGTGCGACTGCGCACAGAACAGACCACCAGACAGGCCCTGCCCGGCGGCCGCGCCGCAGCCGAGCTCGATGACGTCGTGGCGGCCAAGCGGTACCGGGTCGGCCAGTGCGTCCAACTCGTCGTCGATCGGGGGCCAAGTGTCCTCGACGGTTGTCATGAGGGCTCTGTGCGCCGGTCCTGCAAGAACGGGTGCGATGTCATCGTGCGGCGCGCAGCGCCCGCAGGCGGCCCTCCAGCGCGGCGGCGTTGAGCACGCCGAAGTGGGCGCCGACCTGCCGGCCACGGGCATCGTAGAAGAGGGTGGTGGGCAGCCCGCGCGAACCGACGGCCGGCCCGAGCTTCGAACCCGCGTCCAGCAGCACCTCGCGCAGCGGCAGGCCCTGGTCGGCCAGGTAGGCGCGCACGGCGTTGGCGGATTCGCCCTGGTTGACGAACAGGAAGCCGACCACCGGTTCGCGCTGCTGCGCCGCCGCCAGCAGTGGCATCTCCTGGCGGCAGGGGCCGCACCAGCTGGCCCACAGGTTGACGACCACCGGCCGGCCGCGCGCGGCCTGTGGCAGGTCGATGGCAGCACCGCTGTTCAGTTCGATGAGCGCCACCGCGGGCAGCGCCGGCGCGCCGCCGCCACCGGTGGCCAACGAGGCGGCGACCCAGAACACCGTGCCGGCCAGCGCACCGCCGGCCAGCGGTCGACGCAGCGCCGGCGCGCGCCGCCCCCGCCACACCAGCCAGGCGGCAGCCGCGGCAGCCCCGGCAGGCGCATGCCAGCCGCCGTCGCGGACATCGAAGGCGGACCACGGCGTGGCGACGTAGAGGTCGGCATTCAGCCCCAGGTGCACGAGTCGCGCCGCCAACAGGCCCAGCAGCGCAGCATGGATCACGGTGCCGCCGGCGGCGACGGCCGCTGCCTTGTCGCCGCCGTTCGACGCGATGCGGGCCGCCAGCCACGACGCACCCCACACGGCGAGCAACAACAGCACAGGCGCCAACGGCAGTGCAAGGGGACCCAGCGAGATGGACAGCATGGCATGAGCCTACGCCATGCGGCACGCCGCAGGCCGATGCAGCGCAAGCAGCGCGCAGCACATCCGGCAGCGTCTGGGCATGCGGCGGTGAGGGTCGCGGGAATCGCCGGGCGCTACGCTTGATCCTGGCCGCGCCCCCCGGCGCACAATGGCGCGCAGTCCACCTTCAGTGCTGACGGTTCCGTCACGACACGGACCATGACTGCACAGACAGACGTCGAGCGCTTGAGCGCTGCGGGAGTCGAACCATGGAACTGAGCTCGCCGACATTCGCCCCGGGGGGCGAGATCCCCGTGCGCCACACCTGCGAAGGCGAAGACCTCGCACCGCCGCTGCACTGGCAGGGCGTCCCCGACGGGGCCGCGAGCCTGGTGCTGATCGTCGACGACCCCGACGCGCCCGACCCGGCGGCCCCGCGAACGACCTGGGTGCACTGGGTACTCTACGACATGCCGCCCGCTGTGGCGGAACTGGCCGAGGGCGGCCGTCCACTGCCAGCCGGCACGCGCGAAGGTCTCAACGACTGGGGCCGCCACGGCTACGGCGGGCCGTGCCCGCCGATCGGTCGCCACCGCTACTTCTTCAAGCTGTATGCCCTCGACAAGGTGCTGCCGCCGCTGACGCGGCCGACCAAGGCCGCCGTCGAGCAGGCCATGCGCGGCCACGTGCTGGCGCAGGCTGAACTGATCGGAACCTACCTGAAACGGCGGCCGTGATCGCCGACGCTGCACACGCCTACGCCGCCAGGGGCTGGTCGGTGATTCCGATGCAGCCGCAGGGCAAGCGCCCGCTCGTGCCCTGGCGCGAGTTCCAGCAGCGCATTGCGAACGCGGCCGAGATCGACCGCTGGTTCAGGCGCTGGCCCGACGCGAACCTGGGCCGAGCTGATGCTGGCCTGGAACCGGACCCACTGCCGCCCGCCGCTGCCGGACGACGAAGTCGTGCAGGTGGTTCAGAGCATCGCCCGCGTCCATGAACGGGCCGCTGCCGAATCCTCCTGATCGGGACTGTCTTTCGCAGCGGGTGCGGCCGGCGGGCCCGACCAGGCCGCCCGCACCTCGGCCGCGACCTGCGCAGCGCGCCCGCCATAACGCGGCGAGAAGTGGAAAGGCACGACGGCGCGGGCGCCGCCGCCAGGATCGCGAGTTTCAGTTCGCGCAGCCACGGGCCGGTGGCCACGCCCAGCGCGGCGAGCCGGTCCTTCGCGACCCGGTGGCGCGCCTTCTCCTCGATGGCGAAGGCCAGGCACGGCATCTCGTGATCGACGAATCGGCAGCGCACGCGAAACAGTGCTTCGTCGTGCAAGACGTCGCCGGCGCAGTCGAATGGCGCGCAGGCCTGGCGCGCGAAGCCGGTGCGGCTGGAAAAGCGCGCCCGCTGCCCGCGGCCGTCGGTGCCGATCTCGCGCACGTCGAGGACGAACTCGACGCTGTAGCGATGCACCACGTTCCAGGTGTAGGCGCGCAGCTTGTGTTCGACCTGCGCGACAAAGCCCGGCCCGCCGTACAGCACGACGCCGCCTTTGCGCCCGAGCACGACACGAAGGAACTGGTCGAAGCCGACGAAGTGGTCCATGTGGGTGTGGCTGACGAACACATGCGACACGCGCAGCAGCTTGCGCGGCGGCAGCACGGCGATGTCGCCGAGGTCGAACAGCAGCGCCCTGCGTTCGTCGCGGACGTCGACGTACAGGCCGGGGTCGCCGAATGGATCGTTGACGAGACGGGCTTCGAGCAGGTGGTGCATGGGTCGGCGGCGGCCATCGGCCCCGTATCTATCGCGTCGCTCGGATGTCCGATTGATCGGGCGCAACTGCAGTGCGTCCCGACTTTGCGATCGTTGGCAATCGAAGAAAGGCGTGTGCAGTGCTCGAATGCCACGATATCGATGTCCGGCGCCGCACCGCGATCGCGCGTGCGTTCGCCGCCATCGGCGGTTTGACCATTCTGCCCGGCTTCGCCAGGCCCGCGACCAGCGGGGTTCTGGCGGCGCCGGACAGGGTCGGTGGCCTGCCGCTCGAACAGGCGCTGGCGCGGCGCCGCTCGGTGCGGCGCTACGCCGCCCAGCCGCTGGCACTGGCCGCGGTGTCGCAACTGCTCTGGGCGGCGCAGGGGACGACCGGCTTCGGTGGCCGGCGCACCGCGCCATCGGCCGGCGCTCTCTATCCGCTCGAACTCCGCCTGGTGGCGACACGGGTCGAAGGCCTGGTCGCGGGCGGGCATCGCTACCTGCCGGCCACGCACGCGCTGCTGTTCTCCAGCGCGGAGGTCACGGCGTCGGACCTGCAGCAAGCTGCGATGGGGCAACAGGCCGTCGGTGTGGCCGCCGTGGTCGTCGTCATCACGGCCGTCGAGGCGCGCACTGCAGGCAGGTACGGCGCGAAGGCCGCTCGCTATGTCGCGTTCGAGGCCGGCGCGGCGTCGCAGAACCTGGCGCTGCAGGCAGCCGCCCTCGGGCTCGGGACGGTCGTCATCGGTGGCTTCGACGAAGCCGCGCTTGCCCGGGCACTGCGCCTGCCGCCCGGCGAGCAGCCCATCGCGCTGATGCCCATCGGCGTGCCCGCCTGACGCGGGCTGCTGACCAGCGCCTGCGCTGCAACGGCGGCGGCCGCGCCGGTGCCAGGCGCATGAACATGCACCTCGAGCGGGACCCCATCGGCAGGCTGGAGAGCTACGATCCGCCAGCCTTGCCCTGCCAGCGCCGAACCGCACCGAGAATCCCGCGCAGGATCTCGATCGGCGGCGGCGGGCATCCGGGCACGGTGGCATCGACCGGAATCACGTTGGCAACCCTGCCGCAACTGGCATAGCTCTCGCCGAAGATGCCGCCGCTACATCCGCAATCGCCCACCGCGACCACCAGCTTGGGCTCGGGCGTCGCGTCGTAGGTGCGGCGCAGCGCCTCTTCCATGTGGCGCGACACCGGTCCGGTCACCAGCAGCATGTCGGCATGGCGCGGGCTGGCGACGAACTTGATGCCGTAGCCCTCGATGTTGTAGTAGGGGTTGTCGAGGGCGTGGATTTCCAGCTCGCAGCCATTGCACGACCCGGCATCGACCTGGCGGATGGTCAACGCCTGGCCGAGGATGTCCAGGACGTCCTGGTGTATGCGCTGGATCGCCGCACTGTCGCCTTCGGCAACGCGCGGGGCCGGCTCGGTGACGATGCCGGTGCGGACGATCTGCTTGAGGATGTGCCACATCAGAGGTCGTGCCCCGAATAGCTCAAGTTGAACGATTTGTTGATGAGCGGAAAGTCCGGCACGATGTTGCCCATGACGGCGTGTTCGAGCACCGGCCAGTTCTGCCACGAAGGATCGTGGCAGTGGCAGCGCACGATGCGGCCGTCGGCAGCGGTTTCCAGCGCGACCAGGATCTCGCCGCGCCAGCCTTCCACCCAGCCGGCGCCACGGACCTGGCGTTGCGGGGCCTTGAGCTCGAAGCCGCACTCGCCATAGGGCAGGCCGGCGCAGAGCTCACGGATCAAACGCAGCGACTCGAGCACTTCGTCGAAGCGCACGGCCACGCGCGCCGCCACGTCGCCGGCTTCCTGCGCCGCGATGCGGGCCTGCAGCCGCGCGTAGGGCTGCCAGTCGTGGGCGCAGCGCAGATCGCTGGCCTGGCCGCTCGCACGACCGGCCAGCCCCGTGAGCCCGAGCCGGGCCGCCAGTGCGGGCGTGACGCGGCCGGTGGTCAGGAAGCGGTCCTGCAGCCCGGCGTGTTCGTCGTAGACCTGCCGCAGGCGGCGGACCTCGCGCTCGACATCGTCGCACTGGCGGCGCTGCGCGTCGCGCTGCGGCATCTGCAGATTGACGGCCACACCGCCCGGCACCACCATGTCCATCAGCAGGCGATGGCCGAAAACGTCCTTCGACAGACGCTGCCAGTCCTCGCGCAGGCGCGAGAACTGCGCCAGCCCGAAAGCCAACGCGGCATCGTTGCCCAGGGCACCGAGATCGCCCAGGTGGTTGGCCACGCGTTCGCGTTCCAGCATCAGCGCGCGCAGCCACTGCGCACGCTCCGGCACCACGCATTCCCAGGCCGACTCGAGCGCCATGCAATACGCCCAGGCATAGGCCACGGTCGAGTCACCCGAGACCCGGCCGGCGAGGCGGTGGCCGTCCAGTGGCGGCAGTTCGGTGAAGCGCCGCTCGATGCCCTTGTGCACATAGCCCAGTTGCTCTTCCAGACGCAGCACCTTCTCGCCGGCCACCGAAAAGCGAAAGTGCCCCGGTTCGATGATGCCGGCGTGCACCGGGCCGACGGCGATTTCATGCACACCGTCGCCTTCGACGCGCACGAACGCGTAGTCGGCGGGCAAGGTGCCGGCGCCGGCGGGCTGGGGGTCTGCGTCGTGCTGCAGCGGCGCCCGGCCCGGCGCCCACAGGCCGTGGTCGAGCCAGGGCCGCTGGTCGTGGCTGCCCTGGGCTTGCAGGCCGGACAGGTCGGCCATGGCGCGCTGCATGCGGCCGGCGCAGGGGAACACGGGCGCGAGGTCGGGGAAGCCCTGGGTCGGGTCGTCGATCGCCAGTTCGAGCCAGACCAGTCCTTCGGGCACGGCGTATGCGGCGCAGGCCGCGATGCCCCCGGCCGCAGCTTCGCGGTCGCTGCCCCACATCGACACCAGGCGCCCGCCCTGTTCCGCGACGGCGCGGGCCGCCGCGGCCCAGCTGTCGCGATCCACCGGCCCGTGCCAGATGGGCAAGGGCGCCGGCAGGCGTTGCAGGTCGAGTCCGAGGTCCGCCAGCGCCATGGTGTCAGTGCGCCAGCATCGCCGCTGCCTGCCGGTACCAGGCGTCCAGGTAGGGCGGGATGTACAGACCCAGCATGAGGCCCAGCGCCAGGTGAACGAAGACGGGAATCAGCGCCGGCGGGTGCGCCAGCGGCTTGACGTTGGTTTCGCCGAAGACCATCGGTTGCACGCGGCTGAACACCGAGGCAAAGGCCACGCCGAGCGCGATCAGCAGGAAGGGCGTGGCCCAGGGTTGATCACGCATCGCGGTGGTGACGATCAGGAACTCGCTGGCGAAGACGCCGAACGGCGGCATGCCCAGGATCGCCAGCGCCCCCAGCATCAGCCCCCAGCCGACCGTGGGGCTGACCTTGATGAGGCCGCGGATGCCGTCCATGATCTGCGTGCCGGCCTTCTGCGTGGCGTGGCCGACGGCAAAGAAGATCGCCGACTTGATGAGCGAGTGCACCGTCATGTGCAGCAGACCGGCGTAAGCGGCAATCGGCCCGCCCATGCCGAAGGCGAAGGTCATCAGGCCCATGTGTTCGATGGACGAGTACGCGAACATGCGCTTGACGTCGCGCTGCCGGATCAGGAAGAACACCGCCGCCACCACCGACAACAGGCCGAAGCCCATCATCAGCCGGCCCGACAACTGGTTGCTGCCCAGGGCGCCGTCGGTCAGCACCTTGCAGCGCAGCACGGCATACAGCGCCACGTTGAGCAGCAGACCCGACAGCACCGCCGACACCGGCGTCGGCCCTTCGGCGTGGGCGTCGGGGAGCCAGTTGTGCACCGGCACCAGTCCGACCTTGGTGCCGTAGCCGATGAACAGGAAGGCAAATGCCAGCGTGATGATGTTGGGGTCGAGCTGGCCCTTCACGGCGTCGAGGTTGGTCCACAGCAGGGCTCCGCCTGCGGAGCCGATGACCTTCTCGGCCGCCATGTACAGCAGCACGGTACCGAACAGCGCCTGGGCGATGCCCACGCCGCACAGGATGAAGTACTTCCACGCCGCCTCCAGGCTGGCCGCCGTGCGGTAGACGCTGACCAGCAGCACGGTGGTCAGCGTCGCGGCTTCCATCGCGACCCAGAGCAGCCCCAAGTTGTTGGTCGTCAGCGCCAGCAGCATCGTGAAGCTGAACAGCTGGTACATGCTGTGGTAAAGCCGCATGCGCGGCGGCGTCATCTTGCCGTGGTCGCGCTCGACCCGCATGTAGGGCCGCGAGAAGATCGACGTCGTCAGCCCGACGAAGGCCGTCAGCGTGACGAGGAAGACATTCAGCGCGTCGATGTAGAACTCGCTGTCCCACACCAGCATCGGCCCGCTCTCGATGATCCGCGCCGTCAGCACGCAGGCCGCGACGAAGGTGCCGAGGCTGAAGGCGACGTTGACATCGCGTGCGTTGTCGCGGTGGCCGACCAGAGCCAGCACCACGCCGCCGGCCAGTGGGCAGGCGAGCAGGAAGGCCAGCGGGTTCAGCTCCGAGATCAATTCATTCCTCTTTCAGCTTTTCGAGGTGGCGGATGTCCAGGCTGTCGAACTGCTCGCGGATCTGGAACATGAACACGCCCAGGATCAGCACGCCGATCAGCACGTCCAGCGCGATGCCGAGTTCGACCACCATCGGCATGCCGTAGGTGGCCGAGGTGGCGGCGAAGAAGAGGCCGTTTTCCATGGCCAGGAAGCCGATCACCTGCGGCACCGCCTTGGCGCGTGTGATCATCATCAGGAACGACAGCAGCACGCACGCCAGCGCGATGCCCAGCGTGCCGCTGGCCAGTGCCGACGACAGCTGCGAGATCGGTATCGCCAGGTTGAAGGCGAAGATCACGACACCGATGCCGATGAGCATGGTGGTCGGAATGTTGATCAGCGTCTCGACGTCCCAGCGTATGCCCAGGCGGTCGATCACGCGGTGCAGCAGATAGGGAATCAGCAGCACCTTCAACAGGAATGTCAGCCCCGCCGACAGGTACAGGTGGTGCTGTTCCGTGACGTAGCCGACCACCGCCGTGGCCAGCGCCAGCGTCGCGCCCTGCGCCGTGAACAGATAGATCAGCGACAGGATGCGACGCTGCGAGATCATCGCGAACGCCAGCATCAGCAGCATCGCGCCGAGCAGGTTGACGAACTGGGTCAGCAACTCGCTCATTGGTTCAGCAGCAAGTGCACCAGCATGGCCAGCACCGAGAACAGGAAAGCAGTGCCCAGGAATTCGGGCACCCGGAAGATGCGCATCTTGGCGCTGACGGTCTCCAGCAAGGCCAGCAGGAAGCCGCCCAGGGCCAGCTTGCCCACCAACGCCGGCAGCGCCAGCAGCATGATCAGCGGTTCGTTGGCGCTGGCCACGCCCCAGGGGAAAAACAAGGCCAGGCCGATGCACGAGTAGGCAAACAGCTTCAGGCTCGCCGCCCACTCGATCAAGGCCAGGTGGCGCCCGGAATACTCGAGGATGAGCGCCTCGTGGATCATCGTCAGCTCCAGGTGCGTGGTGGGGTTGTCCACCGGCACGCGGGCGTTCTCGGCCAGCGCCACCATGGCGAACGCGACGCCGGCGAAGGCCAGCCCCGGGTAGATCACCAGCTCGCGGTACGCCAGCGTCTCGACGATGGTGGTCAGCGATGTCGAGTTGGAGATCAACGAGGCCGAAAACAGCACCATCAGCAGCGCCGGTTCGGCCAGGAAGCCGATCAGCATCTCGCGCCGCGCACCCAGGGTGCCGAAAGCGGTGCCGATGTCCATGGCGGCCAGCGAGATGAAGACGCGCGCCAGCGCGAACAGGCCGACGAGCGCAATGGCATCGGCGGCCGGCGCCAGCGGCAGGTCGGTCGACAGCGTGGGGATGATCGAACACGCCAGCACCATGCAGCCGAACATGACGTAGGGTGCGGTGCGGAACAGCCGCGACGCATGGTCGGCAACCATCGACTCCTTGTTGAACAGCTTGTGCAGCATGCGGTAGGGCTGCCACAGGCTGGGCGCCGACTTGTTCTGCAGCCAGGCCCGCCACTGGTTGACCCAGCCCGTGAGCAACGGCGCCAGCGCGATGGCGATCACGATCTCCAGCAGCTGCGACAGCGCTCCCGTGAAGCTCATGCCATCACCGCCAGCAAGGTGGCCACCAGGGTCAGGAAGCTGTACAGCAGATAGACCGCGATGCGGCCCTGCTGCAGCAGGCCCATCAGGCGGGCCAGGTAATTGGCCAGATCCATGGTCGGCACATAGATCCAGCGCCAGAAGTGGTCGTCGATCTTGACGCGATAGTGCGGCTGGGCATCGAAGGGGGACGGCAGTTCACGGCGCATGACGAAGAACGGCTCGAAGATCTGGCGGATGGGCTGGCCGAAGCCTTCGGCGGTGTCCTGCATGCGCGCCGTGCCCCAGGGGAAACCGCAAGCCCAGGGCAGGCCGCGCCGCATGCGGCCGTGGTAGAGCCCCCTTACCAGCCCGTAGGCCAGCGCAAAACAGGCCAGGATGCCGAGCAGGAAGATGACCGGGCCGTAGCTCGCCTGCTGCTGGCTGCCGGGTGCCAGCAGCCAGCCGCTGGCCGCCACCCGCTCACCCAGCCCGGCGTGGACGAGTTGCTGCGTCACGGGGTCGATGAGCTGGATGAACTGCACCGGCAGCAGGCCGAGTGCCACACAGCCGAGCGCGAGCCACACCATGCCCGTGCGCTCCCAGCGGCCGGCGTCGCGCGCCTGCGCGAGCTTGTCCTCGCGCGGCTGCCCCAGGAAGATGACGCCGAAGAACTTGACCATGACGTAGCCGGCCAGCGCCGCCACCAGGGCAATGACTGCCGCCACCACCGGGATCAGCATCGTCAGCAGCGGCACCGGCAGGCCGGTGGTGAACAGAAAGCTCTGCAACAGCAGCCATTCCGACACGAAACCGCCCAGCGGCGGCAGGCCGGCGCTGGCCAGCACGCCCAGCAGCATGAGCCAGCCGACCCAGGGCATGGTGCGGATCAGCCCGCCGAGCTTGCCCAGGTTGCGCTCGGAGGTGGCGTGCAGAACGCTGCCCGTGCCCAGGAACAGCAGGCTCTTGAAGCAGGCATGGCTGGCCACGTGGTACAGCGTCGCTGTCAGCGACAGCGCTGCCATCGGCAGCATGTCGTAGCCGGTGAAGATCAGCGTCAGGCCCATGCCGACGAACAGCAGGCCCATGTTCTCGATCGACGAGTAGGCCAGCAGGCGCTTCATGTCTGTCTGCACGGCGGCGAAGACGACACCGAACAGCGCCGTGGTCAGACCGAAGGCCAGCAACAGGCCGCCCCACCACCACAGGCGCAGGTGCAGCAGGTCGAGCGAGACGCGCAGCATGCCGTAGATCGCGCAGTTGAGCATGACCCCGCTCATCAACGCCGAGACGGGCGACGGCGCTGCCGGGTGCGCTTCCGGCAGCCAGACGTGCAGCGGCAGGATGCCGGCCTTGGCACCGAAGCCGAGCACCGCCAGCAGGAAGCCCACCGAAGCCCAGAACGGCCCCAGGCTCTGCGCGCGCATGTTGGCGAAGGTGTAGTCGCCGGTGTTGGCCTGCAGCACACCGAAACACAGGAGGACGGCGATGGCGCCGATGTGCGCCATCGTGATGTAGAGGTAGCCGGCGCTGCGCACCTCGGGGATGCGGTGGTTGGCGGTGACGAGGAAGAACGACGACAGCGCCATCGTCTCCCACATCACCATGAACGCGTAGGCGTCGTCGGCCAGGATGACGCCCACCATGGCGGCCAGGAAGACGTGGTATTCCAGGCACAGCAGGCCCGGCGGCGTGCCCTCGCCCTTGCGGAAGTAGCCGGCGGCGAACGCCGAGATCCCCGCCGATGCGGCGCCGAGCACCATCAGGAAGTAGGCCGACAGGCTGTCCAGCCGCAGGTGGAAGGGCAGCGACGGCAGGCCGATCGGCAGCACGGCGACCTCGGGCGATTCCGGCAGGGCGCTCAGCGCAACGACGAACAGCACCAGCCCGACGAGGCCACCCAACGGAAACAGCAGCTGCGACACGAAGGTGAAGCGGCGCAGCGCAGCGGCGCCGGCGGCACCGATGGCCAACCACGCGGCCATGACCACCAGGATCCAGTCCAGGTGCAGCCAATGTGCGTCGGGCGGCAGCTCGGGCATGTTCAGCGCTTGCGCCGCACCGCGTCGGCGTTCACGCGCCCGCGGGCTGCACCCTGCGGCCGACCCCGAACCCTGGCCGCCGGCGTGGCCGCTGTCCGCGGCGGCACGTCATCGTCGTCTGCGGTGCCGCCGGCCGCGTACCGAACCCCGTGATGCGCCAGGTAGTCACGGATCAACTGCCGCACCACCTGCGACGCGGTTCGATCCTGCCGCGCACACAGGCGCTCGAAGGCGGCCTTCTTGTTCGGGTCGATCAGCAGCGTCAGTCGCGCCGTCTTGGACTCCATGGCTCCCTCACCTCACGACACCGAAATTCACATCGCACGCACATCATACTCTCATGCCATATGGTTGACGAGGCGCTGTCGGCGCAGCTCCTTGAGCGCCTCCGTGATCTGCGCAAAGCCTGCGAGCAACTGCTGGGCGGCTCCGCTGTCGAGGTTCTTCGGTCGCCGCACGACGCCGGCGCGACGGCTTTCGAAGGCCTGGCCCTTGCCGGCGAAGACGATGCTGTTGCCGAGATCGACGCCGTCGACGATGAACACCGAATCATCGAAGCTGCGCCGGATGCGATCCACGAAGATCTCGAACCGCGCATGGCCATAGTGCAGGTTGACGACCATCATGCCGTCGGGCTGCAGCATCTCATGGCAGTCGTCGTAGAAGCGTTGTGAGCACAGGCGCGACGGCAGGCCGTCGCTGTCGAAACCGTCCACCATCAACACGTCGCAGCGCGTGGCACGGTGGCGGACGAACTGCGCACCGTCGCTCCGCACCACGGTGAAGCGCTCGTCCTCAGGCGGCACGTGGAACTCGTCGCGCAGCGCGATGACGTGCGGGTTGATCTCGACGACCTGGATGCGTGAGTGCTTCAAGTGCCGGTAGCAGAACTTCGCCAGCGAGCCACCGCCCAGGCCGATCATGGCGATGTCCTTCGGCTCGGGATTGAACAGCAGAAATCCCATCATCGTGCGCGTGTATTCCAGGTCCAGCGCGTGCGGATCCTCGATCTGCATGCGGCTCTGCATCTCGCTGATGGAGAAGTGCAGGGCCTTGGTGCTCGCACTCTCGTGCACGAACGGCTTGACGTGTCTTGCTGACTCTTGGCTGTCTGGCATGGCGGGTGGCGTGCGGAATGGAGATGGGTCTGGAGGAAGGCAGGCCTCAACGCGTGGCATTGATCTCCGCGACGGTGAGCGCGGTCATGTTGACGATGCGGCGCTGCCGGTCCGGCAGCATCAGGCCGGCCATGCAGGCATAGACACCGACGTCGGCGCGATGTGCATCATCAGGCGCTGGTCCACGGGCCGGGGAGTGAGGTGGTCACGGCCGAAGGCCGTGGCCGCACCGGCATC
Source organism: Rubrivivax sp. (assembly GCA_030680415.1). Classification (GTDB taxonomy): domain Bacteria; phylum Pseudomonadota; class Gammaproteobacteria; order Burkholderiales; family Burkholderiaceae_C; genus Rubrivivax. Next base: position 63,247 of record JAUXVE010000015.1, read on the forward strand.
GACCGGCGTCACCAGATCGGTCTGCTCGGCCAGGGCCAGATCGCGCTGCTTGGTCAGCTGCTTGGTGGCGTTGACGGCGATCCTGCCCAGCGGCGGGAACTCGGGGTGTTCGAGCGAGGCCTGGCGGAGCTCGGCGTCCTTGTCTTGTGGCGTGGTCATGAAGTCCTGTCGGCGATGCCGGGCCTCGCGGCTCAGCCCGTGGCCAGTTGCACCAGCGCCGCGCGTAGGTGATCGGCGTCCATGTCGGTGATGGCGACGCGCGCCGTCAGGAACATCGGTCGCTCGATCTGCAGGCTCGGCGCCACGAGGAGGCACTGCACCCAGCCCTTGAATTGGTCGGTCATCCGCTGGTGGGCGAGCTGCCCTTGGCGTACCGCGTCTGTCGAAACGACATCGGGCAGCAGGGTGACCAGCACGGCCCGCTCGGAGCCGACCTCCAAGGTGGCGACGTCGTCGCCTTCCTGGCACGTCGTTTCGATCTGCGCGAGTTCGAGCGCCGGATCGCTCCTCAGGATCTGCCTGATGAGTTCGAGCAGGCACTCCCGCAGGACCGGCGCCGGCAGCGGGTCGACGTTCTCGGTCGCCCGGATGAGGCCCGCGAGCCCCAGCAGCGCGGCGTCGCCGCCGTCGTAGCGTATGCAGCGCAGCTGCCATTCAGGATGCTGCTGGCAGGCGGCGGCGATCTCGCGTGGATCGCTGGCGGCGTAGCAGGCGGCATCCAGCCAGCCCATGGTGTCTTCGAACGCGTCGATCGAGCCGATGCCTTCGGGAAACTGCCGCACGTAGGAGCGGGGGTCGCGCACACCGTGTCGCCTGCGCAGCAGCGGCGAAGTCAGGTGCACGTGCTCACCCGCGCGCCAGATCGCGGCGCACACGTGGGCTTGTCCGCCGGCGGGCAGGTACTGCACGAGCTTCAGATGGTGACCCGCCGGGCCCTGCTTCGGCGCTGCCGGCGCCAACCGCGGCGCCACCGGCAAGTCCCGCCTGGACGCATCGCGCAGCATGGCGACGGTGTCGATGTCGGCTGCAACTGGCTGCCGCGAAAAAGGCCGGGACTGATTCAAGAGAGGGAGGTCAGCGCTTCTACTCAAGCAAATGTAATACGATCCGGGTGAACGTACAATGGTAATGTGATTACCATGCATCGAACCCGCGGTCCGCTGTTTCGCCGGCGTTCCGTCGCGCCTTCGTTCAGCGCACCTCTGACTCGGCGGCGGGGCTCTTCAAGCCGGCGGCGTCGAATGCTGCGTTCAGCATCTGGCGCACCTCGAGTGGATCCTCGGCAGCCAGGGCGAGCACTGCCATGGCTTGCGCTTGCTGGCGACTGAACGTTCGCAGCGCGAGCTTGACGGCGGGGATGCTGGCCGCGGCCATGCTCAGCGTTTCGACGCCCAGACCCATCAGGAGAACGGCGGCCTGCGGGTCGCCCGCCATCTCGCCGCAGACGCTGAGCGGCCGCCGGGCGTCGAGCGCGCCGCGTGCGGTGCTGTCGATGGCCCGCAGCACCGCCGGATGCAGGCTGTCGAAGTGGCGCGCCAGGCAGCGGCGCGAACGAGCAGTTCACGCACGGCATCCACTTCCTGAGCCGAGCTGATCATGGGCAGCAGGACCTTCAGGTTGCCCATGCCCGCGTTGGCGCGCAGCAAGGCGCGCAACTGCACCAGGAAGATGCCCGGCTGTCCAGCGTCAGTCGGATCCCGCGCCAGCCGAGGAAGGCGCTGTCCTCCTGCAGCGGGAAGTACGGCAACCCCTTGTCGCCTCCGACGTCCAGCGTGCGCATCGTCACCGGCCTGGGCGCGAACCTTGCCAGGACTTCGCGGTAGACGCGGACCTGTTCGTCCGCCGAAGGAAACGAGTCACGCACCATGAAGGAGAACTCGGTGCGGAACAGACCGATCCCCTCGGCACCGCTGTCGAGCACCGTGGCCAGGTCGGACGACAGACCGACATTGGCCTGCAAGGCAACCCGTGCGCCGTCGGGTGTCTGGGCCGGCAGTTCGCGCAGCGCCGCCAGCGTGTCGGCCGAAGCGTGCTGCTGCGCGCTGACGCGCTCGAAGTCGGCCGCAGCGGACGGCAGGACACAGGTGCCGATGCCGATGCCCGGCGCGCCCTTGATGCCGCGCAGTTGAGCGGGCGGTGCGCGTTTGCGGCCTGCGCTGAACCCCTGGGCACCCCGGGACGAGTCGGCGTGAGCCAGGCCTGTCGGCGCCGCTGCTGGCGGTGAGTGGGCAGCCCGTACGCTTGCCGATGTTGTCGGGCGTGGTCGTCGAAGCTCCTGGGTCGGTGCCTTGCAGCGCCAGTCGGGGACCCGGCGGGCTGGAGTTCTCCCTGCTAGCCGTGCCATCTGAATCGTCCTGAATGATACTAGAATGATAATCAGACTGACATATGGAGATCGCATGGAACTGAAAACCGCGCGTTTGACGGTGCTGGTCGATCCCGCAAAGAAGAAGGCGTTCGAAACGCTGTGCGCGCGCCAGGACGTCACGCCGTCGCAGGTGGTTCGGCGACTGATACGTGACTATCTGCTGCACCACGGGGTGAGCTTCGTTCCCAGCGGCGCGGAGGAAGACGAAGACGAGGCAGGCGCTTCCAGGCGTTGACCAGGCGCCATGCCGATTGACCAGGCGCATGTCCGAGGCCGCCTTGGCCAAGTCGATCATTCTGTTCGGTGCCTTCGATCGCCACAACCTCGGTGATCTGCTGTTTCCGCACATTGCGGCGGCGCTGTTGCCGGGCCGGGACCTCGTCTACGCCGGCCTGGCCCGGCGTGACCTGCGACGCTACGGCGGCCACGAGGTGCGAGCACTGCCCGAGGTGACCGCCGTGCCGCGGGCCGGCGCGGCGGCGCTGATCCATGTCGGCGGCGAGATCCTGACCTGCAGCGCCTGGCAGGCCGCCGTCATGCTGCTGCCGCCGCCGCAGGTGCAGGCCACCGTCGCCTACCTCGAAGCGCGACCGCAGGAACGGCTGGATTGGGTTTGCCGTGCGCTGGGCACGGCGGCGCTGGCGCCGTACGTGGCCTCGCGCCAGCGTCTGCCGGGCGTCGACCGGGTGGTCTACGCCGGCGTCGGCGGCGTCGGCCTGGCCGCATGCGATCCGCCGCTGCGCTGCGAGGTGCTGTCCGCGCTCGGCGCTGCAGACCATGTCGGCGTGCGCGACCGGCTGACGCTGGCGCAACTGGTGCATGCCGGGATCCCGGCCCGGCTGATCCCGGATCCGGCGGTGATGGTGGCCGATCTGTTCGGCGCCCGCATCGGCCGCCAGGCCGACCAGGGTGAAGTGGCCGCGGTGCGGCGCGCTTTCCCCCGCGGCTACCTCGCGGTGCAGTTCAGCGCCGACTTCGGCGACGATGTCTCGCTGGGCCGGCTGGCCGCGCCGCTGGAACGTGCGGCGGCGACAGCGGGGCTCGGCGTGGTGCTGTTCCGCGCCGGCGCGGCGCCCTGGCATGACGACCTCGACGGCTTGCAGCGCCTGGCGGCGCGGCTGCCGCCGGGGTCGGTGCGTGTCTTCTCGTCGCTCGTCCTGTGGGACCTGTGCGCGCTCATCGCCTGCAGCCGCGGCTACTGCGGCAGCAGCCTGCACGGCCGCGTCGTCGCGATGGCGTTTGCACGGCCCCGCGTCAGCCTGCGCCTGCCCGGCCTGGCCGGCGCTGCCGACAAGACGGCCGCCTTCGCCGCGACCTGGGACGAACCCGAACTGCACCCCAACGTCGACCTCGACCAGGTCGCGGACGGCATCGGCCGCGCGCTCGCCACCGACCCGGCGCGGCTGCGCCGCAGGGCCGCGGCGCTGGTGGGCGACTACCGGCGGGGCTTCGAGGCGAGCCGACGCGCCTTGAGCTGACTGGCAGCGACTCGGGACTCTTGGGAACTTGCGCGCCGTCTCCCGGGCAGCGCGCTCACCGACTGCGCTGCGCGCCGCTTGCGCCGCGAGGCACTGCCGACGTCGGCGCCTCGCGCAAGCGCACCGCCAGCGTCTGAGTGGCGCGCCCGATCAGCCCGCTCTCGTCATAGAGCGCCGACTCGGCCATGCCGCAGCCGTTGCCGCCAAAAACGCTGCGCGCCTGCAGACAGATCCACTCACCGACCGGCCGGCGCAACAAGTTGACGGTCAGGTCGCAGTTGACGAAGCTGTAGCGGTGGAAATCCAGCGCGGCGCTGATGCCGTTGCCGGAATCGGCCGCCACGGCGACGCGCTGGTACGGGCTGGGCTCCTCGCCATCGACCAGCGGGTGGCGCAGGCGAAACCATGCCGTGCACGGGCCGTCGAAGAAGCGGCCTTCGGCGACGCGGTTCTCGACGAGGTCGCCGTAGCCCGTGTCGAGACCGGGGAACGGCATGCGGCACAACGGGCTCTCGGACACCGGCTTCGGCGCCCGAGGCAAGGGGTGGCTTGCCGTGCCGGCGGGCACCGGCAGATCGTCCTCGCGCTGCATCAACGCCGTGAAGCGTGCCACTTCCTTGCCGTTGGCGACGAGCTGCGCCGAGTAGTGACCGGCATTGCGGCCGATGTAGTCCGCTGCCACTTCGACACGGCACTCGCCGATCGGCACCGGGCGCAGCAGATTCCCGGTCAGGCGCCCCAGGTGGCTCAGCCCTTCGGATGCGGCCAGGCGTTCGATCGCCCGGCACACGAGCGCCGACGGCGGGCCGGCATGCTGGTGATCGGGGTGCCAGGGGCCGCGCGTCAGGCCGCTGGCATGGAACAGCCGGCCGTCGCTGCTGGTGTAGGCGCAAGTGCGGGGCAAGGTCATCGGCAATCCACCTTCGGTGCTTGGTCGGGTACCGAATCATCGCCTGGGCGGCGGCTGTCCGTGTCGTGCCCGCAAGGTCATCGACGGTCGTCGGCAGCGGGCACCGCCGCGCGCGCCTTGCCTCGCCCCTTCTTCGGTGCCCGCTGCGCTTCCTGCGCTTCGCCGCTCGTCACCCATCGCAAATGTTCTGCGGGCGTTTCCAGCGTGATACGTCCCAGCGCTCCGGATCGAAAGTCATTCAGCACCACTTCGGCCGCCTGCTGCAGGTTGTGCCGGCCGCCGGTTTGCACCAGGCCGCGCTGGCGGGCGATCAGGGCCAGCAGCGCATCGGCATGCAGCGCCGCCAGCCCTGCCGCATCGGGCAGCTCGTAGCGGGCGGCAATCGCGCCGGCATAGGCAGCCTGCAGCCTCTCCAACAGCGCCAGCGCCACCTCCTGTTCGTCGTAGGCATTGCGGCCGATCGCGCCGCTGGCGGCCAGGTGGTAGCCGCTCCGCGCCGCCGTGATGCGCGGCCACAGCATGCCCGGCGTGTCGTACAGGGTCACATCGCTGGCCAGCGCGATCACCTGCTCGGTCCTGGTGATGCCGGCCTCGTCGCCGGTCTTGGCCGCCTTGCGCCGTGCCAGGGTGTTGATGAGCGTGCTCTTGCCCACGTTGGGGATACCGCAGATCAGCACCCGCAGCGGCTTGACCATGCCGCCGCGCAGCGGCGCCAGTGCCCGGCAGGCCTGTATCAGCCGGGCAGCGAGCGCGGCCTCGCTGGCGTCCAGGCCGATCGCACGCGTGGCGGCCAGGGCGTTGTAATGGTCCAGCCACAGCGCGGTGCGGGCCGGGTCGGCCAGGTCCTGCTTGTTCAGCAGCTTGAGCGCCGGTTTGCCCTTCGTCAGGGCGGCCAGCAGCGGGTTGGCGCTGGCGCCGGGTAGCCGGGCATCCAGCATCTCGATGACCACGTCGATGCCGGACTTCAGCCGCTCCACCATCGCCAGCCGGGTGGTGTGCATGTGGCCGGGGAACCATTGAATGGCCATCGGGGGTGGGTTCGGCTCGGGTGTCGGTGAAGCCCGATTGTCCGGGATGGGAGGCTCGGGGTGCAGCATCAAGCGCGTGGGCAGCGTCGACGACTGGAAGCAGAACATCAGCTTCAAGGAACGGCGCTTCAGCTGAGGGGATGTCTCCTCACGGCGCCCGGCGCCGTGTTCGAGGGGTGCCACGGGCACCCCTTTTTGATGGTGTGGCCCGTGGCCCCGGCCTTCGCTGCGGCTGACCGAACGCGGCGCCGGATCAGCGCCCGGCAGCGTTCGCAAGGACGAAGCCTGCGATAGCCGCGGTGTCGGCCAGGTCCAGCCGCGTGATGCCCGGCGCGGGCAGGGGCCCGTCGCTCGCGATCGCCAGGATGCCCGGCCAATCGGGCCACAAGGTCGGCTTGCCAAGCTCGGCGCGCCAGACCTCCAGTTTGGGAAAACCGCCGTTCTTGAAGCCCTCGATCAGCACCAGGTCGCAGCGCTGCAGGCGGCTCAGCAGGTAGTCCAGTGGCGGCTCCTCGGCGCCGCGCAGTTCGTGCATCAGCGCCCAGCGGTCATTACCGAGCAACAGCACTTCGCTGCACCCGGCCTCGCGCAGGCGGTACGAGTCCTTGCCCGGCCGGTCGATGTCGATGTTCTTCTTGTGGCTGTGCTTGATGAGCGAGACGACCAGGCCGCGGGAAGTGATTTCGGGCACCAGACGCTCGAGCAGCGTGGTCTTGCCCATGCCGGAATGGCCGGCGATACCGAAGACTTTCATGGACTTCCAAGCCGCAGAGAAGTGCGCATTCTGCCCGCCTGTCGATGCACTGCTGGCGGTACCCAAACCCCCATGGGTATAAGGGTTAATCTCTATGGCGTTTGTCCCAAGTCAACACGCCACCCCCCCCCCGCACGACAGACTCGCGCTGATCGAAAACCAGGCGCAGCGACGCGCAGGAGCACGACATGAGGCTGACGAGACGAACCTTCATCATGGCCTCCGGCGCTGCAGCCGGCTGGCTGGCCACCGGCTGCGCCACGGGCCCGGCGTCGGCGCCTGTCACCAGCGCCTTCGTGCCGCGCAAGGCCAAGCCGTCGGCACCGGCCCAGGGCGACTGGGTGGGCAGCACCTGCCAGGGCTGCACCCAGTGGTGCGCGATCCAGATCTTCGTGCAGGACGGCCGCGCCGTGCGTGTGCGCGGCAATCCGCTGAGCAAGACCAACCATGGCTACGTGTGCCCGCGCGGCCACATGATCCCGCAGCAGATGTACGACCCGGATCGCGTCAAGACGCCGATGAAGCGCACCAACCCGGCCAAGGGCCGCGGTATCGACCCGAAGTTCGTGCCGATCAGCTGGGACGAAGCGCTGGACACCGTGGCCGAAAAGATGATGGAACTGCGTCGCGCCGGTGAACCGGGCAAGCTGTTGTATATGCGCGGGCGCTACTCGCCCACGTCGACCGACCTGATGTATGGCGCGCTGCCGAAGATCTGGGGCACGGCCAACTACTTCTCGCACAGCGCCATCTGCTGCGAAGCCGAAAAAATGGGCCCCGGCCTGACCCAGGGCTTCTTCGGCTACCGCGACTACGACCTGGCCAACACGAACTGTCTGGTGTGCTGGGGTACCGACCCGCTGGCTTCCAACCGCATGGTACCCAACATGATCCACCGCTTTCATGAAATCGCGGCGCGCGGCACGGTCATCGCGATCGATCCGCGACTCTCGAACGTGGCAGCCAAGGCGCACGAATGGCTGCCAGTCAAGCCCGGTACCGATGGCGCGCTGGCGGGTGCCATTGCCCACGTACTGCTGACCGAAGGCCTGTGGAACCGCGAGTTCGTGGGCGACTTCAAGGGCGGCAAGAACCTGTTCGTGGCAGGACAGGCCGTGGACGAAGCCGCCTTCATCGAGAAGGAGACCCATGGTCTGGTGAAGTGGTGGAATCTGGAGCTCAAGAGTCAGACCCCTGCATGGGGCGAGAGGGAATCGTTGATCCCGGCAGCGCAGATCGTGCGCGTGGCTCGTGCCATGGGCAAGGCCGCCCCCAAGACGGCGGTTTACCTGAGCGGTGGCGTGGCGATGCTTCCCCGCGGCACTTACACCTGCATGGCCGTGTACGCGCTCAACGGGCTGCTGGGTTCGATCGATGTCGAAGGCGGCGTGTGGCAAAGCAGCAGCGCGCCGACCGGCAAGTTCCCGAGCACCGACAAGTACGTGGACGACGTGGCCAAGCTCGGCAGCAAGGGCAAGAAGCTCGACGGCCGTGGCGCCAAGGACATGCCGGCGATGATGAACGCCAAGCCCGGCAGCGGCGTGGTCACCAACAACGTGGCCAACGGCATGCTCAAGGACCCCGGCGCGGTCAAGGTCTTCATCTCCTCGTGGACCAACCTCAACTTCTCCTGCACCGGTGCCGACCGCTGGGACAGGGTGATGGCCAAGGTGCCGTTTTTCGTGCACATGGTCACCAACCCGTCGGAGATGACGCAGTTCGCCGACATCGTGCTGCCCTCGACTTTCAATTCAGCCGAGGGCTGGTCGATCGTCACCAACATGGGCAACGGGTATGGCTATGCCTCGATCCAGCAGGGTGCCGTCAAGCGCCTGTGGGACGTCAAGCAGGAAGAGACCGAGGTGATGTGGCTGCTGGCCGAGAAGCTCAAGGCCAAGGGATTCCCCAATCTCTTCGACTACTACGCGAAGGAGTTCAAGGACCCCGAGACCGGCAAGGCGCCGACCACGGCGCTGGAGTTCAGCGAGATCGCCGCCAAGATCTCCAGCGCACCTATCTGGATGGCCAAGGAACCGCCCAAGGGCGACGCCCCCATCACGAGCTGGGCCGACTTCAAGGCCAAGGGCATGTTCAGCGGGCCGAAGTACACGCTGAAGAAGGGCTGGGGCGGCAAGTTCAACACGCCGACCAAGAAGTTCGAGTTCTACAGCGAGGCCCTGAAGAAGGGCTTGCTGGAGCACGCCAAGACCTACGACACGACCACCGACGACATCCTGGCCGTCTGCGGCTACGTGGCGCGCGGCGAAGTGGCCTTCGTGCCGCACTACGAGCCGCCCAAGCGCCACGGCAGCGCGGCCGACTACCCCTTCGACTTCATCGACTACAAGTCGCTCCTGAACCGTGAAGGCCGATCGGCCAACCTGCCGTGGTACCAGGAGTTCAAGAAGGTCGATCCGGGCGATGTGTCTTACAGCGACGTGATCAAGATGAACCCCGCCGACGGCGCCCGGCTGGGCCTGAAGAGCGGCGACATCGTGACGGTCACATCTATGGCCGGCAGCATCACCGTGCCGCTGAAGCTGTGGGAAGGCGTGCGCTCGGGCACGGTGGCCAAGTGCTTCGGCCAGGGCCACTGGGCCTACGGCCGCGTGGCCACGGCCAAGTTCGGTCAGGCGGCCACCATCGGCGGCAACAACAACGAGATCCTGGTCGATGACTACGACAGGCTCAGCGGCTCGACAGCGCGCAACGGCGGCTACACCGGCGTGAAGATCGTCAAGGTCTGAGCCCGCCCACCGAACGCAAGGAAATTATCATGACAAGACTTGGAATGGTCATCGACCTGAACCGGTGCGTGGGTTGCGGCGCCTGTGCCTTTGCCTGCAAAGCTGAGAACAACACCCGCACGCGCAATGGCGGCCAGAGCCACAACTGGGCCGACTTCATCATGCGCACCGAGGGCGTCTTCCCCAACGTGACGCACTTCGTGATGCCGGTGCTGTGCAACCACTGCGACGACGCGCCCTGCATCAAGGCCTGCCCGGTGAAGCCGAACAAGGCGATGTTCAAGACGCCCGAAGGCATCACGCTGCACGACCCCGAGCTGTGCATCGGCTGCCGACAATGCCAGGAGGCCTGCCCCTACAGCCACGAGGAACTGGCCGCCAGCAGCCTGAACGGCGAGACCTACAGCGTCATCAGCTACAACGAGGCCGACAAGAGCACGCAGCCCTACTGGGAAGACAAGACCGCGGTCATTCCGGGCTGCACGTCGTCGGGTGCGGAAGTGGCGGCCAAGGCCGGTGCCACGATCCCGGCGATGACGAAGTGGACCGGCGGCGACCTGCAACCCATCCGCGCGGCCGACGTGGTCGAGAAGTGCACGTTCTGTTACCACCGCACGATCAACGGCCTGCAACCGGCGTGCGTGGAGGCCTGCCCTGCGCAGGCGCGCATCTTCGGCGACCAGGACGACCCGAAGAGCCAGATCGCGCAGCTCCTGAAGAAGGAGAAGTCGTTCCGCCTGCTGGAGGACAAGGGCACCCAGCCCAACGTGCACTACATTGGCAAATTCAGCCCGCGCGCCTGAGCACACCCGGCGCGAGGCACCTGGGGCCGGGTTCAGCCGGCCCCATTTCATTCGGGAGAGACGATGCCGGAAACCGACGAAGACCTGGCCGACGCCCGCGCGGACCTGTGCCGCTTCCTGGCCGCCTGCTACTACGAGCCGGCGCCGGAATTCGCCGAGGAACGACTCTTCGAGTCGATGCAGGCGGCCGCTGCGCGCGTCCACCCCGAGCTGGCCGAGCACGCGCGGCGGCTGGGCGAGGCCTTCGCCGCCCAGGACCTGCAGACGCTGCTGGTGGACTACACGCGCCTCTTCCTGGGCCCCACGCAGACGCTCGCCCAGCCCTACGGTTCGGTCTGGCAGAACGGCGAGACGACGCTGATGCAGGAGACGACGCTGGCCGTGGTCGAGTTGTACGAACAGGGCGGCTTCGAGATCGACGCAGCCTTCCACGAACTGCCCGACCACGTGGCGGTGGAACTGGAGTTCCTGTACCTGCTGCTGTTCAAGCGCAACCAGGCGCGGCGCGCGAACGATGACGGCGCAGGCGCCGCGCTGGCGGCACTGCAGCAGCGCTTTCTGGTCCAGCACCTGGGCGCCTGGATCGGCCCCTTCACCCGGGCGGTGCAGGCGAGCGCACAGACCTCGTTCTACCGCGAGCTGGGCGCCTTCACCGAGCGCTTCGTGCGCCAGGCCGCCGAGCCGCAGGAACCGTCGGCGATCCGTCATTGACGGCCGCCATCCGGGAACGCCGATGGTTGAACCGGCCACCGCCGACCCGACCCCATCGCCGCCGCCCGTCGTGCAGGTGGCCTGCCTGTGTGCCGCCTGGTGCGACCTCTGCACCGACTACCGCAGCGTGCTGCGCAGCGTTGCCGCCGATTGGCACGCCCGGTCGCCCCAGCATCCGCTGCGCTGGCACTGGATCGACATCGAGGACGAGGCCGACCTGGTCGGCGAGGTCGATGTGGAGACCTTTCCGACGCTCGTCATTGCCGACGGCGCCGGCGTGCGCTTTGCCGGGCCGCTGACGCCGCAGCCCGAAACGCTGCTGCGGCTGCTGCGGGCCACCGTGCTCGACGCACGCGACGACACCCGCTGGCCGGCAGCCGGCAGCGAGGTTCAAGCATTCGCGGCGCGCCTTCGGTCGCGACCCGAAGGTGCAACCTGAGAGGCTTGCATCCCGGCCCCTCGCGGCCCCTCACCAGCCCCTCAGCTCCCGTCGCAAAGACCCAGTGGAGGCGCCTTGCCGGGGAACGGAATGGCGTCGGGGCTTGCAGCGGGCACGGAACGCTGCGGGTTCGATCTCTTTGCGAGGGTTTTCGACGTCGGGGCAGACGCCGCGGGAGGGCGGGACTTCGCCGACCTGGGCTCCTGCGTCTGCTTTGCGGCATCGGGCGCGGCGGGAGCAGCAGTTGACGCGATCGGCATCGTTCCGACCGCCATGGCCACGATCAACGGCAGGTGTCTCAGCATGGTTCTCCTCAGCGCCGGCGGTGTCTGCGCCAGATCCACGGCAAGCCGAAGACGGCCAGACACGATAACAGGGCCAGGGCGATCTCGGCCCGATCGCGCCATGCGCCTGCAGGGCGGGTTTGGTGCAGATGCCCGGCCACGAGCGCTGCCTCGCCGGACTCGAGGGCGGCGCCGTGCCACCAGCGCATGCGCTCGACCGAAAGACGCCAGCCCAGGCGCCCCCGCCGTAAGCCTTCGGTGACGGCCAGCGTGTGGCAGCCCGTGCAGCGCAAGCGCAGCAGGCGCTCCCCCGGCGGTTGCAGCGCCCATGCTGCTGCTTCGGATTCCTGGCGTGCCCGCTCGGCCGCAGCGCGGCGGTCGGCCTCTTGCGCTTCACGCAGGCGCTCGGCCTGCAGCTCTGCCGCGATGCGATCGCGTTCCGCCGGCGCGCTGATCGCCGCGCCCGGGCTGCGGTATTCGTCGTCCGACATCTCGGCCCGGGCCGGCCAGGCCGGCACCAGCAGCCAGGCGACCGCGAGTGGGGCGGTCACGGCCGCACGGTGCCGGCGCGCCGGTGGCATGTCGGTCCGGCACTCGGCCCGCTTCGGCCTGCGTTCAACGGCAAGACCGCCTCACGAGCGCTGGGGCGTAACCCGGTGCAAGATCACTTCGGGATCATCCACAAGCTGCCGCAGCAGCCGCGTCAGGGCCGCGTAGACGCGCGCCGCAGGGACCCTGGAGGCCGCAGCGTGGCAGGCCTGCTCCAGCGGCCCGGCCCAGGCGTGGATGAATTCGCTGCAGTATTCGTCGGCCATCGCGCGGCCATCGATGTCGCCACGCGCACCACGCTCCAGCAGTCGCGCGATGAACTCCAGCTGCATCGCGACATGGTCGGGCAGGTCGCGAAACGACTCGCTGGGGACGATGCCCGCGGTCTCGTAGCACGAGCGCATCATCTGCGCGGCCGCGCCGCCCAGCGCGCCTTCGAGGTACAGGCCGGTGTTCAGCGGCACCGCCACTGGCGGCACCAGGAACAGGCGCGCGTACTCGACCAGCCAGGGGTCGGCGCTGGCGTCCGTCAATCGCGTCGACGATGCGTAACGGGCGCATTCGGCCTCCAGCGCGCCCTGCACTTCCGCCGTCTCCAGTTGCAGGGACGCACCCAGTTCGGCCAGGTCGTCGGCCAGCGGCTGCGCCCAGTCACAGACCGACCAGGCCTCGGGTGGCGGCATGAAGGCCCGGGCCAGGCAGAACAGCAGGTCGGCCCGATCCAGCAACTCGGCGCCTTGGCCTGCGGCAGGACCGTCGTGCATGGCGATGGCGGCTGAACTCATGCCGCAGGCCCGTCCAGCGAGAGCATCTTCTCGCCGCCGGCATTGACCACGTTGGCCAGGAAGACCGCCGTCGCCAGCACCGCCCACTCGGCCAGCGACGGCGTGTACTGGAGCAGGCCATGGGCCCAGCTGCCCTTGAACAGCGCCACCATCTGGCCGCCGACGACGAAGTCGTAGCGCGCCACGAACAAGGCCACGATGGCGATCACCGCCGCCACCAATTGCAGGCCGAGCGACTTGCGCAACCCGGGCAGCACGGTGATCAGCAGCGGCACGCCGATGCCGATCCACAACTCGGCCTGGAACATCGGCCGGCTCCACAGGTAATGCCAGACCTGCATGCCCTCGGCATTGCTCCACAGGCCGGCCACCAGCCGCGACGCGACGAAGAACGCGTGGGCCACCAAGAGCACGCCGAACAGCGCGCCCAGCGTGCCGCTGAACAGGGACCGCGTGCGCTCGTCGAAGCGGCTCGCATTCATGCCATGCGCCAGATGCGTGAAGATGATGATGAAGGTCACCGCGCCGAGCAGGGCTTCGACCATGAAGCCCAGCGAGACCTCGCCGCCGAACCAGAACGGCCGCATGGCCATCATCCCGTAGACCGTGCCGGCGACGAAGGTGATGAACACCGCGCTGGCCAGGGCGAGCACGGCGGCCCAGCGGGGCGGCCGGGCGCCGGCGCCGGCGGCCAGCCACTGGAACAGCAGCACGGCCAGTGCCAGCGCATAGAAGACGATGCCCCAGACCTTCCAGAACAGCGGCGCCGCGGTCTGGAAGCTGAACGGGATCAGGAACAGGGCCTTGAACGGTGCGCCGAGTTCCAGGAACAGCGCCGCCACGCCGCCCACCAGCGCCGTGATCGCCAGCCACTGCGCGCGTCGGGCGATGGGTTCGAAATCCTTCAGCCCGAACACCGTCCACGCCGAGGCCAGCATCGTCAGCCCGGTCGACGAAAGCAGGAAGAAGTCGTAGGTGACGACCGGCAGGCCCCAGAAGATGCCGCGGCTGTCGCTGTTGTAGGCCGTGTGCCCCACCGTCATCAGCTGGCTCAGGACATAACCGCCGGCGACCACCAGGCCCACGGCCGCGGCGATCAGGACCAGGCCCATCAGCGGCGCGCTGGCCGCCGGGCGTGCTTGTGCAAACGTGCTCATCGAAGTGTCTCCTTGTGCTCGCCGCTCAGGCCTTGGGCTCGTTGGCGCGGCTGCTCGGCACCGCGGCGCCGGCGCCGCCGGACAGGTAATACACCTGCGGCTTGTTGCCGGTGTGGTCGAGCAGGCGCACGCCGCGCTTGTCGGCGATCAGCTTGTTGACCTTGCTGCCGGCGTTGTCGAGGTCGCCGAACCAGCGCGCCTTGGGCGGGCACACGCGCACGCAGGCCGGCGTGTGTTCCTTGGTCGCCGGGTTGTCCTCGTCGAGGTCGGCCACGCCCTTGGGCGCGGTGCTGGTCTTGTGGTGGCAGAAGGTGCACTTGCTGACCACGCCGTGCGGCTGGATGCCCACGCCGTGCGCCGGGTCGTCCTGCGGGCCCTTGTACGGCGGGTCCCACTGGCGCCCGTTCTTGCCCGGGAAGACGCCGCGGATGTCGGGCTGCACCGTGGCCCTGTCGTCGGTGTAGAAGCGCACGCCGTAGGGGCAGGCCACCATGCAGGCCTTGCAGCCGATGCACTTGTTCCAGTCGATCAGGACGTAGCCGCCGTCCGGGTCCTTGTAGGTGGCCCGTGTCGGGCAGACGTCGACGCAAGACGGGCGCTCGCAGTGCATGCATGGCCGCGGGAACCACTGCATGTTGACGTTCGGATAGGTGCCTTCGTGATAGAAGAGCACGTCCTGCCAGTTTTCGCCGGGCAGGCGGTTGTTCTCCATCGCACACGCGGTGGTGCAGGCCTGGCAGCCGGTGCACTTGTCCAGGTCGATGACCATTCCCCATTTCGCCATATCGGTCTCCTAGATTCGGTTGCGGGCCATGGCGCTCAGGCCTTCTCGACCGTGACCTTGGTCGTGTAATAGCTGCACTGGCCGGTGACGCGGTCGCTCTGGTTGACCGTCACATCGCCGCAGTGCCCCGGCCCGCGGTCCTTCGCCCAGCGGCCCATCGCCCAGTGGCCGTGCTCCATCGGAAAGACGATGGTGTCCGGCCGCACGCCCTGGAACAGCCGCACGCGGCCTTCGATCGCGCCGGCGGTGGACTTGATGCGCACGCGGTCACCGTCACCGATGCTGCGTTTGGCCGCCGTATCCGGGTGCATCTCGATGTAGGTCTGGTCGCGGCCGCCCATCGTCGGCTGCAGCAGCGAGATCGCCACCGGCAGGTTGGCGCCGCGGCCTTCGGCGTGCAGCGCCACCTTGGGCGTCACCATGTGCAGGTCGCCGCCTCCAGGGTGCTTGGGTTCCTCCCAGATCGGGAACATCAGCCTGGCCTTGTCGCGCCCGGTCTTGGCGGCGATCCAGTCGGCCTTGGCCTCCAGCCAGCCGGAGCGGAACTCGAACTTGCCCGAGGGCGTCTTGAACAGCTTGGCCTTCACGTCCTCGGCCGTCATCGGCCTGGCGTGGGCCTTGCCGTCCCATTCGAAGAAGTCACCGCGCACTTGCTGCCAGTGGTAGGGGCGCTTGTACCAGACGCCCTTTTCCTTCCAGCTCTCGAAGTCGTTGACGCCGTTGTCGCCCGGATCCTTCTCGAAGCCCTTGGCCAGGTGGCGGATGACGTTGTCGGTGTCCTTCAGCGCCTTGTAGTACTCGCCCATCGGGCCTTTCATGCGCTTGCCGATCTCGATCAGCACGTCGCCGTAGTACTTGGTGTCGTACAGCGGCTTGATCGCCGGCACGCGCAACTGCGCCATCGGCCAGCCCTCGAAGGGGTAGGTCGGCGCATCCTGCATGCGCTCCAGGTAGGTGTGGTCGGGCAGGATGAGGTCGGCCATCATCGCCGTCTCGCCCGGGAAGGGGCTGGTGTCGATGACGAACAGTTCCTTCAGCGCCTCTTCCCACTGCTGGCCGTTCGGCGCCGTCCACACCGGGTTGGTCAGGTAGAACATGATGGTGTCGAGCTTGTAGGGCTTGCCCGCCAGCGAATTGGGGCCCACTTCCTGCAGCATGTTGTTGGCCAGCAGGTAACCGTCCTCGTGGCCTTTCAGGTCGATGCGCGGCTGGGTCTTCCACGGGCCGTTCTTGGCGTAGTCGTCCAGGTAGGCGTTTTCGTCGACCGGCATCGGCCCGTACGAGGGCCCCATCTGGTACATCAGCCCGCCCTTGGCGAACAGTGAGCCCACCAGCGCGTTCAGCGAGTGCACGGCCATGCCGTTGAAGATGCCGTTGCTGTGCGCATGCACGCCGCGCTCGAAGAGGGCGATCGCCGGCCGCGTGGTGCCGAACTCCTGCGCCGTGGCGACGATGTCGCGCTCGAGGATGGTCGTGACCTCGCTGGCCCACTTCGGGTTGCGGTCCTTCAGCTCGACGTTCCACCACTCGACCAGGCCCTTGACCCACTTCTCGCTGAAGCTGGCCGGGTCGACCTCCTGCCCGGGCTTGAAGCGGTTGACGCCGTCCTTGAAGTCGCCGACGAAGCTCTTCTCCCACAGTCCGCCCACCAGGATGTGGTGCGCGATGGCCAGCGCCAGCGCGCCGTCGGTGCCGGGCTTGACCAGCAGCGCACGGTCGCTGGCCGCCAGCGTGGTATTCATGTGCACGTCGACCGCGGTGACGCGCGTCTTGGGCGTCTTCTCGCCGCGCATGTAGCCCCACATCTGCATCAGGTAGTTGTAGGGGCGGAAGGCTTCGAGGAAGCCGCAGCCGAACATCAGCAGCATGTTGGCGTTGCGGTAGTCGTAGGCGTTGTACGAGCCGTTGCCGTCGGTGGCCTGCTTGGCCTTGATGCCGCCGTCGCTGCACATCGAGCTGTGGCCGATGGCCACGTTGGGCGAACCGTAGAGCTTGCCGAAAGTACCCTGCAGCCCGGCGCACGAAGCGCCCCAGCCGCGGCCATAGGCCAATGTGAAGCGGTGGCTTTCGCCCTTGTCGCGCAGTGTCTGCAGGCGCTCGGCAACCGTGTTCAGCGCCTCGTCCCAGCTGATCGGCACGAATTTCGGGTCCTCGTTGCGCCCCTTCTTCGGGTTGGTGCGCTTCATCGGGCCCTTGAAGCGGTCGGGGTCGTACAGGATGTAGGTGCCCAGCGGGCCCTTCGGGCACAGCTTGCCGTTGGCGATCGGGTGGTCGGTGTTGCCGTAGATGGCGTGTACGCGGCCGTCGGTGGTGTAGACGTCGATGCCGCAGCGCGCCGGGCACTGGTGGCAGATGTTCTTGGTGATCTTGGTCTCGGTCCGCGACGCGGCTGGCGCCTGCGCCTGCGACTCGCGCAGCGTGTAGCCGCCCACCAGCGAAGCCGCCGCCCCCGAGGTCGCCGTGGTCTGCAGGAAGCGCCGGCGCGACACGGCCGGCTTGAAGATGCGTTCGATCAGGCCCATGAGGTGTCTCCTTGGTCTCTTCGGGGTGGGTCAGTTCAAGGCGCCGAACAGCTGGCGCCGGGCGTCGTCCATGAAGCGGCGCGACTTCGCGCAGGTCGGGCACAGCGCAGGCGCTGCGGCCGGCGCCTGCTCTTCGGTCGGTGTGTAGGCATCGCCGCAAGAAGGGCAACGGGCGCGCAGGTGCGAGGCCAGCGTGTGCCTTCCCGCCGCGCCGCCGTGCGCTGACAGGCTGAGCGCCGTCTCGGGGCAGGCCCGCACGCAGGTGCCGCAGGCGATGCAGCGCTCGCTGGACCATTGCAGGTGCGCGGCGGCGCCGCCGTCCACCACGGTCAACGCGGCCGTGGGGCACAGCGCCGCGCACATGCGGCGATCGCAGCAGCGCGCATCGGCGTGCAGCTGTGGGTAGAACTCGGCCGGCATCGCGGTACCCAGGTCTTGCGACAGCCGTTCGAGCGCCAGGCGCTGCCGCTCACGTTCGGGCGCAGGCTGCCGGGCATCGGCGGGGTAGGCGGCGCGGCCATCGCCACCCATGGGCGTGGCCTGCGCGCGCTGGCGCCCGCTGGGCCTTTCCAGCGCCGCGCGGAAGAAGCGGCGGCGGTCCAGTGCCGGGGCTTCCTCGGGCGCCGGCGGAATGGCCGCGGGGCGCAGCGTCAGCGGCAGCGGCTCGCGGACCAGCATGGGTCGCCGTTCACTGCCGACGGATTCGAGCCACAGCGCAGCGGCCGCCAGCGCGCTCGATGCCGGATGCCCGGCCGGCGTGTCCTGGCAGCCCGCCTCGCAACCCTGGCACCAGCCGCGGTCGACGACCTGCACCTCGATGCCGGCGGCAGCGCGGGCCAACAGATGGCCGGGGGTCA
Source organism: Rubrivivax sp. (assembly GCA_030680415.1). Taxonomy (GTDB): domain Bacteria; phylum Pseudomonadota; class Gammaproteobacteria; order Burkholderiales; family Burkholderiaceae_C; genus Rubrivivax. The sequence continues at coordinate 81,423 of JAUXVE010000015.1, forward strand.
GCGCGCCGAGGCAGGGCAACACCGTCGTTTCGGCACGGTGCGCCTGCAACGGCACCTTGCGGCACTCGACGCGCCGGGTCATGGGTTCGGCGATCGGCGTCACCGGACCCGCCCAGTCGGCCATCTCGGGCAGAACGAGGGCCTGCGTGGGACAGACCGCCGTGCAGACACCGCAGCCGGTGCACGCATCGGACAACTCGACGGCCGCGATCGTCACGCTCAGCGCGCGGGCGGGACAGGCGTCGACGCAGGCGTGACATTGCCCGTGCCGGCTGCGCAGCGGCAGGCAGGCCCCCTCCTCGTGCGTCAGACCGAAGTCGGCACGCAGGCGCAGGTGGATCGGGGTCTTGTCTCCTGGTCTCATGGTTCGACGCGATGCGAGGCCGCGTCTCCTTGTGGGGTACACCATGACAATGCAAGGGGGATGCCAGCGGGGCACCGGCGCGAAAGCCTATATGAATCAACCACTTGGGATGCTTGTCGCGAGCACGCCGCGTTACCTGCTGGTAACACCCGAGGGATTCTCCGGGGCGATCGCGTTACCCTTCGGTAACCATGGCGCGCTCCAGGCCAAGCTCCGAAACCCCCCGTTTGTCGAACCGGCGGCGCTGTCTGGTGGCTGCCGCGGTCGCGGCGGCGGCGCCCTTCGTGCGTGCCCAGGCCAACGGTCCGGCCTTGCGCTTCGGCCTGACACCGGTCTTCCTGGACGAACGCGTGCGGCTGCTCAAGCAGTGGCGCGAGCACCTGGAAGCGGCGCTCGGCATGCCGGTCGCGTTCGTGCAGCGCAGCACCTATGCCCAGGTGCTCGACCTGCTGCGTGCCGGGCAGGTCCATTTCGCGTGGATCTGCGGTTACCCGTACGTGCTGCGGCAGCGGGAGCTGCGCCTGGTGGCGGTGCCGCAATGGCACGGCCGGCCGCTGTACCAGAGCTACCTCGTCGTCGACGCGGCGGGCCCAGCGGCCGAACTGCGCGATCTGCGGGGCCGCAGCTTCGCCTATTCGGATCCCTTGTCCAATTCCGGTTTCCTGTATGTGCAGCACCTGTTGCGCGGCCAGGGGCAGGATCCGGGGCGTTTCTTCGCGCGCAGCTTCTTCACGCACTCGCACCGCCATGTCGTCGAGGCGGTCGCCGAGGGCCTGGCCGACGCCGGCGCCGTGGACGGCTACGTCTGGGAAACGCTGGCCGAATTGAACCCCGCGCTGACCGCGCGTACGCGCGTCATCCACAAGTCCCCGGACTTCGGCTTCCCGCCCATCGTCGCGGCGGCCCATGTCGGCGCGGAACTGCTGCAGTCCTTCGCCAGCGCACTGTTCGACATGCCCGCGCAGGCAGCGGGGCGCGCGGTCCTCGCCGACCTGCGACTCGACCGCTTCGTGACCGCCGCGCCGTCGCTGTTCCGCAGCATTGCCGACATGGCGCGCGGCCAGGGTTCCGCAGCCTGAGCCCCCGATGGCCGCCGCAGCACCCGGCTTCGCCTCGACCTTCGGCTACCGCCTCAAGGTGCCGCTGGCCTTGACGGCGGTGGCGCTGGTGTCGGGCATCCTGGTGGCGGCGACGACCTACATGCTCGTCGACCGCCACGTCGAGACGAATGCCGAAGCCGAGACGCAGCGCCTGGCCGGCACGCTGGCGCGCGCACTGGCGCAGCCCGTCCTGCGCGACGATGTCTGGCAGGCCTTCCAGATGCTGCGTGCCGCCACGCAGCCGGCGCAAGGCGCGGCAGCGGCGCAGGCGGTGCAGGTCGTGGCGATCGACGTCAACGGCCAGGTCTTTGCCTCGCCCAGCCCGCGTGTGCACCCGCTCGGGCAGCACCTGAGTGGCCTGCCCGAGCCGCTGGCGCAAGCGGCGCGCCGTGTCCTGGAGAGTTCACCGCCGGCCCCGGCGCGGGTGGCGGTGGCCGAAACCGGCATGCTGGTGCTCGCCGCACCGATCATCGGTGAAGAGGATGCGCTGCTCGGCGTCGTGCTGGCCAGCCACCCGCGTGCACTCACCGATGCGCAGCGCGCGGCGGTGATCCGACAACTGGTCGTGCTCGGCGCCGTGGCTGTGCTGGTCGTCGCGCTGGCCGGCGGCGCCATCGGCCTGCGCATGACGGCACCGCTGGCGCGCCTGCGCGAGGTCATGCAGGCGGCACCGCGGCGCGGCGTCGGCCAGGCCGCCGCAACGCGCCAGGAACTCGACCCCGTCTGTGCGCGCAGCGACGAGGTCGGCGAGCTCGGCCGCAGCTTCGCGGCCATGATGGACCAGATCGCCGCCCAGCAGGAACTGGAGCGCCACATGCTCGAGGCCGAGCGCATGGCCAGCATCGGCCAGCTCACCGCCGGCATCGCGCACGAGGTCAACAACCCGCTCGGCGGCATGCTCGCCGCGATCGAGAACCGGCGCCTGCGCGGTGGCGTCGACGAGGCCACGGCGCGCACGCTGGCGCTGCTGGAACGCGGCTTGCGCCAGGTGCACGACACGGTGCAGGCGCTGCTCAACGAGGCGCGCAGCGAGCGCCATCCGCTCACCGCGGCCGACCTGCGCGACCTGGAGCTGCTGCTGCGCCCCGAGGCCGAGCATGCGCGCTGCGGCCTGCATTGGCAGGTGGCCCTGCCGCAGGCCGACCTGGCCGCCGTTCCGGTGCGCCAAGTGATGCTGAACCTGACGCTCAATGCCATCGCCGCGGCGGGCAGGAACGGTGAAGTGAAGGTGTGGTCGCAGGAAACGCCCGACGCCTGGCAGGTCTGGGTGGGCAACACCGGCGTGCCGCTCGACGCCGCCAAGCTGTCGGCCTTGGCGCAGGGCAGCGAGAGATCGGCCGAGGGCCGGCTCGGCCTGGGCCTGTGGATCACGGCGCGCATCCTGCATACCCTGGACGGCAGCCTGCGGCTCGCCCCCGCCGAGGCGCCGCTGTCGACCGTGCTGGTGGCGGCTTTCGGCCTGCCGCCGGACCTTGTCCCGGCACCTTCGGTTCCTGGTTCTGACAAAACATGACCCCTAGCGTCGCCTTGATCGAAGACGATCCCCTGATGGGTGAGTCGCTCAGTGAACGCCTGCAGCTCGAGGGTTTTGCGTGCCGGTGGTGGCGCAGCGGCGCCGAGGCGCTGGCTGCGGCGGCGCAAGACGACGGGGTTCCGGCCGCGGTGGTCAGCGACATCCGGCTGACGGACATCGAAGGCCCCGAACTGATGGTCAGGCTGCCCGCGGCCTGGCAGGCGCGGCCGTGGATCTTCATCACCGGCTACGGCACCAGCGCGCAGCGCGAGGCCCTGCTGGCCCGCGGTGTGGCCGACTTCTTCACCAAGCCGCTGGACATGGACCGGCTGCTGCGGCGCCTGCGCGCGCTGCAGCCGCCACCCGCCTTGGTGGCCGATGCGGCAGCGACCCGCCCGGACTGCCCGCTGGGCATCTCGGGTGAAATGCGCCGCCTGCACGCCATGGTGTCGCGCCTGGGCGCGCATTGGGACTCGGTACTCATCACCGGGGATTCCGGGGCCGGCAAGGAGGAACTGGCGCGCTGCCTGCACCGCGAGTCCGCGGGTGCCGACGCGCCTTTCGTGGCCGTCAATGCCGCTTCGCTGCCCGAGTCGCTGATCGAGGCCGAGCTGTTCGGCTACGAGAGGGGCGCGTTCACCGGCGCCACCCGCACCCACCGCGGCAAGTTCGAGCAGGCCCACGGCGGCACCCTGTTCCTGGACGAGATCGGCGACATGCCGCAGGCCCTGCAGGCCCGTCTGCTGCGTGTGCTGCAGGACCGCAAGGTGACTCGCCTGGGCAGCGAGCAGGCCTTGCCGGTACGGGTGCGGCTGATCTTCGCCACCCACCGCCGGCTCAACGACGAAGTGCGGGCCGGGCGCTTCCGCGAAGACTTGTACTACCGCATCAACGTGGTTCATCTGCACGTGCCGCCGCTGCGCGAGCGGCCGGAAGACGTGGCCTGGCTGGCGCAGCGTTTCGTCGACGCCTGGAACACCGCGCATCCGACAGCGCCCAGGGTGCTCGGCGCCGACGCGGAGCAGGCGCTGCTGCGCCGGGCCTGGCCCGGCAACGTGCGCGAACTGCGCAACGCGATCGAGCGGGCCTGCCTGCTGTCGGAGACCCAGCGCATCGAGGTCTCGCTGCTGCGCGACGAGGGCGAGCCCGACGACACCTCTGGCGCATCGGCGAGCATCGCCGTCGCCGCACCGATGCCGCGCCTCGAGGACTTCCTGCGCCTGCAGGAGCGCGAATTCATCCGCCAGGCCTTGCAGCGCCACGACTTCCAGATCGGCGTCACGGCCGATGCGCTGGGCATCAGCCGCAAGAGCCTGTGGGAGCGCATGAAGCGTCTGGCGATCGGTTGAGCCCCGGCGGGAGTCGACGCGCGGCGCAGTGCGGATTCGTCGGGTGCGTCGCTGCCGCCGCGTCGGCGTCGTGCAGGCGGCTGGTCAGAAGTAAAGGCGCAGCCGCAGTTCCAGCCGGTCGGAGGCGGGCTTCTCGCCGAATTCGCTGCCCTCGCGGCCGCGCGTGAAGATGGCGCGCAGCCGCAGTTCCACGTTCTGCCAGCCGGTGTAAACGACCTCCGGCGTCAGCTGGAAGCTGCTGTCGCGCAGGTTGACGATGGTCGTCAGCGACGGCGTCAGGTAGAGCCAGTCGAAAGGATCCTTGGCGCTGATGCGCAGATAGGCATAGTCGCGCCCGGGATTGGCGCGGCCGTAGCCGGCCTGTGCCAGCGAGCGCGCCAGCGCCTGCAGGCCTTGTCCGCCGCCGGCGGCAAAGGCCTCGTCGAGCAGGCCGTAGAAGCGCGCAAGCTGCGCCTCGTCATAGCCGGCGCCGTTGCGGTACAGCTCGCCCAGCACGGTGATTTCGTTGTCGGTGAGATATCGCGCCCCGAGCAGCCAGCTGTCCAGGTTGCGGATTTCGCTGCTCACCTTGCCGTCGGGCTGCAGTGTGCGGCGCGTGGCGCCGATGCTGCGCGCCCATTCGCCATGCACTTCGAGTTGCGAGCCCAGGTTGCGCGAGAAGTCCAGGCCCCAGCGTTGCGGGCGGCTGCCTTTGGCGGCCCACAGCAGGTCGATGTCGGTGTCGGCCAGCAGCAAGTACAGCTTGGCGCCGGGATTGGCGTGCGAGCCGGCGCCGTAGTCGCGATTCAGCTCGTCGTCCACCGGCAGCAGCACCGGCGTGAAGCCCACCGCAGCCAGCGTGCCGGGCAGGCTCTTCACCCAGTCGGCGCTGGCCATCACGAAGCCTTCGCGCGAAAGTGCCGGGTCGTTGGGGTCCTTGGGCCGCTCGTAGAAGGCCACCGGGTTCCACGCATAACCCTTGCCCCAGCGCTGCACCTGCTTGCCCAGGTCGAAGACCAGTCCCTGCGTGGGGCTGGCGCGCAAGCCGGCTTCCAGCCACTGGCCGGTGCTCGTGGTCTGGGTTTCGTCGGTGGCAGCCGTGCCGCTGGCGCGGGCGTAGGCGGTGAAGATGCCGTGCGTGAACTTGCCGCCGGCTTCGAAGGCGGCGGTGGCGCGGTTCAGCGCGTCGCGTGGGGACCCTTGCGGAAAGGACAGCGGAAACAAGGCGGCGTCCTCGCGCAGCCGCAAATGCTCGGCGCGGGCTTCGCCGAAACCGTCGAAGGCATACGGGCGGGCCTCGATCTCGGCGAGGTCGAAGCTGTAGTCGGCGGCCAGGGCGGCGCTGCCGACCCAAGCGCCGGCCAGCGCGGCAGCGAGCCGCACGGACCCGCATGCCGCGCGCGCCCAGCGCCCCGCTTTCACTTGCGCAACTCTTCCAGCCGCGACATGAAGTTCAGCGTGAACACCTCGTCGGGCACCTCGCGCTTCTTCACGGTGGCATACAGCATCACCGACTTGTAGCCCTTGTACAGCGGGCTGTCGGTTTCCACCGTGGCCGGGCGGCGCACGCCGCCGCCGAAGTCCTTCACGTCCTTGAGACGCAGCGTCTTCACCAGCATGCCGCTGGCAGCGTAGGCCTCGATCACGGTGGGCAGCACGGTCTTCTTGTCCACCGTGACCTTCAGCCGGTCGTAGGCCACGGCGCCGGTCTTGGCCTTCAGTTCGAGCAGGTAGGCGTCGGCTTGCTCGGAGGCGGCGGCGACCTGGTATTCCTCGGCATAGTCCACGCGCAGGATGTCGGAGTTGTTGAACACGCCGCCCGTCACGCTTTGCAGGCTGGTGATGCGGACCGGCTTGCCGACGTTGGGGATGTACAGCCACATGTTGTCGCCCTGGCGCAGCGTGCTGCGGCCCTTGTCGCTGGCCGGTGCCAGGAACAGCGCCGCCACCTTGTCGCGGCCCTTCTTCACCGAATACAGGATGAATTCCTTGCGCTTGCCGTCGGGCTCCTCGTTGATGAGCTTGCGCGTCATCTCGTAGTTTTCGGGGTCGAGGTTGCGGTCCATCTTCGCCAGCAGGGCCGGGCCGTCCAGCGCCAGCGCGGCGGCCGGGGCGAGCAGGGCCAGCAGGCACAGCAGAGTCGGCAACAGGCGTGGGATCGGTTTCATCGGGTGTCCTTCAAACATGGCGCAAAGCCTCGACGGGGTCCATGCGCGAAGCGCGCCACGCCGGCTGCAGGCTGGCCAGCACGGCCATGCCCACCACCAGCACCGCGACGGTGACGATCTCGGCCGGTGAAAGCTCGGGCTGCAGTGTGATCACCTGGCGGCCGAACGGAAACCGCAGCGGGTAGGCGTTGAAATACGCCACCGCCGCCAGGCTCACCAGCACTCCCACCGCCGCGCCCATCAGCCCCAGCAGCAGGCCTTCGCCGACGTACAGCCCCAGGATGCGTCGCGGCGGCGTGCCGATGGCGGCCAGCGTGCCGATCTCGCGGATGCGTTCGTACACCGCCATCAGCATCACGTTCATCACGCTCACGAGCACGATGGCCACCAGCATGGCGCGGATGAAGACCGTCATCAGGTCGATCATGTTGGCGATATTGGCAAACGGGCTCAGCGCCTTCCAGTCGTGCAGGTCGAGCATGGGCTTGCCGTCCTTGTTGACCAGTGCCTGCAGCCGCGCTGCCAGCGCAGCCTGCACCTGCGGCAGCGCGTCGATGTCCTTCAGCCGCAGCGCCACCTCCATGGCCTCGGCGGCTTCCATGCGCAGCAACTCGCGCGCATCGTCGGTATGGATATAGCCGTCGCGGCCGCCCGGGCCGGTGATCGGCTCGAGCACACCGCGCACGACGAAGTTCCTGCCGTTCACCGAGCCGTCGCGGTTGGTGGCCAGCAGCACCACCGTGTCGCCCACCTTGACCTTGAAGCCCCGGGCGATCAGCTCGGGGATCAGCACCTGGCCCGGCGCCAGCAGCGGGCCGGTCTTATCGCCTTCGCTGATGCGCGTGCGCAGCCCGGGTGCGGTGGCGTCCTCGGCGGCGGGGTCCACGCCGTTCAGGCGGATGCTGGTCGTTTCGGCATAGTTGCTGAACATGGCGCCCAGCTTCAGCCGCACCGAGACGGCCTCGATGGCAGGCTCGGCGGCCAGTTCGGTTTTCAGCCTGTCCAGCATGCCGGCGCCGATATTCAGGTTCAGCGGCAGGTTGTCCACCGACGCCATGTAGCCCTTGCGGTGCACCTGCAGGTGGCCCAGCATGCTGTCGGTGATCTGGCCGACCATGACGTTCTTGAACGAACCCGCGGCGGCCACGAAGAGCAGCATCGCCACCACGCCGATGGTGATGAGCCCGGCCGTCAGCCAGGTGCGCCGCTGGTAGCGCATGAGGTTGCGCGCCGAGAGTTTCAGGGTGGCGATCATGCGCGCTGCTCCTGCACCAGGCGGCCGTCTTCCAGCACCAGCGTGCGCTCGGCGGCGGCCATGATCTTGGGGTCGTGGGTGGAAAAGACGAAGGTCGTGCCGGTGTCGTCGCGCAGCTGCTTCATCAGCGCCAGCACCTTGTTCGCGCTGTCGTGGTCGAGGTTGGCGGTGGGTTCGTCGGCCAGCACCAGTTTCGGTTCGCTGACCAGCGCGCGCGCGACGGCGACGCGCTGTTTCTGGCCGCCCGAAAGCTGGTCGGGCCGCTTGTGCGCCTGGTCGGCCATGCCCACGGCTTCGAGCAGCTTCATGACCTGCGCACGGCGCTTGTCGGGCGGCCAGTTGCGCACCATCAGCAGCGGGTATTCGACGTTCTCGTAGGCGCTGAGCACCGGCACCAGGTTGAATTCCTGGAAGATGAAGCCGAGGTGCTCGCCGCGGAAGGCGGCCGCAGCCGCCCGGCTCAGGCGCGCCACGTCGGTGCCCATCACCGTCAGCGTGCCGCTGCTGGGGTGGTCCAGGCAGCCCACCAGGTTGAGCAGCGTCGTCTTGCCGCTGCCCGAGGGGCCGACGAAGGCGACGAATTCGCGGGCGTCGATGGCGAGACTCACATCGCGCAGCGCGGCGACTTCGACATCGCCGGTCTTGTAGATGCGCGATACCGCGCGGGCTTCGATCAATGACATGTCACGTCCGTTCCGATGCCCTCAGGGGCAGTTGTTGTGCAGCGCAGGTGATATTGAAGCTGCGCCGTGTATCGCCACCGTGTCGCATGCCATGCGTTTTGCATCGCCACATTGCGCCGGGGGCTGCTGCAACGCGGCGTTACATACAAATAGCCCGGACAGTCCACGCTCGACTTTCAGCGCTCGTAGCCGGAACAAGGAATGCAGACATGCTTGTCCCCGACCACGCGAAGGTAGGCGCGGGCGGTGAGTTCATGGCAGGCGGCACAGGGCACGAAGCCCATGGTCTCCGGCAGCCAGTCGCGGTCGAAGGGGTAGATCTCGCCCAGACTCAGCACATCGGCCTCCGGCGCGTTCCACACCAGATCCACCAGCTCCATCTGTTCGGCTTCGGGAATGTCGTCGGGTTCGATGCCCTGGCCGCGCTTGACCATGAAGGCCGACCCGCCGATGCGTTTTTGCAGCGTCGGCTTGTAGCTGACGCGCAGCGCACGGTTGCTGGCGCGCTCGATGACCGTGACGGCCAGCTTGCCCAAGGGTGTCTTGTCCATGTTGCCCTTGCCCAGCGTGCAGCCGGTGGCGTACTGCACGCCGTCGCCGAAACACATGCCGCCGTGGTCTTCACCGATCTCGATGAAGGCGTGCAACTGGCGCCCGCCCGAGCGGCGCACACCCAGTTCGCGCAGCGCCGCCAGGCCGGCGCGCACGCCGGCCACGCTGGCCCAGCAGCGATGGCCGTGGAACACCAGGGCTTGTGTCAAGGTCTGTCGATCGTCGTTCATGAAGGTCTCCAGAAAGTCGTGTGCTCGTTCGGACGAAGCGCATCCGAGGGCGGCGCTGCCGCGGGCTGCGATCAGCGATCAGAGTAGGTCCCAGGCCGTCTTGGCGGCGACGGCGAGCAGGACCAGCGCGATGATCTTCTTCAAGTGCTCGGCACGCAGCCGCTCGCTCGCCAGCCAGGCACCCAGCGCGGCTCCCGCCGCACTGGCCACGGCCGTCGTAGCCAGCAGCGTGGTGCCGATGTGCGCCACCGTGGCGTGCGCCAGAAAGCCGGCCAGCGATGCAAACAGCACCACGAACGAGGCGCTGGCCGCGGCGCGCTTGGGTTCCAGCCCGCTGGCCACCAGTGCCGGCACGATGATGTTGCCGCCGCCCACGCCCAGCAGCCCGCCGACGAAACCCGCCACCGCACCCACCGGCAGGCCCAGCGCCAGTGCCGCCGCGGTCGAGCCCTGCACCGGCCGCGGGCGCGGCCGGTACCACAGCATCATCAGGCTGGCGAAGAGCAGGAAGCCGACGAACAGCCACAGCAGCGGCTTGCGCTCCATCTGCTGCGCCAGCCGCACACCCAGCGGCGATGTCAGCACCGCCAGCGCCAGCATCGGCAGCACCAGCGGCCACACCACCAGCCGCTTGCGGACGAAGGTGACCGAGGCCACGGTCATGGCCACTGCGTTGAGCAGCAGCGCAGTGGCCATGGCCGTGTGCAACTCCACGCCCAGCGCCAGGAACACCGGGATCAGCACGAAGGCCGCACCGACCCCCGCCATCGCCATCACCGTGGTCAGCAGGAATGTCAGGACGGCGGCGGCTGCGATCACGATGCGGTAACTCCGCTATTGCCTGGCGTCCGCACCACGTCCTCCACCTGGATTGCGGGTGCGGTGAAGGACGGTTTCATCGGCACGCTTTCACACCATCTCGATCGCCAGTGCAATGCCCTGGCCACCGCCGATGCACAGCGTGACGATGCCGCGCTTGCAGCCGTCGCGCTTCATGGAGTGCATCAGCCTGGTGGCCAGCACCGCGCCGCTGGCGCCAATCGGGTGGCCGTGGGCGATGGCGCCGCCTTCGACGTTGACGATGTCCTCGGCAAAGCCGATCTCGCGCAGGCAGGCCAGCGAGATCGCGGCAAAGGCCTCGTTGACCTCGACGCGGTCGACGTCACCCACCGCCCAGCCGGCGCGCGCCAGCGCCTGGCGCACCGCCGGCACCGGCCCCAGACCGAACATGCCCGGCTCGACCGCGCCGACCCCGTAGCTCACCAGGCGCGCCATCGGCACCAGGCCGTTCTTCTCGGCCCAGGCGGTGTGCGAGACCACCATCGCCGCGCCGGCGGAGTTCAGGCCCGGCGCATTGCCGGCGGTGATGGTGCCTTCCTTGCGGAAGGCGGGCTTGAGCTTGGCCAGCGACTCGGCCGTGGTCTCGGGCCGGTTGTGTTCGTCCTTGGCAAACACCGCCGGACCCTTGCGTCCGGGCACTTCGACAGCGGCAATCTCGCCCTCGAACTTGCCAGCCGCCTGCGCTGCGCTGAAGCGCTGCTGCGAACGCAGCGCCCAGCGGTCCTGGTCTTCGCGGCTGATGCCGTTCTTGATCACCAGGTCTTCGGTGTGCCAGCCCGAGTGCTTGCCGCTGAAAGCGTCGTTGAGGCCGTCGTAGAGCATGCTGTCGAACATCGTGATGTCGCCCATGCGGGCACCCCAGCGGCCCTGCGGCAGCAGGTAGGGTACGCGGTCCATGTTCTCCATGCCGCCGGCAATGGCGCAGTCGATCATGCCGGCCCAGATCTCCAGCGCCGCGCTGGCCACGGCCTGCGCGCCCGAGCCGCAGACGCGGTTGACGGTGAGCGCGGGCACCTCCACCGGCAACCCGGCGGCGATGCCGGCCTGGCGTGCCGGGTTCATCTTCACGCCGGCCTGGATGACGTTGCCCATCACCAGGGTCTGGATCTTGTCGGCGGCGAGACCCGAGCGCTTGAGCGTCTCGCGGATGGCCACCGCGCCCAGTTCGGGCGCGGGCATGTCCTTGAGGCTGCCGCCGTAGGTGCCGATGGCGCTGCGCACGGGGTGGCAAAGGACGACTTGTCGGGTGCTCATGGGGTATCTCCGGTTCAGGTTTGGGTAACGTCACACGCCGGCGCAGCGCACCTGCTGGCGACGTCTATCCATGCCTAATGGGACATCCATGCCGGCGGCAAGGCATTGAGCACGATCCCTCGGGGTCGCGGTCACTCACGGTATAGCGGCGCCGCAAGCCCCTTCGGTCGACCGCGCGCCTGCCGACCCCGGGACGCACGGCCCGGTCACGGCGACCCCTGCCCGATCACGCGTCCGGCCCGTACCACCAGCAACTCACCGTCGGTCAAGGGCCGCCAGGCCTCGTCGTTGAGCGGCACGCTGGCCAGCCACACCGCCGATCGTGCGGCACGCTCGACGGTCACGGCGGCCAGTTCGTCGACGCCCGCCGGGACCGCAGCGAAGTCGCGCTGCATGAGCCACAGCCCCGGCGGTTCGGCGCGCCCGCTGGCGGCCTGCATGCGCCGGTGGCCGTGCGCGAACAGCGCATCGCCGTCGGCGTAGAGGAAATTGGCGGGACCGAGCGCGCGCAGATCGGCCGCAAACGGCGTCAGCACCGACAGGCGGGCCTCCAGCGTTGGCGGATCTTCGGCCTGCCACAACGTGCCCAGCCGCGACAGCAAGGCGCAGAAGGCATGCTCGGAGTCGGTCTGCCCCACCGGGCGATACGGTCCCGGCGCCAGTACCTCGCTGCGGCAGATGCCCGGCAGGTCGCCGTTGTGCGCGAACACATGCGTGCGGCCGCCGAGTTCGCGCACGAAGGGCTGTGTGTTGGCCAGCGAAATCTCGCCGCGCGTGGCGTGGCGAATGTGCGAGACGGCCAGGCCGGTGGCCGGCCCCTGCGTTTCGAGGTAACGCACCAGCGCGCTGTCGGCGGCAGCCGCCGGCTCGCGGAACAGCGCCACGTCGGGCCCCTGGTAGAACGCGACGCCCCAGCCGTCGTGCGTGCTGCTGCTCATCGAACCGCGTGCCGCCAGCGCCTGCAGGCAGAACGTGAGCCGGGTCGGCTGCGAACTCGAAACGGCGAGCAGTTCACACATGGTCGGTCACGCTGTCCACGTGCACCTGCAGCCACCATTCCAGCACCGCCAGGTGCCACAGCTTGCTGCCGCGGATGCGCGTGAAGTGCGCTTCGGGGTCGGCCAGCAATTTGTCGACGTAAGCACGCTGGTACAGGCCGCGCCGGATGCAGGCGTCGGACTGCAGGATGCCGCGCATCAGTTCGAGAAACGGCCCGCGCACGTGTTTCAGCGCCGGCACCGGGAAGTAGCCCTTGGGCCGGTCGATCACCGCATCCGGGATCACGCCGCGCGAGATCGCCTTGAGCGGGTACTTGCCGCCCTCCTTGAGCTTCAATACCGGCGGCATCTTCGCCGCCAGTTCGACCAGTTCGTGGTCGAGGAAAGGCACGCGCACTTCCAGTCCCCAGGCCATGGGCATGTTGTCGACGCGCTTGACCGGGTCGTCGACGATCAGCGTCGTGACATCGAAGCGCCACACCTGGTCGAGGAAGGTGTCGGCCTGCGGCCGCGCCAGTTCACGCGCCACCCACTCGGCAGTGACGTCGGGCACATGAAATGCCGGCGCGATCATCTCCAGGTACTCGGCGTGGTCGCGGTCGAAGTAGTGTCGCCTGAAGCGCTCGACGGCGGGGCCGGTCTCGGCATCCATCAGCGGGTACCAGAAATAGCCGCCGAAGACCTCGTCAGCGCCCTGCCCCGCCAGCACCACCTTCACGTCCTTGGAAACCCGTTCGCTCAGAAGATAGAACGCGATGACGTCGTGGCTCATCGACGGCTCGGTCATCACCGCCACCGCCTCGGGCAGGCGCTGCAGCACTTCATCGTTGGGAATGAGGACCTTGTGGTGGCGGGTCTTGAAATGCCTGGCGACGAGGTCGGAGTATTCGAACTCGTCGGCCTTCTCGTCACCCGCGCCGACGCCCTCGAAGCCGATCGAGAAGGTCTGCAGGTCGTTCACGTGGTCGGCCAGCAGGCCGACGAGCAGGCTCGAGTCGAGCCCGCCGGACAGCAGCACGCCCACCGGCACGTCGGCGGCCAGGCGGCGGCGCTCGAGCGCACGCACCAGCACCGCGCGCGTCGCGTTCAGCCACTCGGCCTCGGTCGGCGCTTGTGCCGGCCGCGTGGCATCCAGCGTCCAGTACACGCGCTGGGTGGCACTGCCGTCGGCGGCCACCGTCATCAGTGTGGCCGGCGGCAGCTTGCGCACGCCGGCCAGCACCGTGCGCGGCGCCGGCACCACCGTGTGCAGCGTGAAGTGGTGGTGCAGCGCCACCGCGTCGAGCCGGGTGTCGACGCCGCCGCCGGCCAGCAGCGCCTGCACGTTGGAAGCGAAGCGCAGCCGCTGGCCGTCCTGCGCCAGGTACAGCGGCTTGATGCCGAAGCGGTCGCGGGCCAGGAACAGCTGCCGCGTGCGCTGGTCCCAGACCGCGAAGGCGAACATGCCGTAAAAGCGCTCCACGCAGCGTTCGCCCCAGGCGTGGTAGGCCTTCAGGATGACTTCGCCGTCGCCGTGCGAGAAGAAGGCGTAGCCCAGGGCGAGCAGTTCGGTGCGCAACTCGCGGTAGTTGTAGACCGTGCCGTTGAACACCAGCGCCAGTTGCAGTGCCGCGTCGACCATCGGCTGGTTGGCGCTGGGCGTGAGGTCGATGATCGACAGCCGCCGGTGCCCGAACGCCAGCGGCCCGTCGCTGTAGCTGCCTGAATGGTCGGGCCCGCGCCGGGCCAGCTGCGCCGACATGCGGTCGAGCGCCACCAGGTCCGGCGTGGCGCCGTCGAATCTCAGTTCACCGCAGATGCCGCACATTCGCATTCCCCCTTCCGTTCGCGGCATCGCCACTTGAACGGCGTGCCCATTTGACACCCTCGAACCACAGCACGCCCAGCAGGCCCAGCGCGCCGGCCGCCGCGAGTTCATGCGCCGGCAAGGCGCCAAGCGCAGCACGCCGACGGCCCAGGGCAGGTACAGCGCTGCCGCCAGCAGCGCCAGCGCCAGGGCGACGACGACCCACAGCGTGAGGTCGGGCGTGCGCAGCGAGCCCCACGACGACTTCGTTCCCGGACGGTTGGACAAGATCAGCGCCAGCTTGGCGACCACCAGCGTGGCGAAGGCGAAGGCCCGCGCCTGGCCTTCGGGCAGGCGCTGCGCGGCCCACGCGTAGACGCCCAGCACCACCGTCGGCGCGCCCAGACCCTGCAGCAGCGCCAGCGACGCGTGAGCCCGCGCAAGCAAGCGTTCAGCCATCAGGCGCGTCAAGCGGCCACGCCGAACAGCCTGCCGACGCCCGCCGTGATCGCCATCGCCAGCGCGCCCCAGAACGTCACCCGCGCGACGCCTCTGGCAATGGGGGCACCGCCGGTATGGGCCGCCAAGCCGCCCAGCAACACCAGAAACAGCAGCGACGTCGCGCCGACCACCAACGACAGATACCTTTCCGGCGACAGCCACGCGCTCAACAAGGGCAAGCCGGCGCCGACGGTGAACGCCCCAGCCGAGGCCCAGGCGGCCTGCAGGGGCCTGGCGCTCACGACTTCGGAAATGCCGAGCTCGTCGCGGGCATGGGCACCAAGGGCATCCTTGGCCATCAACTGTGTTGCCACCTGTTGCGCGAGGTCGGCATCGAGGCCGCGCTGCACGTAGATGCCGGCCAGTTCGGCGGTTTCGCGGTCGGTGTCGGTCGCCAGTTCGTGGCGTTCACGCGCGATGTCGGCCTGTTCGGTGTCCGACTGTGAACTCACCGAAACATATTCGCCCGCCGCCATCGACATCGCCCCCGCCACCAGCCCGGCCACGCCGGCCACCAGCACGGCACTTTGCGTCGCATTGGCGGCGGCCACGCCGATGATCAGGCTGGCCGTGGAAACGATGCCGTCGTTGGCCCCCAGCACGGCGGCGCGCAGCCAGCCGATGCTGTGGGTGCGGTGGCGTTCGGTGTGGATCCTTGACATGGTTCGAGTCTTGATCTCCAGTCCCGGCCATGGCTTGAGCAGCATCAAGACGGCGGGGGTGTCGCCCGTCGCCGCCGATCATCTTGCCGCCTTGACCGCGATCGCGTCGAACACCGACTCGACGTCGAGGATGATCCTGGCGGGTGGAAAGCTGGCGTCAGCGCCTGCTCATTACCGAGCGCGTCATCGCGGCGCTCAGCCGCAGCAACTGCCGCGCTCGCCGGGATCACCGGCCCGTTGCGCCTGGATCGGCGGGCATGGCACAGTGCCGTAGGAGCAGAAGACACAGCAGTCACCGGGCTGGGGGCTCAGCACGGCCTGGCAGGCTTCGCACTCGTAGAACCACTGGCAGGCATCGGTGGGCATGCGTTCGGCCTTGGCGTGGCCGCAGTGCGGGCAGGTCAGCGTCGATTCCAGGGTCACCGCGCTCATGTCGGGCGCTCGACCACGGTCGACGGATAGCCCGCATCCTGCGTGGCGCGCGTCAGCGCCTGCACGCTGGTCTTCGCATCGTCGAAGCCGACGAGGGCCTGGCGCTTGTCGAAGTTCACCTCGGCCCGGCTGACACCGTCCACCTTGACCAGTGCCTTCTTGACGGTGATCGGGCACACGGCGCAGTCCATCGTCGGCAACGACAAGGTGACGATGCGTGGCGCCGACCACGCCGGCGCGGCCAGCAGTGTGCAAAGGGTGACGGCAAGGAGCTTGTTCATCGGTGTGGACTTTCAGTAAGAGAACGGTGTGAACCAGTGGAATGACAGCGCCACCAGCACCAGCAGCACGACGGCGCCAAACAGCAGCTTGTAGCCTTGGCTGACCCGCGGCACGGCGCACACCTCGCCCAGCGCGCCGGCCAGCAACGGGCCGCGTTCGCCGCCGGGCGCGGCCGGACGGCGGGAGACGGGTGCATCGGCAGGCATGGAAGGCAGCATACTTCCGTACCTGAGTACGGCGTCAAGCAAGATGCGAGTCACGACCAGCGGCCTGGCCCCTGATACCGGTCTCACGATAGGCGCCCTCGCCGCCGCCGCGGGCGTCAACGTCGAGACGATCCGCTTCTACCAGCGCCGCAGCCTGCTGCCCGAGCCCGAACGCCCCAGCGGCAGCGTACGCCGCTACGGGCCGGCCGAAGTGGCGCGCGTGCGCTTCGTCAAGTCGGCGCAGCGCAGCGGCTTCAGCCTCGACGAAGTCGCGCAGCTGCTGCAGCTGGAAGACGGCACGCGCTGCAGCGAGGCACGCGAGATCGCGCTGCATCGGCTGCTACCTGCCCTGGCTGGTGCTGCGCCAGGGCAAGCCGGCCTGGCTGCTGCTGCCGGCCGCGCTGGCGCTGGCGCCGTTCGCTTGGCTGCTGACCTTGCACCCTGCTGCCGCCGGACGTACCTATGCGGCCTACGGCGGCATGTACATCGCGGTCGCGCTGGCCTGGCTGTTCTTTGTCGACGGGGTGGCGCTGACGCGCTGGGACTGGGCCGGCGCGGCGGTGGCGCTGGCGGGCATGGCGATCATTGCGCTGCAGCCGGCGGCGCGCGGTTGACGGTTTGTGATGACCTGTTGCTGACGGTCTCTCAGCCGGCCGCTCCCAGGCGCCGGTGCGCGGGCTCATGATCCTGGCCGCGATCGTGATCGTGGTCGTCGCGCGCCGCATCGGCCCGCGGCTCGCCAGCGCCGCCAACGGACGGCAACGCCGCGCAGCCTTCGCAGAAGGCCTCGCGCACCACCTGCAGCGTGACATGGCGGATCTCGAAGTGCTCGTGCAGTTCGTCGGTGGCGTGTTTCAGGAAGGCATCGTCGCCGCCGCCGTCGGGCATCACGAGGTGCGCAGTGAGCGCCGTCTCGCTGGTGCCCATGGCCCACACGTGCAGGTCGTGCACCTGGGCCACGCCGGGCAGGCCCTGCAGCAGCGCCTGCACCGCGTGCAGGTCGACGCTTTCGGGGACGCCGTCGAACAGCAGGTGCAGCGACTGCCTGAACAGGCTCCAGGTGCCGACCACGATGAGCGCGGCGATGACCAGGCTGACTACCGGGTCGAGCCAGTTCCACGCGAACCACAGGGACAACGCGCCGGCCACCACGACGCCGGCCGAGACCAGCGCATCGGCCGCCATGTGCAGGAAGGCGCCGCGGATGTTCAGGTCACTCTTGCTGCCGCGCATGAACAGCAGCGCGGTGGCGGTGTTGACGACGATGCCGATGCCGGCCACGACCATGATCGTCACGCCTTCCATCGGCAGCGGCGACTGCAGCCGGTGCACCGCCTCCCAGGCGAGCGAGCCCATCGCCACCAGCAGCAGCAGCGCGTTGATGAAAGCGGCCAGGATGCTGGCGCGCTTCCATCCGTAGGTGTGGCGCGCGTCGGGCCGCAGCCGGCCGGCCAGCGCGCCGCCCCAGGCCAGCACGAGACCGATGACGTCGCTGAGGTTGTGCCCGGCGTCGGCCAGCAGCGCCAGCGAATTGACCTTCCAGCCGTAGAAGGCCTCGATGGCGACGAAGGTGAGGTTCAGCCCGATGCCGATGGCAAAGGCCGCGTTGTAGCTGGCCGGGGTGGCGCTGTGGTCGTGGCCTGCACTCATGAAGGGAGGGTGATCTTGCGGTGCAATGTGCCGGCCAGGTCGGTGCCTGGTGCGACGGTGTTGTAGACGGTGCCGAAGCGGCGCACATTCTCGTGCAACAGGTCCAGGCGGCGATCGGATTCGTCGCTGTCGACGACGATCTCGTAGCGTATGGATTCCAGCTTCGGCGGCACATCCTGGCGCACGCCGTGCACGTGCACCTCGACGCCGCGCAGTTCGAATTCCAGGATCGGCACGACGCGCTCGATGCCCTTGATGATGCAAGCCGACAGCGCCGCCAGCAGCAGCTCGGCCGGGTTGAAGGCCTGCGGGTTGCCGGCCAGGTCGGTGTCCAGGGCCAGCGTCGCCTGCTTGCAGCGTGCTTCGCTGGCGTGCGCCGAAAGCCGCACCGAGACGACGTCGAAGATCATCTTCGCGGGCGCGTTCATGTCAGTTGTTCCACCGCGCTTTGCACGACCCGCGACGCATGCATCGTTCGCGCGGGCAGCGAGTCAGCTTGCGGCCCGTTGCGGACCTTGACCGTCCGCTTTCGCGTGCGGGCTGTGGTGGCGGCAAAGGGGTGTCCGGGCGGGGCGCGGCGTGCGACTGAGGCGGTCGTCGCTGCGCGCCGACTGCCCTGCGCTGCTCGGGCCCATGGCC